>NZ_JAWIRR010000001.1:290992-316882 GCF_036320065.1 Stenotrophomonas sp. SMYL8
CCCCCCCCCCCCCCCCCCCCGCGCCGCCCCCCCCCCCCCCCCCCCCCCCCCCCCGGGGGGGGGCCCCCCCGCCCCCGGCACTACCGGGCAAGGCTCAGCGCGCGCGCTGCCGCCACTGCTCGCGCGACTGGCCCCAGATCTGCATCGGCTTGTCGTTGTACGGCGCTGGCAACTCCCCCATCCGCAGCAGCGTGCTGCCGAGCTTGCGCGCCACGGCCCGCGAGTTGTCGTTGTTCTCGGCGATGGTGTGGATCACTTCGTCCCAGCCCAGCGTGTCGAACGCCCAATCGATTGCTGCAACCGCCGCTTCCGGCGCATAGCCCCGGCCCCAGCTGGCATGACGGATGCCCCAGCCGACCTCGGTACCGGGCCAGTCCTGCGGTTGCCAGGGCCCCATCCGCCCGATCCAGTCACCGCTGGATTTCTCGATCACGCTGAACATCGAGAAGCCAAACAGCTGCCAGGCGCCAGCCAGGCTGCAGAAGCCACGCCAGGCCACCGAAGGCGGCTGCACGCCACCGAGGGTGCGCATCGTTTCCTCATCGGCGCAGAACGCCAGATACGGTTCGTAGTCCTCGCGCAGCAGCGGGCGCAGGATCAGGCGCTCGGTTTCGATGCGCAGGTCGAAGATGCTCATGCCGGCTCCATGTCGAAGGAAGCGTCCATGATGGTGGATTCGCGCCCCGCGCGGATGAATTTCGCCGGCTGCAACGAAACGGGCCGGCATAAGCCGGCCCGTCAGGTACTGCATGCGGCGTCTGGATTACTGGCGCGTGCTGGCCGCCGTGGCACCGGCAGCAGCGGTCTGCGTGACCAGCTGGCCATCGACCACCGGCAGGCGATCGCTGGCCGGCTTGTTGTCCATGCGCACCGTCTTCTCGGCGCCGTCATAGCGGTAGGTCACGTTGTACCCCTTCACCACGTCGTTGGTACCCATGGCAATGCGGTTGCCCGGCTTGCTGGCCATGCGCATGGTGCCGGTGGTGCCGTCCTCGTTGCGGTAGGTCACGTTGTAGCCGGTGACGCGGCTCGACTCGGAGGTCGCGGTCTCGGTGTGGCACTGGCGCTCGGTGCGGTTGACCACGCGGCCACCCACATGGCGCTTGTCGATCTGGTTGCCGATGAAGCCACCGGCCACCGCGCCGGCCGCAGTGGCGGCCTTCTTGCCATTGCCGCCGCCGACCTGGTTGCCCAGCAGGCCACCCACCACAGCACCGACCACGGTACCGCCGACGTTGCCGTCACGTTCCGGCAGTCGCTCCTGCACCGTCACGTCCTGGCAGACTTCATGCGGGGTCTGGGTGGTGGAGGTCTCGCGCACCGCATCGGTGCCGATCACGGTGGCGTAGGCCTTCTGCTTCTCGGTGATCGGGTCGACCTTCAGCACATCGGCATATTCCAGCCCACGCGGTGCGGTCGGGTCGAGAGTGTCACCACGCGCGCCATCGTCGGTGGCGTTGCCATCGACCAGGCGCGATTCACCATTGGGGGTTCCGGCGCTGATGGAATCGGGCGATTTGTCGCCACTCTTCATGAAGGCGGCAGTGGCGATGCCACCGACCAGCAGCGCGCCCGCTGCGACCAGGACAGTTGTAGTTGTGCTTTTCATGACCTGCTCCTTGCGGACCATCCGCAACGTTCTCGAACCAGATTGCAGCATGCGCTGCCTGAACGGGATCTCCACATTTCCTGCTCATTCCCGTAACCCATTCAGCATCGGGAAATGCTGGGCCCGTGGTAGCGTTTGCATATTCCCCAGGAGGACCCCCGCCATGGCCAACCCGATGCTGCTGCCGGTACTGCAATGGGCGCGCCGGCTGCGCTACCCCACCCTGTTCAAGCTCACCGCGGGCCTGTTCGCGCTGACCCTGTTCATCCCGGACCCGATTCCGTTCGTCGATGAGCTGGTGCTCGGCTTCGGCACCCTGCTGCTGGCCAACTGGAAGCGCCGCAACGCCACCACGCCTCCGCCGCTGGAGCAGCATTGAGCCTGCTGGTCGACAGCCATTGCCATCTGGACGCCAGCGAGTTCGACCGCGACCGAGCCGCGGTGGTCGAGCGTGCGCAGGCCGCTGGCGTGCACCAGCAGGTGGTGCCGGCGGTGACCGCAGCCAGCTGGCCGAAGCTGCGCGAGGTCTGCCAGCAGGCGCCGCGGCTGTACCCAGCCTACGGCCTGCATCCGATGTTCCTGGCCGAGCACCAGCCTGGGCACCTGCCGCTGCTGCGCGAGTGGATCGAACGCGAACGCCCCTGCGCGATCGGCGAATGTGGTCTGGACTTTTTCGTTGAAGGCCTGGATGCCGAGGCGCAACAGGCATATTTCATCGGTCAGCTGGAACTGGCCCGTGAGTTCGAGCTGCCGGTGATCGTGCATGCACGGCGCGCGGTGGATGCGGTGATCGCCGCGATCCGTCGCGTCGGCGGCCTGCGCGGCGTGGTGCACAGCTTTTCCGGCAGTCCAGAACAGGCAGCGCAACTGCACAGGCAGGGCTTCCTGCTCGGGCTCGGCGGCCCGTTGACCTACGAACGCGCGCAACGCCTGCAGCGGCTGGTGCGCGAGATGCCGCTGGAACAGCTGCTGCTGGAGACCGACGCTCCGGACCAGCCTGACGCCGGCATCCGCGGCCAGCGCAACGAACCGGCACGGCTGGCGATCATCGCCCGCCACGTGGCGGCGCTACGCGGGATGGAGCTGGACGCGGTGGCCCAGGCCACGACGGAGAACGCGCGGCGGCTGTTCGCGCTGCCCGCAATGCAACGGTAGGTGCCGGCCGCTGGCCGGCATCTGCGCTGATTCAATCATTCCGGAGTTGCCGGCCAGCGGCCGGCACTACCATCACGCGTCAGCGTGATCCTCGACCATTTCGGCCTTCACCTTCTTCGGCTCCAGCAGCATTTCCAGCGCCTTGCCGACCGCCGCGAACGCGAACGCACCGGTGATGTGGGTCGCCGCACCCAGGCCCGCGCCGCAGTCCAGCTTCAGTGCCGCATCAGCGCCCAGGTTCGGGCGGATGCCACAGACGCTGCCATCGGCCTGCGGGTACTTCACATTCTCCAGCGAATACACCGCCGGCACGCCGAAGTAGCGCTTGGCATTCTTCGGGAAGTTGAACTCGCTGCGCAGCTTCTTGCGGATCAACGCCAGTATGGCGTCGTGCTCGGTGCGCGAGACATCGCGGATGCGCACAAGGGTGGGATCGGTACGGCCACCGGCGGCACCCACGGTCAGCAGCGGCAGCTTGCGGCGGCGGCACCAGGCAATCGTCTCGACCTTGACCCGGAAGCTGTCGCAGGCATCGATCACCAGATAAAAGCCACGGTCCAGCAGTTCGGCCATGTTCGACACCGTCAGGAACGCCTGTACGGCATCGACCTCGATGTCCGGGTTGATCGCGCGGCAGCGTTCGGCCATCGCCTCGGCTTTGTTGCGGCCGTAGTTGCCTTCCATCGCCGGCAGTTGCCGGTTGGTGTTGGACACGCAGATGTCATCGGCATCGATCAGGGTCAGGTGACCCACCGCCGAACGGGCCAATGCCTCCACCACCCACGAGCCAACGCCACCCATGCCCACCACCGCCACGCGGCTGCCCTGCAGGCGCTCGAGCGCGCCCACGCCATACAGCCGTTCGATGCCGGCGAAGCGTTGTTTGACCTGTTCGTTCATCCGGCTATTTTAACGTGCAGGCGCCAGCGCCTGCAGCGCGCCGGCATCGAACCCACCGTTGCACGTCCGGAGAGCCCGCCATGAACGCCAGCCCGCCCCGCCGCCCGTCCACCGCCTACCGCTATCTGTTCGTGCTCGGCCTGGGCCTGTTGATCGGCCTGATCGCCACGGTGATGGTCGGCCGCGCCCTGCAGGCCCGCCGCGATCCGTTCCCGGACAGCCTGATGCAGGTGATGCAACGGCAATCACAGCTGCTGCAGCAGGCCCAGCAGCAGAACCGCTGCAGCCTGGCCGACAGCGTGCCGCGGTTGCAGGCGATGCGCCTGCTGTCCAACGACCTGGACCTGGCCTTTCCCGGGCTGAAGGACAGCGCGCAGTTCCAGCAACATGCCAGCCAGCTGCGCGGCAACCTCAACGCCGCTCTGGCTGCGCCGCCCAGCAACTGCACGGCCCTGGCCCAGGTGGTGGAAACGGTGCAGGCCGACTGCCGCGCCTGCCACCAGGACTTCCGCTGAGCCGCATTCATCCTGCAGCCGGACAAGGCCTGCGCGGTTGGCGCCTTGTTCACGTTCAAAAGGGGACGATTCGTCCACCCTGCTGCATGACGCAGTACCACCCCAGACACCCGCCTTCACGGCCAGGAGACGCCCCATGAAGATCCAGCTCATCGCCGCCAGCGCCATCGCTACCCTTGCCCTGGCTGGCTGTGCCACCTCGCCCGGCTACGGCGGTGGTGGTTACAACAACGGCTACAACAATGGCGGCTACGGCAACAATGGTGGCTACAACCAGGGCCGCTGCGCCGACTGCGGCATCGTGACCCGCATCAACACCGTGCAGTCCGGCCGTACCGCGCCCAGCGCGACCGGCGCGATCCTGGGCGGCATCGTCGGCGCCGTGGCCGGCCACGAGATCTCCGACCACACCGGCGGCAGCCGTGGCAACAAGAACATCGCCGCCGCTGCAGGCGCGGTCGGTGGCGCACTGGCCGGCAACCAGATCCAGAAGAACGTGACCAGCGACACCTACGACATCAGCGTGCGCATGGACGATGGCCGCACCATCGTGGTCAACCAGCGCGACCTCGGCGGCATCCGCGAGAACACCTACGTGCGCGTAGTCAACGGCAAGGTCATCCTGCGCTGACCTGCATCGGGCCGATGGCAAAGAAAAGGCCCGCTTGCGCGGGCCTTTTCATTTGACGGTATGCAGCGCGATCAGGTCGGCTGAACGGCGTCGGCCTGCAGGCCCTTCTGGCCCTGCACGACGGTGAAGGTGACCTTCTGGCCTTCCTTCAGGCTCTTGAAGCCCTGGGTCTGGATGGCACGGAAGTGCACGAACACGTCTTCGCCGTTTTCACGGCTGATGAAGCCGAAGCCCTTTGCATCGTTGAACCACTTGACGGTACCGGTCTCGCGATCAGACATCTCACTAACTCCCTGGTGACTCTCTCTTGTTGTAGGAAACGCCTGGTGGGCGGCTGACAAGCAAGGGGGAAGCGAGGTGCATCGATGCAGCGGATCGGGAAGATCTTGCTTCATCAGGCCACGATCCACGGTGACCTTGCCAAGCTCAGCGACTGCAACTTAACCCGCCCAAAACGAAAAATCAACTGGCAAAATCTTTCACTGTCAACCCCAAAACGACCACCATACGGGACAGCATGGGACTCTCATTCATCTTATATCTGCTAGCGGTCATTTTTGTCCTCGTCGGCATCGCCGGAATCATCCTTCCGGCCCTCCCCGGCATCCCGCTGGTGTTCATCGGACTGCTGCTGGCTGCGTGGGCCGACGGCTTCGCCCACGTCGGCTGGCCGACCCTGGTCGCGCTGGGCGTACTGACCCTGCTCTCGCTGCTGGTGGACGTGCTGGCCACAGTGGTGGGTGCGCAGCGGGTCGGTGCCAGCCGCAAGGCGCTGTGGGGCACGTTCGTCGGCAGCATCGTCGGGCTGTTCTTCATGCCGATCGGTCTCTTTGCCGGGCCCCTGATCGGCGCCCTCGCCGGCGAGTACTGGCACACCCGTGAACTGGGCCGCTCGACCAAGGTGGGTCTGGCCACCTGGCTCGGCATCCTGCTCGGCCTGGCGCTGAAACTGGCTGTGGTGATCGCGATGCTGGGCCTGTTCGCCTTCGCCTGGTTCCTGTAAGCCGCACCGTCTTCACGCCGCGCGCACGCGGTGGCCGTGCATAAACCGTGGGGGCTGGCCGCGATGCGGTACAGCCGCCACACTGTGCGATTCCCGTATTCACCGAAGGGCCTGCTGGAATGACCCTCCCCCCGCTGCTTCCCCGCCTTGCGCCGCTGGCGCTGGCCCTGGCCAGTGCCCCATTGGCCGCGCAGGAATTCGTGCCCAGCACCGATACCTCGCCCGCGGCGTGTGCCGCCATCACCACTGACGCGGCGCGCCTGGCCTGCTATGACCGCCTGTTCGCGCATACGCCGCAGGCCACGGCCGCCGCCGATGCCGCTGCCGAGGCGGCCGCGCAGGCCCGTCGCGAAGAACGCCAGACCGCACGCGTGAGCCAGGGCGAAGAGAAACTGCGCGAGCGGGTCAGCGACCTGTTCCGCCCCGCTGCGCCGGACAGCGCGCTGGCCAATGCCGGCCGCGGTTCGCTGCTGGACAGCCGCTGGGAACTGGCCGAGGACTCCAAGCTCGGCCCATTCCAGCTGCGTGCCTACAAGCCGGTGTACCTGCTGCCGGCGTTCTGGACCAGCGACCGCAACACCACGCCGCATTCGCCGAACCCGGCCAACACGGTCACCACGCCGCAGGTGCTGGACAGCGCCGAACTGAAGTTCCAGATCAGCTTCAAGACCAAGATCGCCGAGAACCTGTTCGGCGACAACGGCGACATCTGGGCCGGCTATACCCAGAGCTCGCGCTGGCAGGCCTACAACGGCGAGGATTCGCGCCCGTTCCGCGAAACCAATTACGAGCCGGAAGTGATGATGGTGTTCCGCAACGGCTACTCGATCGGTGGCTGGCGCGGCCGCATGACCGGCATCGCGCTGAACCACCAGTCCAACGGCCGCGCCGATCCGCTGTCGCGCAGCTGGAACCGGGTCATGCTCAACATCGGCCTGGACCGCGAGAACTGGGCGCTGGTGCTGCGGCCGTGGTACCGCATTCCCGAGACCCGCAGCGACGACAACAATCCGGACATCGAGGACTACATGGGCCGCGGTGATGCGACCCTGACCTGGAACCGCAACGGCCACGAAGTCTCGTTGATGGCACGCCATTCGCTGCGTACCGGCAGCCGCTCACACGGTGCCCTGCAGCTGGATTACGGCTTCCCGATCAGCAACCTGCTGCGCGGCCACGTGCAGATCTTCGACGGCTACGGCGAAAGCCTGATCGACTACAACCACAAAGCCACCTACGTGGGCGTGGGCGTGTCGCTGCTGGAGTGGTTCTGATGGACGTGACGATCTGGCACAACCCGGCCTGCAGCAATTCGCGCGGCGCACTGAAGCTGATCCGCGATGCCGGCTTCGAGCCGGAGGTGATCGAGTACCTCGGCAATCCACCCGATGTGGCCACACTGCGCCAGGTGCTGGCCGAATCCGGATTGAGCGCACGTGATCTGGTGCGCAGCAAGGAAGCGCAGTTCACCGAACTGGGCCTGGAAGAGGCCGACGATGCCACGCTGCTGGCCGCGATGGCCGAACACCCGCGCCTGATCAACCGCCCCGTGGTACGCACGCCCAAGGGCACACGGCTGTGCCGTCCACCGGAAACGGTGCTGGAGATCCTGTAACGGAAAAGGGGACGGAGGGGATTAAGTCGGTTGTGCACAAACGACTTAATCCCCTCCGGGCCCGGTTGGGTGTAGCGCCCGGCGGGGCTGGCCGCGCGGCGGTATACCTCGGCGAACGCCGGGCGCGCCTTCATCGACGTGGCATGCACCTTGAGCGCCGGCCAGGTGTCGCTGGGCTTCGGCATGTTGCGCGACCAGCGCATCAGCATCACCAGCATGTAGTCGACCACGCAGGGCGTGGTGCCCAGCAGGTAGGGGCCATGCGCCTGCAGGTGCGTGGCGACCTGCTGCCAGGCCGCCTCAAGGCGCTGACGGGCCATCTCGCGGCTCGCTTCGATATTTGCCTCGCCCGCCATTTCATGCGGATAGAACCAAGCACGATAGGCCGGCTGCAGCGTATTGGCACACCAGAACATCCAGCGGTAGGCATCGGCGCGCTGCGGCGTGCCCAGTGCGGGCAGCAGGTTGGCCTCCGGATGGCGGTCAGCCAGATACAGTGCGATCGCCGCCGCTTCGGTCAGTACCAAGCCATCGATCAGCAGCGTCGGCACCACACCGGCCGGATTCAGCGCCAGATACTCCGCCGACTTGTGCTCGCGCGTGTCGAAATCCAGCAGTACCAGTTCGTGCTCGATACCCAGCTCGATCAGCAGCCAGTGCACCACTAGGGCGGCGGTACTGGTCGAACCATACAGCGTGGTGCTCATGCGGCGGATCCTGTGCGGGTGGATCCGCCGATTATGCACCCGCGCGCGCGGTCGCTGCTCAGCCGCAGATGCTCATGCAGGAATCCCGGCGTTCGCCACAGGACATCATCGGCGCGCGCATCGTGCAGTCATGCGCCTTCAGTTCGCAGGCACGGCGCAGGTCCGGGTTGTCCACATCCTTGCAGCGCTTGTCCGGCGCCGGCACCACCTGCTGCTCGCAATTGCTCTGGCGGCTGCCGAGGGAGTCATTCTGCGCCATGCAGCTGCGATAGCCGGCCTGGCACTGCACGCGGCATTGCGCTGATGCGGGGAAATCCGCGCCTTCGTACGACGCCGGGGTACTGCAGCCGGCCAGGGCCAGCAGGAACACAGCCGCGAGGGATCGATGCAGGCGCATGGGCACATCCAGTGCAGGGGTGTGCCGACCCTAGCAGACTACGGTTACTCGTGCAGGCAGCGACGCGCGCCCCCGAATCAGTACACGGGAATGCCGGTGTCGGTGCGGACTTCATTCACGGTGCCGCCGCAGGAGAGCAGGCACTGGGCGTACGGAGCACTGCATGAAGGAAGCGCCGGGGAACCGCAGTAGGTGCCGGCGCCGTTGCCCCCTTCACAGTTGTGCCGCTGCTTGTCGTCGGCGATACCACTGCAACGACTGATGATCCGGCTCTTCTCGCTTTCGCAGCTGCGCTGATCCGACTCCGCGTGGACGCGGTTATGGAAGTCGCACGTCGCCTTCTGGCTCTCGCAGACCGACGCGCAGATCCTCCCCGCTTCGTGGGTTGGCGGTTCGACGAAATAACGTGGCCCGCAGGCACTGCATGCCAGCGCAGCGACCAGCAACACGAAAACACGCGACCACTGCAGCACGATGGACTCCCTTCCAATACGTCAGACAGCGCACGTTAGCAGAGCACACCATCCACGGGCAGGCTGCATACAACAACGGCGCCACACGGGCGCCGTTGTCTGGACCGGAACGGGAGGAATTACTCCACCACCACCGGAATCTTGCCGATGCGGGCCTGCCACTCGCGCGGGCCGGTCTTGTGCACCGATTCGCCGGTGGAATCCACCGCCACGGTCACCGGCATGTCCTGCACGGTGAACTCGTAGATCGCCTCCATGCCCAGGTCGGCGAAACCAACCACCTTCGCCGCCTTGATCGCCTTGGACACCAGGTAGGCCGAACCACCAACGGCCATCAGGTAGGCCGACTTGTTGTCACGGATCGCCTCGATGGCCGCCGGGCCGCGCTCGGCCTTGCCGACCATGCCCAGCAGGCCGGTCTGTTCAAGCACCTGACGGGTGAACTTGTCCATGCGGGTCGCCGTGGTCGGACCAGCCGGGCCCACCACTTCGTCGCGCACCGGATCGACCGGGCCGACGTAGTAGATGAAGCGCCCCTTCAGATCGACCGGCAGTTCCTCGCCCTTGTTGAGCATGTCGACCATGCGCTTGTGCGCGGCGTCGCGGCCGGTCAGCAGCTTGCCGTTGAGCAGCAGGGTCTGGCCCGGCTTCCAGCTGGCCACATCTTCCGGGGTGATCGTATCCAGGTCCACGCGGGTGCCCTTGGACGAATCGTAGGTCAACGTCGGCCAGTCCTCCAGCGACGGCGGATCCAGCATCACCGGGCCGCTGCCATCGAGGGTGAAGTGCGCATGGCGGGTGGCCGCACAGTTCGGGATCATCGCCACCGGCAGGTTGGCCGCATGGGTCGGGTAATCGTTGATCTTGATGTCGAGCACGGTGGTCAGGCCACCCAGGCCCTGTGCGCCGATGCCCAGCGCGTTGACCTTCTCGTACAGCTCCAGGCGCAGCTCTTCGATGCGGTTGGAGGCACCACGGGCCTGCAGCTCGGTGATGTCGATCGGCTCCATCAGTGCCTCCTTGGCCAGCAGCATCGCCTTTTCAGCGGTACCGCCGATGCCGATGCCGAGCATGCCCGGCGGGCACCAGCCGGCGCCCATGGTCGGCACGGTCTTCAACACCCAGTCGACGATGGAGTCGGATGGGTTGAGCATGGCGAACTTGGTCTTGGCTTCCGAACCACCGCCCTTGGCGGCGACGATCACGTCGACCGTGTTGCCCGGCACCACCTTGACGTTGACCACGCCGGGGGTGTTGTCCTTGGTATTGATGCGCTTGCCGGCCGGATCGGCCAGCACCGAGGCGCGCAGCTTGTTGTCCGGGTGCATGTAGGCGCGGCGCACGCCTTCATTGGCCATGTCTTCCACGCCCATGGTGGCGTCGTCCCAGCGCACGTCCATGCCGATTTCCAGGAACACGGTGACGATGCCGGTGTCCTGGCAGATCGGACGGTGGCCTTCGGCGCACATCCGCGAATTGATCAGGATCTGGGCCATCGCCTCCTTCGCGGCCGGCGACTCCTCGCGCTCATAGGCGGCGGCAAGGTTCTTGATGTAGTCGACCGGGTGGTAGTACGAGATGTACTGCAGCGCGTCGGCGATGGACTGGATGAGGTCTTCCTGCTTGATCGATGTCACGACTTGCTCGCTTGCTGGAGGCTGGCGGGGGTAATCCGCCCATTTTACCCCCTCTGCCACCGGGGGTGCCGTTGTACATTCGTGTCACGTCCCTGCCCGCCGCGGCGTCCTTGCCCATATGAACGCCGAAACCGCCTTCCAGACCCACCGTCCGCGCCTGATGGCCCTGGCCTACCGCCTGCTCGGCAGCCGCGCCGACGCCGAGGATGTGGTCCAGGACGCCTGGCTGCGCTGGTCGGGCGCCGACCCGGCCAGCATCCGCGACGCCGAGGCCTGGCTGGTCACCGCCACCACCCGGCTCGGCCTGGACCGGCTGCGCGCGGCCAAGCGCGAGCGCGTGCACTACGTCGGGCCGTGGCTGGCTGAACCGCTGGCGGTCACGCTGGAGCCGGATCCGGCGCCTGGCCCGGCCCAGCTGCATGCGTTTGCCGATGATGTTTCGGTGGCCTTCCTGACCCTGCTTGAGCAGCTCGGCCCCGAAGAGCGCGCTGCGTTCCTGCTGAAGGAGGCCTTTGATCACGATTACCGCGAGATCGCCGACCTGATCGGCCACAGCGAGGCCAACTGCCGGCAGCTGGTGCACCGCGCGCGGCAACGCCTGCAGGCCGGGCGACCGCGCTTCAATGCCGACCCCAGCCAGCACCGGCAGCTGCTGGCGCGCTTCATGGACGCCTCCCAGCGCGGCGACAGCGAGGCGATCCAGGCCCTGCTGCACGCCAACGCACTGCTGGTTTCCGACGGCGGCGGCGTGGTCACCGCAGCGGTGCGCCCGCTGCTGGGCGCCGAACGCATCGGCCGCCTGTTCTGGGCCATCGCGCGCCGCGGCCTGGGCCACACCGCGCAGATGGGCTGGGTCAATGGCGAGCCGGCGATCCTGCGCTTCCTCGGCGACCGCCTGCATTCGATCACCACCATCGAAGTGGTCGATGGCCGCATCGCCAACGTGTACAGCGTGTTGAATCCGGAAAAGTTGCCGGACGTTGTCACGCGCGGTGACGGCACGGCGTCCTTGTAATGAAAGGCGGCCATCGTGGCCGCCGTGGAGCCGAAAATGTTCGACCACGCCTCTCCCCGCGTCCCTTACACCCGCCTGGCCGCCGAAGCCTTCAAGGGCCTGCTGGCCACCAGCCAGGCGGTGCATGACAGCTCGATCGATCCGACCCTGATGGAACTGGTGTTCCTGCGCGTGTCGCAGCTCAACGGCTGCGGCTACTGCATGGACATGCACGGCACGGCGCTGCGCAAGGGCGGCATCGAGCCGCGCAAGCTCGATACCCTGCCCGCCTGGCACGAAAGCCGTTTCTTCGATGCACGCGAGCGTGCGGCGCTGGGCTGGGCCGAGGCACTGACCCGGCTGACCGACGGTGCACCGTCACAGGCGGCGTTCGATGCACTGGCACCGCACTTCGATGAGAAGGGCATCAGCGACCTGAGCATGGGCATCGCGGTGATCAATGCCTGGAACCGGCTGGGCGCCGGGCTGCTGCCGCCGCTGCCCTGAGCGCTTCGTTGACAGTGCCTGGACCGCCGGGCACTGTACCTGCCCCGCAGGAAGCATCCGAACGTCATGGCCGACGAAGCCCCCGACACGCCCAGCAAGGAGGCGCTGAAGGCGCTGACCCAGTACCGGGAGCGGGACACCGCGCCGCCCGAACTCCTGTCGACGCTTGAACGGCATGGACTGTTGTGGCCCGTCGAACATCCGGGCCATGAGGCCCTCCAGGTGCGGATGTTCGCCGCCTATGCCCGCGCCGACCGCCAGCATGTGGCAGACAACTTCATCCTCGGCGTGCAGGAGAACCGCAGCGACCTGCGCGCCGGGCTGTCGGCGTATGCGTTCATGGTGCACTTCCCCAGGCATCAGGAGCAGCCACACCCCAGCCTCGCCTGTGCGGTCTGCGGCCAGGTCCGCGAAGGCAGATTCGACCCGACCAGCTGGGCGCGCGTCCGCCACAACATCGGGGTCGTGCTCGGCGGAAGCGTAAACGCCATCACCTTCCTGTTGGAACAACACAATCTGACGCCCAGACGGGCGCCCGGCGACATGAGCACACTGGTGGCACTGCTGCGGCTGCTGCACCACGAGAGCGACGCCAAGGACACCCCGTCGACCATCGTCAAACGCGTGCGCGCGCTGCCGGGCCTGAAACTGTCCGTCGAGCAGGCGCGTCACCTGCTGGATGCCCTGGGCCATGCCGGGCTGCTGCAGACCCCCGAGCATCCCGGCCTGGCGCAACGCTTCACCCGGGTCGGTCTGGCACCGCGCACGTCGCGCTCTTCGGACTGGAGCTATCCGGTCGATTTCTGGAAAGGCGCCTACGGCATCGACAGCGGGGCCCTGCGCTTCTGGTTCGCTCACCATCCTGCGCTGCTGGCTGCACTGGACTGAGCGCGCAGGCGGCGCCGACGCGCTGCCCTGCCGGCGCATGGCAGGCATGCGCCCCGTTCATGCCTCCGCCACGCGCAGGGCGCGCACAATACGCACATGCCTGCTACCCCCACCGCTGGCGCTGCCGCCGCGAAGAAACCCAGCCTGCGCCAGCGCTTCAGGGCGATGCGCAACCTGCCACCGTTCCTGCGCATGGTCTGGAAGACCAGCCCCGCGCTCACCCTGGCCAGCCTTGGCCTGCGCCTGATCCGTGCGCTGCTGCCGGTGGCGATGCTCTACGTCGGCAAGCTGATCATCGACAGCGCCCTGCACCTGAGCCAGCACGACGCTGGCTTCCCGCCGCTGGGCGAAGCACTGTCCAGCGGCATACTGAATCCGCTGCTGGGCCTGCTGGCGCTGGAATTCGGCCTGGCCATCGCCTCGGATCTGCTCGGCCGGCTGGTCAGCTACGCCGATGCCCTGCTCTCGGAACTGTTCGCCAACGTCACCAGCATCCGGTTGATGGAACACGCGGCAACGCTGGATCTGGAGGACTTCGAGGACCCGGACCTGCAGGACAAGCTGGACCGTGCGCGACGCCAGACCATGGGCCGGATGAACCTGATGAGCCAGTTGTTCGGCCAGGTGCAGGACGCGATCACCGTGGCCAGCCTCGCCATCGGCCTGCTGGTCTACGCGCCGTGGCTGATCCTCCTGCTGGCGCTGGCACTGGTGCCGGCCTTCGTCGGCGAATCGCACTTCAACGCGGCCGGCTACAGCCTCAACTTCCAGTGGACGCCCGAGCGCCGCCAGCTCGACTACCTGCGCCAGCTCGGTGCCAGCGTGGAAACGGCCAAGGAAGTGAAGATCTACAACCTGCACCGCTTCCTGGTGAAGCGCTATCGCAGGTTGTCTGTAGCACTCTTCCAGGCCAACCGCGCCCTGGCCCGGCGCCGCGCGTTCTGGGGCACGCTGCTGGCCGCACTGGGCACACTGGGCTACTACACAGCGTACGCCTACATCGCCTGGCGCACGGTGCGCGGCGACTTTTCGATCGGCGACCTGACCTTCCTCGCCGGCAGCTTCCTGCGCCTGCGCCAGCTGCTGGAGGGCCTGTTGATCGGGTTCTCGCAGGTGGCCAGTCAGGCGCTGTACCTGGATGACCTGTTCTCGTTCTTCCAGATCCAGCCGGAAATCCACTCGCGTGAAGGTGCGGTGCGCGTGCCGCAGCCGATCCGGCAGGGCTTCGTGTTCGAGAACGTCGGCTTCCGCTACCCGGATGCCGAGCAATGGGCGGTGCGCCACCTTGATTTCCAGCTGCAGGCTGGCGAAGTACTGGCGCTGGTCGGTGAGAACGGCGCCGGCAAGACCACGCTGGTGAAGCTGCTGGCACGGCTGTACGAACCGGACGAGGGCCGCATCCTGCTCGATGGGCGCGACCTGCGCGACTACGACCTGGACGACCTGCGCGCCAACCTCGGGGTGATCTTCCAGGACTTCGTGCGCTACAACCTCAGCGCCGGCGAAAACATCGGCGTCGGCCAGGTCGAGGCGATGGACGACCAGGCACGCATCGCCGACGCCGCGCGGCGCGGCATGGCCGAGGAAGTGATCGACGACCTGCCCGGCGGCTACAACCAGCTGATCGGTCGCCGCTTCAAGCAGGGCGTGGACCTGTCCGGTGGCCAATGGCAGAAGATCGCCATCGCCCGTGCATGGATGCGCAATGCGCAGGTGATGATCCTGGATGAGCCAACGGCGGCGCTGGATGCGCGAAGTGAGTTCGAGGTGTTCCAGCGGTTCAGGGAACTGGCGGATAATCGCACCGCAGTGCTGATTTCCCACCGTTTTTCCTCGGTACGCATGGCCGATCGCATCCTGGTGCTGGCCGATGGCCGGATCGAGGCCAGCGGCACCCATGAAGAGCTGATGGTCCAGGGCGGCCGCTACGCCGAGCTGTTCGAGCTGCAGGCGGCCGGCTACCGCTGAGAACGCCTCTCGTTCCGCCTAATGAGAACCTGTCTCATTTGAGATAGAATCACCCCGACGACTTTCGATAGATACGCCCATGTCCTCCGCTTTTGGCGCCGAAACGGTGCTTGAGGTCCGTCATTGGACCGATGCCTACTTCAGCTTCACCCTCACCCGCGACAGCGGTTTCCGCTTCGAGAACGGCCAGTTCGTGATGATCGGCCTGGAAACCGAGGCGCGGCCGCTGCTGCGCGCGTATTCCATCGCCAGCGCCAACTGGGAAGAGCATCTGGAGTTCTTCAGCATCAAGGTGCAGGACGGCCCGCTGACCTCGCGCCTGCAGCACATCAAGCCGGGTGACAAGGTGCTGGTCGGCAAGAAGCCCACCGGCACCCTGCTGATCAGCGATCTGCACCCCGGCAAGAACCTGTACCTGCTGGGCACCGGCACCGGCATGGCGCCGTGGCTGTCGGTCATCAAGGACCCGGAAACCTACGAGCGCTTCGAGAAGGTGATCCTCTGCCACGGCGTGCGCTACGAGAAGGACCTGGCCTACCGCGATTACTTCGAGAAGGAACTGCGTGAGCATGAATTCCTCGGCGAGATGATCGGCGACAAGCTGCTGTACTACCCGGCCGTCACCCGCGAGCCGTTCGCCAACCAGGGCCGCCTGACCCAGCTGATGGAAAGCGGCGAGATGCAGCGCACCCTCGGCCTGCCGGAGCTGAGCCCGGAGAACGACCGCGCGATGATCTGCGGCAGCCCGCAGATGCTGGCCGACCTGCGCAGCGTGCTCGATGCCCGTGGCTTCCAGGTCTCGCCGCGTATCGGCCAGCCGGGCCACTACGTGTTCGAGCGCGCGTTCGTCGAGAAATAAGCAAAAAAGGGGACGGAGGGGATTAAGTCGTTTGTGCACAAACGACTTAATCCCCTCCGTCCCCTTTTCGGGTTCATCTCACAGCAGCGCTTCGATCTCGCCGCGCAGCTGCTCCGGCCTGGTGGTGGGCGCATGCCGCGACACCACCTGCCCCTGGCGGTCGACCAGGAACTTGCTGAAATTCCACTTGATGCGGGCGCTACCCAGCAGGCCGCGCTTTTCGCGTGACAACCATGCCCACAACGGATCAGCCCCGTCGCCGTTGACCTCGATCTTCTCCGACAGCGGGAAGCTGACCGGGTAGTCCAGCGAACAGAACTGGCGGATCTGCGCGGCGTCGCCGGGCTCCTGTGCACCGAACTGGTTGCATGGGAACCCGATCACCACCAGGCCACGCTCGCGATACTGCTGCCACAGCTGTTCCAGCCCGGTGTACTGCGGGGTGAAGCCACAGCGGCTGGCGACATTGACCAGCAGCATCGGGTGCCCCTGGTACCGGGCCAGGGCCTGCGGCTGGCCGTCGAGGTCGCGGAAGCTGAAGTCGTAGGCAGTGGTCATGGCAGTGGGCCGTGGGCGGTGAATGCATGGTACCCGCGCCCGGCCCCGGCAACATGCCTTTTGACACAAGTGCGGGCGCCGCCGGCCGGGTTACCCTCGGGCCCTTGTTTGCCTTACCGGAGTTCCTACCTTGACCACTCGCCTTGCCCTTGCCGTGGCCATGTCCCTCGGCCTTGCCCTGCCCGCCTTCTCGGCCGGCGCCGCCACCCCGGCTGCCACCACCCATGCCCAGCAGGCCAATCCGTTCTTCGCCGAAAGCCCGCTGCCGCTGCACTTCCCGCAGTTCGACAAGATCAAGGACAGCGACTTCGCCCCGGCCTTCGACGCCGGCATGGCGCAGCAGCTGAAGGAAGTGGAGGCGATCGCCAACAACAAGGCCAAGCCGACCTTCGACAACACCATCATCGCCCTGGAAAAGAGCGGTGACATCCTCGACCGTGCGACCACCGTGTTCTTCAGCCTGGTCGGCGCCGACACCAACGACACCCGCAAGAAGCTGCAGGCTGATTACTCGGCGAAGTTCGCCGCGCACAGCGATGCGATCGCGCTGAACGGCAAGCTGTTCGCCCGCATCCAGGCGTTGTATGACACCCGCAGCCAGCTGGGCCTGGACGCCGAAGGCGTGCGCCTGGTCGAGAAGTACTACGACAACTACGTGCGCGCAGGCGCCAAGCTGTCCGACGCCGACAAGGCCAAGCTGAAGGAGATGAACGCCGAGCTGGCCAACCTGGGTACCAAGTTCAGCCAGAACGTGCAGTCGGAGGTGAACGCTTCGGCGATCACCGTCGACGACGTCAAGGAACTGGACGGCCTGTCCAAGGAGCAGATCGCCGCCGCCGCCGAAGCCGCCAAGGCCCGCGGCCAGGACGGCAAGTACGTGATCACCCTGCTCAACACCACCGGCCAGCCGCCGCTGACCAACCTGGCCAACCGCGCCCTGCGCCAGAAGATCTACGAAGCATCGGTGAGCCGCGGCAGCCGCGGCGGTGAGTTCGACAACACCGCGCTGGTCTCGCGCATCATGCAGCTGCGCGCCGACAAGGCCAAGCTGATGGGCTTCCCGAACTTTGCCGCCTACAACCTGACCAACCAGACCGCCAAGACCCCCGAAGCGGTCAACGCGATGCTGGGCAAGCTGGCCCCGGCCGCGGTGGCCAACGCCAAGCGTGAAGCCGCCGACCTGCAGGCGATGATCGACCAGGAACAGAAGGCCGCTGGCAAGCCGACGTTCAAGCTGGAACCGTGGGACTGGGCCTTCTACAGCGAGAAGGTGCGCCAGGCCAAGTACAACTTCGACGAGTCGCAGCTGAAGCCGTACTTCGAAATGAAGAACGTGCTGGAGAACGGCGTGTTCTACGCCGCGGGCCAGGAATTCGGCCTGACCTTCAAGCAGCGCACCGACCTGCCGGTCTACCACGATGACGTCACCGTCTACGACGTGTTCGACGCCGACGGCAGCCAGCTGGCGATCTTCATCTTCGACCCGTATGCACGCGCCTCCAAGCGCGGTGGCGCGTGGATGAACTCCTACGTCTCGCAGTCCAAGCTGACCGGCTTCAAGCCGGTGGTCGCCAATCACCTGAACATTCCGAAGCCGCCGGCCGGCCAGCCGACCCTGCTGACCTGGGACGAGGTGAACACCACGTTCCACGAGTTCGGCCACGCCCTGCACGGCATGTTCTCCAACGTGAAGTACCCGTACTTCTCGGGCACCTCGGTGCCGCGTGACTTCGTCGAGTTCCCCTCGCAGGTCAACGAAATGTGGTCGGACAACCCGGTCATCCTGAAGAACTACGCCAAGCACTACCAGAATGGTTCGGCGATGCCGCAGGCGCTGCTGGACAAGGTGCTGGCCGCGGCCAAGTTCAACCAGGGCTTTGCCACCACCGAGTACCTGGGTGCGGCGATGCTGGACCAGCGCTGGCACCAGATCGGCGCCGACCAGGTGCCTGCAGCCAAGGACGTGATGGCCTTCGAGCGCGCCGCGCTGGAAAAGGACGGCATCTACTACGCGCCGGTCCCGCCGCGCTACAAGACCCCGTACTTCAGCCACATCATGGGCGGCTACTCGGCCGGCTACTACGCCTACATCTGGTCGGAAGTGCTCGACGCCAACACCCAGAAGTGGTTCAAGGACAACGGCGGCCTGAGCCGCAAGAACGGCGACCACTTCCGCGCCACCCTGCTGTCCAAGGGCGGCAGCGTGGATGCCATGCAGCTGTTCCGCGATTTCGCCGGCCACGAGCCGCAGATCGAACCGCTGCTGGAAAAGCGTGGCCTGACCGGCGCCGGCAACTGATCGCCCGCGCGGTAGCCTGAAACGAAAACCGCCCGGGAGACCGGGCGGTTTTTTGTTGGGGCATCCACGCATGGCGTGGATCTACTGGAGTGCGTCATGTGTGGATCGATGATGCCGGGGTTCGTGGCGCGAATGGATCGTGCTGACCAACGGTCGGCACCCACCAGTAGATCCACGCCATGCGTGGATGCTCTCCGGTCACCGCCGAAACAGTCGCTCCCACCACCGCCCTTTCGGCGTACCGGGCGTGGCAGCGGCAGTCGATGCGATATCCGGGTGCGCTGCCACGAACTCCGCCAGCTGTGTCGCCGCGGCCTCCGCGTACAGCATCGCGCCATCCGGCGCGCAGTTCAGCAGATTGCTCAAGCTGGTCGATGCATTGAGATCCATCGGGTTCGGCTCGACCACCTCGCTGGCCTCCAGCAGTCCACAGCCCTTGGCGATGGCATCATCGACAACACGCCAGAAAACGACCAGGCGTCCATCGGAGAACAGCTCCTCCAGGCGCGCAGCCAGTGCGCTGTCCACTGCATAATCAGCGCGTAACTGCTTCAGCCGGGCATGCGTGATGAACACGCCACCACCATAGTTTTCCCGTAGATGGTTGCCGGCGGCAGCATCTGCCCACTGCAACGGCACCAGTTGCCGCCAGTCCGCGAAATAGCGGGCGACCACCGGATCGTCGATGAAAAACGAAAGGGCGCTCCCGCGGAGATAGTGATACCGCCGAAGGTGGCCGGCCACCATCGCCAGGTACAGAGCGTGCCCCTTCTCGAAAGGCACTTCTGCGCTGATCGAGCGAGCCTCCTCGATGCGCTCCTGCAGCTGCTCCATGTAGAACGGCTCGATCTGGAACCGCTGCTGCAGCTCGGCGACCAGCGCGCCATCCTCCAGCGCACGGAAATAGATGTCACGGATCTCGGATTCCGCAATCGGATGATAGGTGATGTCCCAACCCATGCTGCGATGCCTTCAGTGAAGCGGTGATGCCGCTGGTCGACAAGTCTAGCGCCCACGTCACCCCAGCCAGGCACAGCGCCGACAACGCTCGCGCATGACGTTAAGCGATGTCGCTTCTTCCACGACCCGCACCATCGGTCGCGCAGGGCAGAAGTGCAGCCTCAACGTGGCGCCACGTACCCACCCGGCACGCCTTCCGGCGACAGCACCAGCTGCCACAGCTGCGCGTGCCGGCAACGGAAGGTGGCCATCGACCCGGCCAGGTAGAAGCGCCACATGCGCCGGAAGTGCTCGTCGTAGCGCGCATCCAGCCGCGGCCACGCCGCTTCCACGTTGCGCCGCCAGGCCTGCAGGGTCAGGTCGTAATCGGTACCGAAGTTGTGCCAGTCCTCCAGCACGAAGCGGCCCTCGAACGCCTTGGTGATCTGCACCGCCGATGGCAGCATCGAGTTGGGAAAGATGTAGCGCGCGATCCACGGATCGGTACGATGCCGCGAGATGTTGGTGCCGATGCTGTGCAGCAGCAGCAGGCCGCGCGGTGACAGGCAACGCCTGGCCACCTCGAAGAAGCTGGCGTAGTTCTTGTCGCCGACGTGCTCGAACATGCCGATCGAGAAGATCGCATCGAACGGCTCGTGCAGTTCGCGGTAGTCCTGCAGGCGGATCTCGATCGGCAGGCCGGCGCACAGTTCGCGGGCGAACTCGGCCTGCTCCTGCGAAATGGTCACGCCGACGCCACTGACACCGTAGCGCTCGGCGGCAAACTTCAGGGCTTCGCCCCAGCCACAGCCGATGTCCAGCACACGCTGCCCCGGGCGCAGGCCCAGCTTGCGGCAGACCAGGTCAAGCTTGGCTTCCTGCGCGGCGTCGAGATCGCCGGCATTGCGCCAGTAGCCACAGCTATAGACCAGGCGCTGGCCCAGCATGGCCTGGTAGAGATCATTGCCGAGGTCGTAGTGGCGGCGGCCCACCTCGTAGCTGCCCTGTCCCACCTGCAGGTTGAACAGGCGCGCCTTCAGTGCATCGGCCACTTCGCGCCAACCGTGCACCCGTTCGTCCAGGTGCGCCTGCATCAGGTGAACAAGGAATTCATCCAGGACGTTGGCATCCCACCAACCGTCCATGTAGCTCTCGCCGAGGCCAAGCGAGCCGTGCGCCATGACCCGCGCGAAGAAGCGCGGATCATGAACCTGGATATCCTGTGGCTGGGTACCGCCGATGCGGACCCCGGCTTCCTGCAGCAGGCCGGCGACCCGCTCCTGCAACCCTGTATCCACGCCACCTCCTCGACTGCGGTCAACCGCGTGCGAACAGCTCCACGTAGTCCTTGGCCACGTGCGGCAACAGCACCGCCGCCGGTACATCGGCGGTCTGGGTGCCGTCCGAGTATGGACCCACCTGGTACGGCGGGAAAACAAAGCGCAGCGCGGTGATCTGCCCCTTGTCGTCGGTCAGCGGCTGGAACTGGCTGAAATTGTCGGCCTGCGGGCCGGTGCCGTCGGCAATCATGCGCGATGCGTTGCGCAGCGATTCCTGCAGCTGGGCCGGATCCATGTCCTCACCGCTGAGGCGGGTCGCCACGCGTTCACGCAGCTGGTCGGCGACGAAATCGCTGATCGCCTTCCAGCCCTTGGCATCGGCCACCAGCTTTTCGGCGCTGAGCATCTGCTGATGCTGCGGCAGCCACACGAATCGGGCCACCAGCGGTTCGCCATGGGCGCCACCGGTGTAGCGGCTGCCATCGGCACTGACCACTACCAGCTGCGGGGTTTCCAGCAGCTTCTCGAAGCTCAGCGACAGCTCGTACGGCATGGTCGGCTTGTCATTGCCCAGCCCGTCCAGCGCCTGTTGCAGGTCACTGCGCGCACTCGTCGCATAGCTCTGCAGCGCGCGGGCCAGGCCCGGGTAGCGGTCGATGCCGGCCGGGTAGCTGATACCCACCACTTCGCGTTCGTTGTTCTCGATCACGTCGCGCAGGTCCAGCGGCGCTTCCGTGACCGGCGTTTCGCCTGCGGCGGTGGCTTCGGCGGCGGGCGCCGCGTCGGTCGCCGGTGCCGGCTCGCTTTCACGCTGGCAACCGGCCAGCAACAGCACGCCCACCACGCCGGCCAGCACGCTGCCGTGCAATGGCCGGTTGTTTCCAATCTTCATCGGGATCCCCTGTTCATGTTTGTACATCATCGCCTGCCATGGCTGAAGCGTGGCCCGCTGGCATTCAGCCAACGAGCAGGTCGTGGTACTCCTCATGCCGCTGCAGGAAGGCCTCGGCGTAGGAACACGCCGGCACCACCTTGTACTTCTGCTCACGGGCAAAACGCAGCGCCACACGGGTCAGCTCACCGGCGATGCCTCGGCCGGCAATCGGCTCGGGCACCTCGGTATGCGTGATGACCATGCGCCTGCGTTTGATCTGGTAGTCCAGCACCGCCAGCTGTCCGCGCACACGGGCGGTGAAGCGATGGTTGGCCAGGTCGTGTTCGACCTCGTAGGCCAGACCGGGGGGCGTGACCGAAGCCATGGAACTGTCTCCTGCGGCGACTGCGTGGATGGTGCGCAGCCGGGCGCCATGATCGCGTGAAGCCTGAACAGGGGCAAGTCCGTTCCATTCACGTCAGTTTGCGACCCTCAAGCTGGAGCGCTGGCGGCCGCTATCGCCTGTGGAGGGGTACGGCCAGGCTGGCACGGCCCTTGCGACCGTTGATCATGCGCACCACCGCGGAGGCTCCGATGCACCCCAGCGATTCCCATTCAGATACCGACCGCGCCCTGCTGGAGGGCCTGCTGCAACTGGCCGTGGAGGGGCAGACCCAGGACCAGGATTTCCAGCGCATCGGCGAAGAAGTGTTCGCCCGCCTGCTGGATACCTACGGTCAGCAGCCCACGCTCTGAAACAGCGGGGGCGGATCGCTGCCGATCCGCCCCGCTCCCGTCATCAACCCCCGCCGAGGCGGAAGGTCGGGTTGGAGAGTTCGCGCAGGAAGTGAGTGAAGATGCTCGGCTGCATGGCCAGCATGAAGATCACGCCGAACGCCGCGCCCGCCAGGTGCGCGCTGTGGTTGATGCGGTCACCGCCGCGCTTGTCCATCCAGATGCTGTAGCCGACGTAGAACGCGGCGTAGACGATGGCCGGCGCCGGGATGAAGAACACCAGGATGATCGACCACGGCTTGATCAGGATGAAGGCGAACAGCACCGCCGACACCGCACCGGACGCACCCAGGCTGAGGTAGTTCGGGTTCTTCTGGTTCTTCAGGTAGCTGGGCAGGATCGAGACCAGCAGCGCACCGATGTAGAACGCCGGGTAGGTCAGGTAGCTGCCGGTCAGCTGCACCATCACGCTCTCGATGAATCCCCCGAAGAAGAACAGGGTGATCATGTTGAAGATCAGGTGCGACCAGTCGGCGTGGATGAAGCCATAGGTCACCAGCCGGTCGTACTGGCGGTGACGGTCGATGGCCGGCGGCCACAGGATCAGGCGGTCGGCCAGCTTGCGGTTGTTGAACGCCATCCACGACAGGATGGCGGTGATGGCGATCAACAGCAGATTGACGGGGGTCATGTCAGGCTCAGGCGCTACGGTAGTTGTCGACCATACGATAGCGTTTCGCGTACCAACCGAAGGCCAACGCCGCGACGAAGGCGAAACCGGCGAAGAAGAACATCAGGAACGCCGCCTCGCTCAGGCCAGTACTGGCGATCTTGTGGGTCACCGCATCGTTGCGCACCGCCGCGTTGGACAGCAGCACCCACAGGTTGCCGATGGTGGTGGTCAGGTTCCAGAAGCTCATCACCACGCCCTTCATCGCCTGCGGCGCCTGGCTGTAGGCGAACTCCAGGCCGGTGGCCGAGACCAGCACCTCACCGAAGGTCAGCAGCGCATACGGCAGCATCTGCCAGAAGATCGACATGGCGTTGCCCCCGTCCATCACCACCTGGATGCCGCCGACCACGATCCAGGCCAGACCGCTGAAGGCGATGCCGGCGGTCATGCGGCGCAGCGCGGTCGGCTCGAAGCCGAAGCGGCGCAGGGCCGGGTACAGCACCAGGTTGTTGAACGGAATCAGGATCATCACCAGCAGCGGGTTCAGTGCCTGCATCTGCGAGGCGGTGAACCAGCTCGGCATCTGCATCTGCTGGCCCTGCAGGACCCAGGTCGAGGCCTTCTGGTCGAACAGCGAGAAGAACGGCGTGGTCAACGCGAAGATCACCAGCACCCGCAGCACCGAGCGCACGCCTTCGACGGCTTCGGCCGGATGCTGGCCACGGGCGCGATCGAGCTGCAGCCAGGTGCCACCGCCGATACCGGCCAGGATCGATACCAGCGCCAGGCACAGGCAGATGACAATGCCCAACGAGCCAACCAGGCCGAACGAGGCCACTGCCAGCACCAGGCCGAGCACGGCGATCACCAGGCCCGGACGGCCCTGGCCGGCCACGCGCGTGGTCAGTGCGGTACGCACCACGTTGGCGAACGAATGCGGATCCTTCGGCGGCAGCGGCACCAGCACGTAGCGCTTGCGGCCCAGCCAGAACACGAAGGTGGCGATGAACATCAGGATGCCCGGGATGCCGAACGCCCACTGCGGGCCCCAGTTCTTCAGCACCAGCGGGATCAGCAGCGAGGCGAACAGCGAGCCGAAGTTGATGATCCAGTAGAAGGCGTCGAAGACGATCTTGGCCAGGTGCTTGTTGCTCTGGTCGAACTGGTCGCCCATGAACGAGGCCACCAGCGGCTTGATGCCACCGGCACCGAGCGCGATCAGGCCCAGGCCGAGGAAGAAGCCCTCGCGGCTGTTCTCGAACAGCGCCAGGCACAGGTGGCCGGCACAGTAGACCAGGCTGAACCAGAGGATGGTGTGGTACTTGCCGAAGAACCTGTCGGCCAGCCAGCCTCCGAGCAGCGGGAAGAAATAAACGCCGATCATGAAGCTGTGCATGATGTCCTTGGCTTCACCGGCACGGCCTTCCGCCGTGATTTCCTGCAGCAGCAGCGAGGTGATCAGGAACTGCACCAGGATGTTGCGCATCCCGTAGAAACTGAACCGTTCGCAGGCCTCATTGCCGATGATGTACGGAATCTGGCGCGGCATCTTTCCTTGGCCGGCGATGGGGGCGACTGCGTCGTGGCTCATCCTGTAAGGCATTCCTGCAAAGCGAAAGGCGCAAGGTTACCGGAACCAGGGCTTGCGAAGCACGCTGCAGGGCTGCATGACAACGGTGCCAATCCATGGCAGGCAATGTTGGCCGTGCCGGAAGTCACGGCACCTGCACGACAAAAGCGTAAACTTATCGTTATGCGCCCCCTCGCCCACGCCCGCCTCCTGCTCAGCTGTCTTGCGCTGTTGCTGGCGTTGCAGGCCCAGGCGCGGCCGCAGGCGCCGGCGTCCGCCACTGGCGGGGACGAGCCCCGGCAGCTGACCGTGGCCGCGCTGGAACTGCCCAGCCGCGATGACACGCAATGGAAACAGCGCCGCGAGCAGGTCGCGCAGCTGCTGACCGACCTGCAGCCGGACGTGATCTCGGTGCAGCAGGTGCTGCAGCAACAGGGCCGCAACCCGGCCTGCTGGCTGGCCAGCCGGCTGCGCTACAGCTGCGACTTCGTTACCGCCGATCCGCCCAGCCAGCCGCTGCGGCATGGCAACGCGATGCTGACCCGGCTGCCGGTCAGCGAAGACGGGGTCACCCTGCTGCACCCACCCGGCACTTTCAGCGCCGCCGGCATGATGCGGCTGAAGCTGGGCGAGGCGTTGGTCAACATCTATGTGGCGCGACTGCGCCCGGACCTGGACGAGGCCACCGCCCGCCAGCATCAGACCAGCGATCTGATGACCTGGATCGGCGCCACCGCCGAGGGCATGCCCAGCCTGATCGCCGGTGATTTCTCCGCCAACACGGTGGAACTGGTGCGCAGCACGCCCGGCTTCCAGCCGGCCCGGCGCAATCCCGGCGGCCGCGCCGAAGCGCCGGCGGCCAGTGGGGGTGGCAGCAGCGGCCACGGCCTGGATGTGCTGTTCCAGGTCAAGCACTTCGGCGGCATCCGCCAGCAGCCGATCCTGCTGCCGGCCGACGGCGACCTGCCCGGCCTGCGCCTGGGCGTGATGGCGACGCTGCGACTGCAGGGCGATACGGCCACGACCGAATAGGTAGTGCCGGGCGCGGGGCGGGGCCGCCGGGGGCCCCCCCGTGCCGGGCCCCCGCCCGGCCGACCACACGGG
>NZ_JAWIRR010000001.1:316892-323745 GCF_036320065.1 Stenotrophomonas sp. SMYL8
CCACCCGCCTGGCTGGCCGGCCCGGGCCCGCCCCCCGGGTCCACCCCCCGTGGCCCCCCCCCCCCCCGGCACTACCAAATGAGTCCTGCAACAGAAAAGGCCGGGGTCTCCCCCGGCCTTTTCTGTTCATCCCGTTACCGCGATCAGGCGATCGCTTCCTGGTAACGGCGCTCGACTTCGTTCCAGTCGATGACGTTGAAGAACGCGCCGATGTATTCCGGACGACGGTTCTGGTACTTCAGGTAGTACGCGTGTTCCCACACGTCCAAGCCGAGGATGGGGGTGTTGCCTTCCATCAGCGGGCTGTCCTGGTTGCCGGTGCTCTCGACCACGACCTTCTTGTCCGGGGTCACGCTCAGCCAGGCCCAGCCGCTGCCGAAGCGGGTCAGCGCTGCCTTGGTGAAGGCGTCCTTGAACTTGTCGAAGCCGCCCAGGTCCTTGTCGATGGCCTTGGCCACGTCGCCCACCGGGTTGCCGCCAGCATTCGGAGCCATCACGGTCCAGAACAGCGAGTGGTTGGCATGGCCGCCACCGTTGTTGCGCACCGGACCCTGCAGGTTCTCCGGCAGCGACTTGAGCTTCTTCACCAGTTCTTCGACCGGCAGGTCAGTGTACTCGGTGCCTTCCAGCGCCGCGTTGACGTTGTTGATGTAGGTCTGGTGATGCTTGGTGTGATGGATTTCCATCGTCGCCGCATCGATATGCGGTTCCAGCGCGTCGTAGGCGTAGGACAGCTTGGGCAGGGTATAGGCCATGATGCATCTCCTGATTGCGAGGGCACCCGACGGTGTCGGGCGTTGCGCGGTGAATGATGGGGACAGACCGCCAGATTACCAAGGGGGATGTAAAGGAAATTGCGTCCTGCCAGTGAGCACGACGGCAATTGTTACGCAGCAGTGACGCGATGCCATCCTCATGCACCGTGCAGCGCACAGGCGCTACAGTGCCTTCACCGCCCTCGCCCGCTCCTTGCCCATGCGCAACCCCCGGCTGCTGATCACTGCCATCGCCCTGCTGCTGCTCGGCCTGGTCGTCAACCATTTCATGCAGCGCCCGCCGACGCCGCAGTTCGCGCCCGACCTGCAGGGTGCGCCTGCCGCGCGCGCGCCGGCGCCGACCACGGCCACGCCCGCAACCGGCAACGACAGCGGCCTGCCCGCATTCCTGCCAGCTGAAGCCCGGCAGACCATCGCCCTGATCCAGCGTGGCGGCCCGTTCCCGCACCGCCAGGACGGCAGCACGTTCGGCAACCGCGAACAGCAGCTGCCGCAGCGACCGCGCGGCTACTACCGCGAATACACCGTCGACACCCCCGGTGCGCGCACCCGTGGCGCTCGCCGCATCGTCACCGGCGGCGATCCGCCGGAGGCGTGGTACTACACCGACGACCACTACGAATCGTTCCGCAGCTTCACCGTACCGGCCCAGGGAGCGCAGTGATGAGCCACGATGATTTCGGCCTCGGCCTGCATGACATCAACAATGCCGGCGTTTACGCCATCGACAGCGACGACATCGGCGCACTGGCCGCGGCGATGCGCGATGCCGGGCTGAAGGTGATCCGCATCGACCTGGAAGGCGTGGCCGACAAGCGCACCCTGCTGGCCCGGCTGGCCGCGCAACTGGATTTCCCTGCCGGCTTCGGCGGCAACTGGGATGCGCTGTCGGACAACCTGCGCGACCTGCAGTGGCTGCCGGCCAACGGCTACGCGCTGTTCCTGGCCGACGTGGACACGTTGCGCGCCTCCACGCAGAAGGATTTCGACACGTTGCTGGACGTGATGGACGAAGCCAGCCGCGACTGGGTCGGCCGTGACGTACCGTTCTGGGTGTTCCTGTCGCAGAGCGCGTGAGGTCGATGCCCTGGTAGATGCCGACCTTGGTCGGCGCACGTGCTCCGGTAGATGCCGACCTTGGTCGGCGCTTCTGTGCCAACCAAGGTTGGCACCTACCAAAGCGCGGGCCGGCCAGCAGGTTGGCGGAGACGTGCCGTTCTGGGTGTTTCTGTCGCAGAGCGCGTGAGGTCACCCCCCAGGTAGAGGCCGACCCCGGTCGGCGCACGTGCTCCGGTAGATGCCGACCTTGGTCGGCGCTTCTGTGCCAACCAAGGTTGGCACCTACCAAAGCGCGGGCCGGCCAGCAGGTCGGCCGAGACGTGCCGTTCTGGGTGTTTCTGTCGCAGAGCGCGTGAGGTCGATGCCCTGGTAGATGCCGACCTTGGTCGGCGCTTCTGTGCCAACCAAGGTTGGCACCTACCAAAGTGCGAGCCGGCCAGTGGGTTGGCGGAGACCTGCCGTTCTGGATGTTTCTGTCGCAGAGCGCGTGACGTCACCACCCAGGTAGAGGCCGCCCCTGGTCGGCGCACGTGCATCCGGTAGATGCCGACCTTGGTCGGAGTTTCTGTGCCAACCAAGGTTGGCACCTACCAAAGCGCGCCAGCATGGCCGTCACATCCCGCGATGGGTCCATCGAAAAGCCCCCTTGTTGTTCAAGGGGGCGCGCCAACGGCGCGGGGACAAGGAAACATGTGTGGACAACGGGAGCCGTTAGCGGCTCCCGTTATCTTCCTGCAGCTCTTTCTTGAACGGGATGTCCGGCGGCGGTCGTGCCACCGCCGGCTGGTCCTGCATGTTGGGGTTGGTCAGGCCACAGCCACCACCGGCCTGCAGGATCGAGATCACGCAGGAGATCTTCGTGCTGGTACCCGGCAACGGAATCTCCATTGCCTTGACGCCCTTGCGCACCCACTCGGCCAGCAGCGATTCCTGCGGCACCCAGTACTTGTCGAACGAGGTAGGTGTGTAGTCGTACGGCGGTCGCTTCAACCAGGTGCCCGATTGCGCGATGCGTTCCTTGCTCCAGCCGTCGTTGGCGCCACCTGGCGCACCGCGCTCGGCACGCCCCTCGCCTTCCTGGCCCGGCACGCGGACGCTGCCATCGGCATTGAACAGGCCACTGCCCTTGCCGCTGGTACTGGCCTGGCGGGCGCCCTTGTCGGCGCCGTCCTGGTTGCGGCTCGATGCCCCCCAGTCATCGCCCTTGGCGGGCGTGGCCCAGTTGCCCGGATTGGGGGCCGGGCGCGCTCCAGCCTGGGCCGGGGTCGTGCTGGATGCAGCAGGCCGCGCAGTGTTGCTGCTGGCCTGCGTCGCGCTGCCATTGGCCGCCGGCGCGGGCGTTGCCGCGGGTGCATTGCCACTGGAAGACGAAGGGGCTGCCACCGGTGCCGAGGCTACTTCGCGCTCGCGCACCTGTACGTCACGACCCGCCGGCGCATGCACTGCCGGTTCACGACCGGCGACGGTCGCCATCCGCACCTGCGGATCGACCACCGCCTGCACTTCACGCTCGCGCACCTGTACGTCGCGCTGCGGCACGCGCACCTGCACATCGGCCGTGCGCAGTGGCTGCGACACCGCCGGTGCATCGATCGTACTGACTTCGCGCTCCTGCACCGGGATGTCACGCAGCTGCGGCGTCCGCACCGCGATCTGCGGCGCACGCATCGCGGTTGGGGTTGGCGGCGCCTGCACCGGCTGCACGCTGCGCTCGCGCACCGTGGGTGTGGTGTCACGCGGCACGATGCTGACCTCGGTGCGCGGCACGCTGACCGGCGGCACCACGAAATCCGTGCTGGCCTGCGCCACTTCGGTGGCCTGCACCGGCGACGGTGGCGGGGCCGCAAGCGGGGCCGGCTCGGCTTCGGCCGGCGGCGACGGCACGCTGGCTGCCGGTGCTGGAGCCGGTGCAGGTGCAGGCGCAGGCGCCGACGCGGCCGCAGGACGCGGCTCAGGTGCAGTCGCGGCCCCTGCTGCCTGGCCGGCGGCAACCTGGCCGGCCGGTGCAGCCGCAGCCGCCTCGGCACCCGGCTGATCGCCTCCGCCCTCCTGGGAGGCGCGGCCGACGAATTCCACCTGCACACGCTCGCCTTCGGCGCCCTCTGCTTCCGGTGCCGTGGTGCGGATCACCGCAACCCACAGCAGCAGCATGAAGAACAGCAGGTGCAGCAGCGCGCTGGCCAACGCCGAGGTCCAGCGCATCCAGCGCTGATCGCGCGGCGCAGCGTCCCAGTCCTGCCAGAACAACCGGCGCAGCGCCTGCCACGGCGACAGCCGGGGTGATTGGCCCGGCGCTCCAGGCAGCGGCCGCGGCAGCAATACCGCAATCACTTCGCGGGCGTGGAACGGCCGCGGCAGCGGGCCCAGCGAGCGCAGCCACAGCGCCCAGCCATAGGGCAGGCGCGTGGACTTCTCGAGGACGGCGCGTGGCTGCTGGCGGGCCAGCAGCAGTTCGATGAGTTGCTCGGCCCGGGTCAGAGGCACGCGTCAGCGGTCAGGCGACGTTGCCGCGCGGGATATACGGCGCGTGGCCGCTGTCATGGTCGGTCGCGTCGCGCACGGCGGTCACGCCCGGCACGCGGCCCATCAGGGTCTTCTCGATGCCCTGCTTGAGCGTCACGTCGGCCATGCCACAGCCCTGGCAGCCACCACCGAAGCGAAGCAGCACCACGCCGTCGGACGAGACTTCCTGCACGGCCACCTTGCCGCCATGCGAGGCCAGCTGCGGATTGACTTCGTTTTCCACCACCCAGTGCACGCGCTCGACCAGCGAAGCGGCATCGCCGGGGGCCTCGCCCTTGATGCGCGGCGCCTTGATGGTCAACTGCTGGGTACCGGCGGTGCCGGCGACGATGTCGATCTCGGCGCCATCGAGCCAGCCGACGCTGCTCGCATCGACGTAGAGGGTGAAGCCATCGCAGTCCACCGCCCACTCGTCACCGAGCAGGTCGGTCGGTTCGGCGAACTCCAGCCGGGCATCGGCGCGCGGGGTGCCGGGCTCGACCGCACTCAAGCGCACGCCCATGCCGGGCACGCCCTCGCGTTCGATCAGCTTGCGGAAATGGGTCTGGGCAGTGTCGGAGATCTGGATCATCAGGCTATTCTAGCCAAGTAAGCGTCAACCGCTCATTCGGTTTATACACCGTCCGGCGCATTGTTCAGTCAACACGAGGTGGAGATTCCCATGGCCGACCTGATTCCACTGGCCCAGGCCCGTTGCGTGCCGCGCAAAGGCAGCGATCACAAGCTTGGCGAAGCCCGCCTGGCCGAACTGCTGCCGCAGATTCCCGGCTGGGAGCTGAGCGAGGGCGGCCAGGCCCTGTCGCGCACCTTCCGCTTCAAGGATTACTACGCCACCATGGCCTTCGTGAACGCGCTGGCCTGGATCGCCCATCGCGAGGACCACCATCCGGACCTGGGCGTGCACTACGACCGCGCGGTCGTGCGCTTCTCCACCCACGATGTGGGCGGCCTGAGCGAGAACGACTTCATCTGTGCGGCGAAGACTTCGGCCCTGACGGAGCAACTGCCATGAACGTACGTTTGCTGAGCCTGTCCCTGATCGCTGCGACCGGCCTGGCCGGCTGTGGCGCGTCCGAACCAGCGGCACCAACACCGCCGCCGCCCACCGAAGTGGCTGCGGTGAAGACACCGCCGCCGCAGTACCCGCTTGAGCTGGCCTGCATGGGTGTGGGCGGCACCAGCACCTTCAAGGTGACCATCGGCACCGACGGCAAGCCGAGCGAGGTTGCGCTGCTGACCGGCGCCGGCAACCCGCAGCTGGACGATCTGGCCAGGACCGCCGTGCAGGGCTGGCAGTTCAATGCCGCCACCCGCAACGGCCAGCCGGTGCCGGCCACCATCCAGGTGCCGGTCAGCTTCAACCCGCCGCAGCCGAAGCCGGACCAGTGCTTCGCCATCGAAGAACGCCTGCGCCGCGGCGGCTGATCGCGCGCACCCCGACGAGGCCAGCCGACGCCCGCCTCGACCTCCCCGCCCCGGGCTCATCCGGGGCGGTTGTCTTTTGACCAGGACCGCGTCGGTACATGCTGCATATTCCCCCCGAAAATGTCTGGATCGCACTGGCGGTCACCCTCGCGGCCGGCCTGGCCACCGCCATCGGCAGCCTGCTGGTGCTGTTCTCGCGCCGCCCCAACCCACGCCTGCTGGCGTTCGGCCTGGCTTTCGCCGGCGGTGCGATGGTCTATGTGTCGCTGTCGGAGATCCTCAACAAGTCCATCGCTTCGTTCGCCCTGGCCTATGGCGAGCGCACCGGCTTCACCTACGGCACCCTGGCCTTCCTGCTGGGCGTGATCGTGATCGTGCTGATCGACCACTTCATTCCCAACCCGCATGACAGCCTGGACAAACAGGACCCGGCGTTCCGCGAGAACAGCCGCGAGTACCTGAAGCGTGTTGCCCTGCTGACCTCGGTCGCGATCACCGCGCACAATTTCCCGGAAGGCCTGGCGACGTTCTTCGCCACGCTGGAAAGCCCGTCGGTGGGCATGCCGCTGGCCTTCGCCATCGCCATCCACAACATTCCCGAGGGCATTGCGATTGCGGTGCCGGTGTACTTCGCCACCCAGAACAAGTTCTATGCATTCAGCGCCAGCCTGCTGTCGGGCCTGGCCGAACCGGTGGGCGCGGCGCTGGGCTACTGGCTGCTGTCCGGGTCGCTGTCGCACGCCACCTTCGGCTGGGTGTTCGGGCTGATCGCCGGCGTGATGGTGTTCCTGGCACTGGACGAGCTGCTGCCGGCGGCCAAGCGCTATGCCAAGGGCCACGAGACGGTTTACGGGCTGGTGGCGGGCATGGGCACGCTGGCGATCAGCCTGGTGCTGTTCAAGTGGTGAGGGGTTTGCGGCCAACGGGCTGAGCCCCCTCGCGGCTGGTACGTCCCGCAGCATCGAGAGGTCACGGGCGGGGGCGGCTTGCAGGGGACGCCGTGAATCCATCCATGGAGGCTTGGCCGCCGCATCCATGCGGCGGACACCCCTGCAAGCCGCCCCCGCCCG
>NZ_JAWIRR010000001.1:323755-394912 GCF_036320065.1 Stenotrophomonas sp. SMYL8
GGGGGCGGCCTCTGCCCCCGCCGCCCCCCCCCCCCCCCCCGGCGCCCCCCCCCCCCCCCCCCGCCCCCCCCCCCCCCCCCCCCCCCCCCCCGCCCGTGCCCCGTCATTTTTCTGTGCGTGCCAGCCACGCGATGAAAGAATAAGAAAGCGAAGCCCGCGCTGCGCGCGCGAGTCGAGCGTCGCTCGACTCTACAAAGGCTACGTGCGGGTATGGGTCTACGCTGCGGCTGTCTGGTCCGCCTTGTAGCTAGCCGAGCACCGCAGGTCCGGCGAGGGTGAAGAGGCGCGGGTGTCTGAGCGCAGCGAGTTCCGCGCCGCCCCTCGGCGGACCGAGGAGCGCAGGGCACCGGCGCGCAGCGCCGGCTCGCGGATGGCGGCGTGTTTCTTTGGTTACTTTCTTTGCACGAGCAAAGAAAGTGACAAGCCCACTCATCGCAGGGAAGCGACGGCGCCGACCAAGCACCCGGCGCCGCCGAACCGCCGTCAGCGCAGCCGGTCCAGTGCCTCGACCAGCTCATCGGCTAGCGGCGCGTTCAGCACGTACGGGCTCTTGCCGTCATCCAGCGCGAACTCCAGCGAGGCCGCGTGCAGGAACAGACGCTTCAGCCCGATCTGCTCACGAAGCCGCTTGTTGACCGCAGGATCGCCGTATTTGTCGTCTCCGGCCACCGGATGCCCCAGATGCTGGGCATGCACGCGGATCTGGTGGGTACGGCCGGTCTCGATGCGGACTTCGCAGTAGGAATGACCACCGCGACGCTCCAGCACACGGAAGTGGCTGATCGATTCCTTGCCGATCGCATTGACCTGCACATGGCGCTCGCCGCCCTGGCGCAAGCCCACGTGCAGCGGCGCATCGACCGTCATCACGCCGTCGGGCATGCGCCCGGCCAGCAGGGTCAGGTAGCGCTTGCGGATGCCGGCGCCGTGATCTTCACGCAGCAGCGCCTGCAGTTCGCTCAGCGCGGAGCGCTTCTTGGCCACGATCAGCAGGCCCGAGGTGTCGCGATCCAACCGGTGGACCAGCTCGAGGGTCTGGCCTGGGCGCAGGGCGCGCAGGGTCTCGATGGCACCGAAACTGATGCCGCTGCCGCCGTGGCTGGCCACGCCGGTGGGCTTGTTCAGGGCCAGCAGGCGGGCATCCTCGAAGACGATGGCCTGCTCCAGGCGGCGCATGAACGCCTCCGGCGGACCGGCCTTGTCTCCCTCTTCGGTGAGACGGACCGGCGGCACACGCACCTCATCACCCGCCTCGAGCTTGCGTTCGGCCTTGGCGCGGCCACCATTCACCCGTACCTGGCCGCTGCGCACCAGCTTGTAGACTAGGCTGCGCGGGGCACCCTTCAGCTGGCCGAGCAGGAAGTTGTCCAGACGCTGGCCGGCACGGTCGGCGGGAACGGTGATCATGCGCACGGAAGGCTTGTCGCCAGCGGGCTTGGTGGGGTCTTGGGCAGTCATCAGGCTGTTTATTCTGTTACACTCGGGGGGCGATATAAGGGATTGATTTCGTTGGAAGTTACTCAGGGCCAGAAGCCCAGCTTCCGACGAATCCGGCACAGTGCGCGACCACCGCCCGCGGGGCGGCCATGTTAGCGGCTCACCGGCCTTCCCGGCCATCGCCGGATGCCTGACACGCAACCGTGCTGAACATGTCCCGCGTGGCGCTCCAGCCTGGCTGACAGCTGCCTGCGGCCTGTAACACCCCAAAACCCATAAGAGTGAAGCGCTCCCGCGGCCTGCCGTGGTGTCGTAGCGCTGGAAACCCAAGCCGCCCTCCCCGCGCTTGCGCGAATGGGCGGCGAACCGTGTCCAGAGGCGAAACCCCATGGCGTTCCGCGCGGTAGCCGCTTGCGAGGAACGCAACAATGAAGCGAATGCTGATCAACGCCACGCAGGCTGAAGAGCTGCGTGTTGCCATCGTGGATGGCCAGTCGTTGTATGACATCGACATCGAGCAGCCGTCGAAGGAACAGAAGAAATCCAACATCTACAAGGGCCGGATCTTCCGCATCGAGCCCTCGCTGGAAGCGGCCTTCGTTGAATACGGTGGCGGCCGCCATGGCTTCCTGCCGCTGAAGGAAATCTCCCGCGATTACTTCCAGGCCGGTGTCGACCACAACAAGGCCGGCATCCGCGAACTGCTGAAGGAAGGCCAGGAGATCGTTGTCCAGGTCGACAAGGAAGAGCGTGGCAACAAGGGCGCCGCCCTGACCACGTTCATCTCGCTGGCCGGCCGCTACATGGTGCTGATGCCGAACTCGCCCAGCGCCGGCGGTGTCTCCCGTCGCATCGAGGGCGAAGACCGGGCCGCCCTGAAGGACGCCCTGGACAAGCTGAACATCCCCGACGACATGGGCGTGATCATCCGTACCGCCGGCGTCGGCCGCGATGCGGAAGAGCTGCAGTGGGATCTGGACTACCTGCTCAACGTCTGGCGCGCCATCGCCGAAGCCGCATTGAGCAAGCCGGCCCCGTTCCTGATCTACCAGGAATCGCGCCTGATCGTGCGCGCCCTGCGTGACTACCTGCGCGCCGACATCGGCGAGATCCTGGTGGACACCGAGGAGATGTACGAGCACGCCCGCGAGTTCATGCAGCAGGTGATGCCGCAGACCCTGCGCAAGCTCAAGCATTACAAGGACGACATCCCACTGTTCAACCGCTTCCAGATCGAATCGCAGATCGAAGGTGCCTACGAGCGCAACGTGCGCCTGCCGTCAGGCGGCTCGATCGTGGTCGACCAGACCGAAGCGCTGACCGCCGTCGACGTGAACTCCTCGCGCGCCACCAAGGGCAGCGACATCGAGGACACCGCCTTCCAGACCAACCTGGAAGCGGCCGAGGAAGTGGCCCGCCAGCTGCGCCTGCGTGACCTGGGCGGCCTGGTGGTGATCGACTTCATCGACATGGCCTCCAACAAGCACCAGCGCGAAGTCGAGAACCGCCTCGCCAACGCGCTGAAGTACGACCGTGCGCGCGTGCAGGTCGGCCGCATCTCGCGCTTCGGCCTGCTGGAAATGAGCCGCCAGCGCCTGCGCCCGAGCCTGGGCGAGTCGAGCCAGATCGTCTGCCCGCGTTGCGACGGCCACGGCCGCATGCGCAGCGTCGAGTCGCTGTCGCTGTCGATCATCCGCGTCGCCGAAGAGCATGCGATGAAGGAGAACACCGGGCAGGTGCTGGTGCAGGCCCCGGTGGAGATCGCCAATTACCTGCTGAACGAAAAGCGCAGCGCCCTGCGTGAGATCGAGCAGCGCCACGAGGCGCCGATCGTGATCGTCGCCGACGAGCAGCTGCACACCCCGCACTACACCGTCACCCGCCTGCGTGAGAACGAGCTGGGTGAAGAGAGCAACAAGCCCAGCTACCAGCGCGGCACCCCGCGCAAGCTGCCGGTGCACGCGCTGACCAAGGGTCAGCTGAACATCCCGCCGCCGGCGGTGACCCAGGTCAAGCACACCTCCCCCGCCCCGGTGCGCGAGGAAGTGGAGCCGGCCGCAGCGGCACCGGCCCCGGTCGTGGCAGCGCCGGTTGCAGCGGCCCCGAGCGGCGGCGTGATCGGTTGGCTCAAGCGCGTGTTCGGTGGCGAACCGGCGCCGGCACCGGCACCGGCGGCTCCGGTCGCCCGCCAGCAGCAGGACGGCGGTCGCAAGGACCGCAACAAGGATCGCAACAAGGACCGCAAGGACCGTCGCGACGACAACCGTGGCAACGGCGGCAACGGCAACGCGCAGCAGCAGAAGGACGGCGGCAACCGCAAGGAACGCGGTGAGCAGCGCAGCAAGGACGGCCGCAACGGTAACAACGGCAATGCCCAGCAGCAGCCGCAGCAGGGCAAGCAGAAGGAGCCGCAGCAGAAGGATGGCCAGCAGCAGCCGCAGCAGCAGAACAAGCCGCGCAACGAGCAGCAGGGCCAGAACCCGCAGCAGCCGAAGCTGAAGCAGCCGAAGCAGCCGCGCCCGCAGCAGGACGGTGACAAGCCGGCCGAGAAGCCGCAGCGCAACGCCGCCGAAGCACCGGCCGAAGCCGTGACCACGGCTGCAGCCGTGGCCGCCACCGCCGTCGCCGCCAATGTGGTGACCGCGCAGGAAGCCACCGCGCCGATCGCCCCGGTTGCGCCGGTGGCCGCCGCTCCGGTGGACACCGCAGCACCGGCCGAGACTGCTGCCAACACTGCCAGCGAGGCCGAGGTGGTTGTGGTTGCCGGTGAAGAGGCTGCAACCGACGCCAATGGCGAGCAGGCAGGCGAAGGCGCGACCCGCCGTCGTCGTGGCCGTCGTGGTGGCCGTCGTCGTCGTCGCGGTGGCGCCGAGAACGCCGCCGGCAGCGACGCCCTGGGCGATGACCAGGACGATGGTGACGACGGTGATGACGCCGAGCCGAACGTCGACAGCACTGCCGGCACTGCGCCGGTCGCTGCTGCGCAGCCGGCCCGTTCGCAGCCGGAGTTCGACTTCGATGACGAAGCCGAGCCGGCCGCTGCCGACGCCGCGAAGCCGGTCCGTGCTGCCGCCGCCGTTGCCGCCGCACCGGTTGCCGTGGTGAGCAGCGCCGTAGTCGAAGCCGCCGCGCCGGCCGTGGCCGAAACGCAGGCCCCGGTGGAAGCCGCTGCCAAGGCTGAGGCGGTGTCCTCGCCGGTGCAGACCAGCATGCTCGATGCCATCGACGCTGCGACCCCGGCCCAGCCGGTGACCGCTGCCGCGCCGGCAATCGAAGCCATTGCGCCGGCGACCGAAGCCAAGCCGGTCGCGGTTGAAGCCGCCCCGGTGGTTGAAGCCGCTCCGGTGATCGAAGCGAAGCCGGCGGCGGTCGAGGCTGCGCCGGTGGTTGAAGCCAAGCCAGAGATCGTTGAAGCCGCTCCGGTAGTCGAAGCCAAGCCGGTGGCCGTTGAGGCCGCGCCGGTGGTTGATGCCAAGCCGGTCGTCGAGCCGGTCGTTCCGGTGGCGGTGGAAGCCGCGCCGATCGAAGCCGCTGCCCCGGTCGCCGAAGCGGTGGTGACGCCGTCGATCGACCCGGTCGCCGATGGCCATGCTGACGCTGCAGCCCAGGCTGCAGAAGCCAAGGCCGACGAAGAAGACGAAGAGGCCGCCAAGCGCACGCCGCCGGCGAACTGATCGCGCTTTGATCGCGTGAAAGCGAAACGGCGGGGATCAATGATCCCCGCCGTTTTTGTTTGTGCTTCAGGCGCGTGAAGCGCTCTGGTAGAGGCCGACCTCGGTTGGCGCCGTTGTTGGAGCGGACCTGGACACACCCGTACCAACCAAGGTTGGCAGCTACCAGGACATCAGCGCGCAGGTGCGAACTGCAACCGGGTCCACACGCCGTAGTGATCGGATGCCCAGCGACCGCTGTCGTCGGGCTGGTCGAACAGCAGCTTCGCCTCGCGCGCGACCATCTCGTCCTGCTGGAAGAAGATGTGGTCGATCCGCGAAGGCGCCTGGTAGTAATGACGATTGAGCGTACTGACCCCGGCCAGGTCGGTGTTGACGTGCACGCTACCGTAGCTGTCGCCGTAGTGGCTGCGCAGCTCGCTCAGGTCGCCGGCATCCACCAGCGCATTGAAGTCGCCCGCGATCACCACCGGCGCACCGGCCGACGCCGTGGTGATGAAGCGCAGCAGGTCCTCGACCTGGGTGCGACGGATGCGCTGCCCACTCTCATCGCTGCGCTCGTTCAGATGCGTGGCGTAGACGTTCACCGGCGTACCGTCGACGTCGATGCGCAGGTGAGCCACGGTGCGGTAGTCGTCCAACGGCAGCAGCAGATGATCCCCCTGGGCGAGGATCGGCCGCCGGGTCAGCAGTGCATTGCCGTAGCGCTTGGGTGCCCCGACCGGATCGGTGGACACGAACACGTACTTGTAGCCGAGTTGGCTGGCCAGCCATTGCGCCTGGTTTCGCACGTTGCGGCGCTGGATCACCTCCTGCAGGGCAACCGCATCCGGCTGCAGGCGCTTGAGCTCGGCCAGGATGGTGCGGCGCCGGCTCGGCCAGTCTTCGCGGTCATGATGCAGGTTGAAGGTGACCATGCTCATACCCGCTGCGCTGGCAACGTCGGGCGCCGCGTTCGCGGCAGCCGGCCCGGCCGCCATCACCGCGCCCGGCACTGCCAATGCAATTGCCAGCCCCAGGGCACGCACCGACGTGCGCACCCCTGCCCCCTGTTGCTTCATCGTTACTGCCCCTTGCGTTCGGCGCGGCGCACCGCGCTCGGTACATCGATCTCGACCCGCGCCGGCAGCTGGTGCACGTGCAGTTCCTTGTTGAACCACTCGGCTGCTTCGCCGTTGATGCTCGCCTCGCCCGGATCACCGGCGTATGGCCACGGCAGCACCACGCCTCCCACCGGTGGCACCAGGCCCGGCTGCACCTCCAGCACCAGCTGCTTGTCGCTGCGCTGCAGGCGGTAGTTGAGCTGGCCCTGCGGCGTGCGCAGGCCTTGCACAGCGATGCCCTCGCCCTGCAGCCACGCGGTCGGTACGCCGGCGGCCAGCACCAGTGACTCGTCCATGTCGCGGTTGTAGGCGAACATGTCCAGGGCCGAGCGCACGAAGTCCGAGGCCACCCAGGCATGCGGCAGGTCACCGACGAAGAACGGCCTGCGCGGCGTGCGCGAAACCACTTCGGCCCACTGGTTCCAGGCCTGCGGTGCGCGGTCTTTGAAGAAGAACTCGGTGGCCTGCCAGGCGCGATCGCGCCAGCCCAGGCGCACGAACGCGGCCACGTTGCGCCACTCGTACGGGGTGTAGTCCTTCCACTCGCGCTTGCCGTCGCGACGGGCAACGAACTCGTTCCAGTAGCGTTCGAAGGTCGCCTCCAGCGCCTGCTGCGGCAACCTGCCCTGTTCGCCGCCCGGGGCCAGTGCGATGGTCGTCGACGTCGCGTCGAAGTCACCCAGCTCGGCCGAGCCCGGCAGGTAGTCGATGTTGTGCTGCTGCATCGCCGACAGCAGCGAGGCCTGCAGATCATCCCGGAACTGGTCGCGCGACTCGGTGATCTGCATCGCCTCGACCTTGCCCAGCTGGGTCGCCAGCAGGGCCGCGTCCTTGTAGCCGCGCAGTGCCCAGAAGTTGTCCCAGTACGAGTGCATCGGCTTGGCCGAATAGCCTTCGTGGCTGATCGAGGCCGGCATCATGCCGTAGAAGGCCGGGTTGCGTGCCCGGTTCTCCTCGGTGCGCTCGCTGGCGCGCAGCTGCTCCATGTAGCCGTAGGCGCCCTGCACGTGCGGCCACATCAGCTCGGTGAAAGTGCTGTCGCCGGTGTAGCGCCCGTACTCGGCGATGCTGTAGATCAACTCGCCATGGCTGTCGTTCTCCGGCACCGGGTCGCTACCACGTGCGTCGACGCAGCACGGCACCTTGCCGTTCTCGAACTGATACGGCGCATACCAGTTGATGTAGTCGCGCACCGCATCACTGCGGCCCATGCGCAGCAGGCCCTCGGAGATCATCGCGCCATCGCGGATCCAGCTGCGCGCATACGAACGCGTGCCCGGCTGCAGGCGTGGGCCGACGCGCGAGATCAGCATGTGCGCGACCGCGGTGCGCAGGGTATCGACCAGCGCCTGGCCCGCAGCCGGCACCTGCAGCGAGACCACGCCCAGCTTCTTCCGCCACTGCTCGGCCACCTGCGCCTGCGCCTTGGCCACGTCCAGCGCCTGCGGCGCCCAGCCACCGGTCTGTGGCAGCACCACCGCCACTTCACGGCTCTGCCCGGGCTCGAGCTTGATCGTGTACATCAGCGCACCCGACGCCATGCCGGTGCTGTCCTTCACCGCCGTGGTCGCCGGGTACGTGCCGCTTTCCAGATGCATCGCATCGAGCTTGCCGTCGAACGTACTGGCAAAGCGCGCATCCGGCACCTGCAGCGGGTAGATACGCGGCTCACCATTGACCCGCACCAGCTGCTCGCCCACGTCCAGTGCATCGATGCGGCTGAAGCCACCGACGGTGTTGAGGAACTGGGTGGGTGGGTTGACCTGCCACGGTCGGATCGCCAGTGCCAGCGTGTACTCGTGTGCGACCTTGTCCGGATTGCTCAGCCGGTAACGGCCGATCAGCTGCGCGCGCTCCGGCGTGCCCTGCACGAAGCTGGTCACCGCCAGGCCGACCTTCTCATGCACCCAGTCGACATTCGCGATCGGCAGGTAGTGATCCTGCAGCGACTGCGTGATGGCCACCTTGGACCAGTCCAGCAGCTTGCCGTCGAGGCGGATGAACGGTTCGATGCTGAAGCTGCCCTTGGCCGGCTCCAGTGCGCCATCCTCGCTGATCAACGCCTGTTCCTGGCCGCCATCAAGACCCAAAAGCGTCCAGTAGGGCTGCTCGCCCACATAGGCGCGCGGCAGCGAGCCGCGCGGCAGGTCAGCGGCCACCGAGGACAGGAATGCGTTCGGCGTGGCCGCGAAGGCCAGCGGCTTGAGCGCGATGTCACGGATGCCGTAGCGCCAGTTCGGGCCATCCTGCAGATCGAAGCGCACGTAACGCGCATCGGTGTCCGGCAGGGCCAGCCAGTCGCGGCCACCGGCACCACTGGTGACTTCACGCACGGTACGCCAGTCACGGCCATCCTCCGAAGTCCGCACGGTGTAGCGGCGCGCCTCCAGGTTCGGCAGCCAGTCGATCACCGCACCGCCGATCTCGCGGCTCTTGTGCAGATCCAGGCTGATGGTCTGCTGCTTGACCCCGCCACTGATCCAGAACGTATCGCTCTTGCCGTCGATCATGCGGTCCTGCAGCGCGGTGGCGGTATCAGCGATCACCGACGGCACCAGCGCCGAATCATCCTGCGGCGGCAATCCCTGCAGGGTCAGCTTGTCGAAGCACACGGTCCCGCGGCCGCCGACCTTGCTGTAGATCGTGAACTCGACCGCAGCGCTGCGTGCCATCTCTTTCTCGGGCGACGGCCCCCACGCCTTGTCGATCTGGCGACGGCGATACTCGACCGGCATCCACGCCTTGGGGAAACTGTAGCCGGGACGATTGACCCACCAGACGTTGTCGCCGCTGGCATCGATCAGCTTGAACTGCAGGTCGTTGCCCGGTGAATCACCGCGCAGCTGGAAACCGAAACGGTAATTGACCGGGTATTCGATGTTCAGCGCGCGGCGGATGCCGACGTAACCGGAGACATCGTGGAAGTCATAGTCCAGGCACAGCGCGCGGCCACCACCGGCGCCGCTGACCGGCCGCAGCGAACCGCTGACCTGGTCGGACAGCACCAGCTTCCAGGCTGCGATGTCGTCGAAGTCGTCCAGCACCTTCGGTGCCGGCAGCGCCGGTGGTGCGGCGATCGCCAGGGAGGTCCACAACAGGCCCAGTCCAACGGCGATCGCTCGCTTCATCCTTTGACGCTCCCCAGCAACAGACCTTGGATGTAGTACCGCTGCAGCACCAGGAACAGCGCCAGCACCGGGACCACGGTGACCACCGCGCCGGCCATCATCATTTCCACGTCCATGATGTGCTCGCGCGAGAGGGTGGCCAGCGCCACCGGCAAAGTGTAGTGCTCCTGGTCGGTCAACACGATCAACGGCCACATGAAATCGTTCCATGCGCCCATGAAGGTGAAGATCGCCAGGGTCACCAGCACCGGCTTGAGCATCGGCAGCACGATCTGGAAGAAGATCCGCAGCTCCCCTGCCCCGTCGATGCGGGCCGCTTCCAGCAGTTCGTCCGGAATGGAACGCGCGTACTGCCGCACCAGGAAGATGCCGAACACGCTGGCCAGCGCCGGCACGATCACGCCGCCGAAGCTGTTGACCAGACCGAGCTGCTTCATCAGCAGGAACAGCGGCAGCATCGCCACCTGCGCCGGGATCACCAGCGCCGCCATCAGCACCTGGAACAGGCGCTCGCGGCCGACGAAGTTCAGCTTGGCGAAGGCGTAGCCAGCCATGGTGTTGAGCAGCAGCGAACCCAGGGTGATGCCGACCGACACCAGCAGGCTGTTGGCGAAGTTGCCGCCCATGCCGGTGCGCGCGAACAACTCATGGTAGTTGCGCGTGGTGATGCTGGACGGCAGCAGCGGCGGCGGGAAATGGGTCGCCTCGCCCTGTGGCATGAACGAAACCGAGAGCATCCACAGCAGCGGTGCCAGGCTGACCAGGGCCAGCACCAGCAACGCACCATTGATCAACCACGGGTACCAGCGCGACTGGCCGATTTCACGACTCATACCAACTGCCTCTTGCGGCCGAAACGCAGCATCACGGTGGTCACCGCCAGGATGATCAGGAACAGCAGGAACGCCACCGCGGAGGCGCGTCCCAGGTTCCACCACTTGAAGCCTTCCTCAAACATGAAATACAGCACGCTGACGGTGCTCTGCAGTGGGTCGCCGCGGGTCATCACATACGGTTCGGCGAACAGCTGGAAGTAGCCGGACACGGTGATCACGCCGACCACCAGCAGCACCGGGCCGAGCATCGGCAGGGTGATGTGCAGGAACTGCTTCCAGCGCGAGGCACCGTCGATGCGGGCGGCCTCGTACAGGTCATGCGGGATGGCCTGCAGGCCGGCCAGGAAGATCACCATGTTGTAGCCGAAGTTCTTCCACACTGCGAACAGCATGATGGTCGGCATCGCCCAGTTGGGATCACCCAGCCAGTCGATCGGGCTGATGCCCAGGTGGCCCAGGCCGTAGTTCACCAGGCCGTAGCTGGTATGGAACAGGTAGCGCCAGATCACCGCCACTGCCACCAGTGTGGTCACCACCGGCGCGAACAGCGCGGTGCGGAACAGCGCCTTGAAACGCGCGGCAGGTGCATTCAGCAGCATCGCTGCGCCCAGCGACACGCCGATCGACAACGGCACGCCGATCAACACGAAGTAGGTGGTGTTCCACAGCGACTTCCAGAACATCGGCGTCTGCAGCAGATCGATGTAGTTGCCGAGGCCGACGAAGCGCAGGTTGCTGCTGTCGGCCAAGGCATACAGGTCGAAATCGGTCACGCTCAGCGCCAGCGCCGAGGCGACCGGCAGGCCGAAGAACATGCCCAGCACGATCAGCGAGGGACCGGCGAAAATCCAGCCGGCAAGCGAGGTACGTTTCATTGCGCGCTCCCGGCGGCCACGGCACTGCTCGATTGCGGCGACGGCACGCGCTGCTGCAGGCGTTGTTGTTCATGCATCCAGCGGCGCTTGGCCAACACCTTGTCCACGCGCTGGTCCAGCTCTTCCACGGCCTTGTCCTGCGCCAGGCCACCACGCACTACCTTCTCGGTGACGATGCGCATTTCCTGCACGATGCGCTCCCACTCAAGCACCTTCGGCGTCGGCTTGACCCGCTCCAGCTGGTCACGGAACGCAGCGGCCAGCGGATCGTTGGCCAGCGACGGGGCGTACCAGGTGCTGCGACGCGGCGGCAGGTCACCGATGATGGAATGGAAGCGCGCCTGGATCTGCGGGCGCGACAGGAACTCGATCAGCTTCCAGGAGGCTTCCTTCTGCTGCGACTTGCGGAAGATCACCAGGCTGGTGCCTCCGGCGATGCCGGCGCCCGGTCCGTCCGGACCCGGCAGCGCGGCCGTACCCCACTGCCCTTCAAGTTCCTTCGGCTGCAGCTTCTTGAACTCGCGGATGTTCCAGGGGCCGGAAATGTAGAACACGTTGAAGCCACGGAAGAACTCATCCCAGACGTTGGAAATCTGCGTCTCGGACATCTTCGGCGCCCAGCCCTGCTCGAACATGTTGGCGTAGAAGGTCAGCGTGCGACGGAAGCCCGGGCTGGCGAAATTGCCGCGGGTGTCGTCGTCGCGCAGCAACGGATCAGGCTGCTGCAGTGCCAGCGAAAGCTGCTGCTCGAACTCGTTGATCGGCATCAGCACCGCATAGCGGTTCGGGCCCTGCATGCGCTTGATCGCCGCCATCTGCTCGTCCCACTCCTGCCAGGTGCGCGGCGGGTGGTCGTAGCCGGCCTTGGCCAGCAGGTCCTTGCGGTAGTAGATCAGGCGGGTATCGACATACCACGGCACGCCTACCAGTTCGCCGTGGATCACATTGGTATCCCAGATGCCCTGGAAATAGTCCTTCGGGTCGACCACGGCCGAGCGCTGCACGAACGGCTGCAGCGGCGTCAGCGCGTCCAGTTCGGCGAACTCCGGCACCCAGGTGTTGCCCAGCTGGCACACGTCCGGCAGGCCGTCGGCGGCGAACGCGGTCAGCAGCTTCTCGTGCGCGGCCGTCCACGGAATGTTCTGCACATCCACCTTGATGCCCGGATTCTCGGCCTCGAATTCATGGATCAGCTCGCTGACCACCTCCGCCTCGCGTCCCATCGCCCAGAAGCGCACGGTGGTGGTGCCCGGTTCGGTACGGGCGCAGCCGGCCATGGCCAACACGGCCAGGGCAGGCAGCGCCCAGCGGCGCAGGCGGTCGATCCAGTTCGGCATCGGGTTACTTGCCCTGGCCTGTATTGCGGTTGGCATTGTTCTTCTGTTCCTGCGCGGCAGCCGCGCGTGATTCGGCGATACCCACCGCGCGTGCCGCCGCGGCCTTTTCGTCTTTCTGCAGTTCCAGCGGCTGGAACGAACCTTCCGGTGCCAGCCAGCCACCACTGAACCCGGCCCGCTCCAGTCCCTTGCGGATGTACGGATTCTTCTTCATCACTTCCCACACGAAATCATTCCGGTAGTTGGCGATCATGGTCAGGATCGGGCCCTGGTCGATGGCGATGTAGTCGCTGGCGACCCAACCGCGATCCGGCACCAGGCGGCCGGTCTTGATCGGGATGTCGTAGTTGAAGCTGGGGTTGAACGAATCCAGGAAGCCGTAGCTGGAATAGATGTAGTCGCCAAAGCGCTTGTGCATCTCCAGCGTGGCCGGGATCACCTGCTCGGGGGCGAACACCACCGACGCGATCGCAGCGGTGGGAGCGATGGTGCCGTCGTCGAAGTTCTCCCGCAGGCCGGCGCCGCGCGAGGAGTAGTGGCGGAACTGGCGCTGCTCGCCGCGGTACTCCTGGGTGGTGTTCTGCGGGCCGTCGCTGGCGGTCAGGCCCCATACGTTCTCGCCATAGTCCTTCCACTGCATCGGGTTGGCGATGGCGTACTCGCGCTGGGCCAGGGCAGCCGAGCGGCTGTTGAGGAAGTAGGTGCTGCCGCGCTCGCGCATGTACGCGTCCTGGATGTCGCGGAAGTCGATCCAGACATGGCTGTACTGGTGGCCGAACAGCGGGCCGAACGACAGGTATTCCTGGCCCTGGTAGACGCCCCAGTCGTTGTCGTAGGTGCGCGTCCACACCGTCCACGCATCCGGGCTGACCGGGTGCGTCGGCGAACCCAGGGCGAGGATGTAGACCATCATCGCCTCGTTGTAGCCCATCCAGTCGTGGTCGATGAAGCCGCTCTCCGGGAACCAGCCCATCGAGATCAGCGGCGCACGCTGCTGCAGCCACGGCCAGTCGACCTTCTTGTACAACGTGTCGGCGATCTGGCGGATCTCCTTCTCGCGCGGATCGTCACCGTCGTAGTACGACTGCGCGAACAGCACGCCCATCATCAGCAGCGCGGTATCCACCGAGGACAGTTCAACCCAGCTGTCGTAGCGACGCCCTTCCTGCATGTCCAGGAAGTGGTAGTAGAAGCCCTTGTAGCCGGCCTTGCCGGTGCGCTGCGGCCCCATCGGCACGTCGCGGAAGAACTTCAGCGTGGTCAGGGTGCGGTCGATCGCCTGGTTGCGGCTGACCCAGCCGTTCTCGATGCCGATCGGATAGGCGGTCAGCGCGAAGCCGACCGAGGCGATGCTGGCGAACGGCCGCGACGGATAGCGGTCCGGGGTCAGGCCGTTGATCTCGTTGGTGGTATCCCAGAAGAACTGGAAGGTACGGCGCTCGATGTCATCGAACAGCGGCGGCAGCACCGGCTTCATCGGCCGCGGCGGTGCGTCGGCCTCGATCAGGATCACCGGCGGCCGCGGCTTGGCAGGTTCCTGCTGGGCCGGCTGGCAGGCGGCCACGGCCAGGCTCAACGCTGCGGCGGACAACAGATGGCGTGCCTGCATGGCGCGATTTCTCCGGTGGTCTGATCGATGGGAAAGCATACCGTCCAATGATCTGAAATCGTTTACAAGATGCGTTCTGAAAAAACCACGAAAAACGTGGTTTGACACCGCGATCATTGCCCATGCCGCTGCCGCCTGGCCGGCAGCGGCATGGGCAATGGACCGGCACGGGGCCGGCCATTGCCGTTTTCACGCAGCCGATGCCGCCGGCGGAACGGCGGCATCGGGGTACTGCATCGAGCGGTTCCGCTTAGAAGCGGAAGCCGACCTCCGCCTTGACCTGGCGCGGCGTACCGATGATGTCGCCGGTCTCGTTGTAGCTAACCAGCAGCTTGCCATCGCTCTTCACGTAGTTCAGGTTCGAGAAGTTGTCGAAGTTGAGTACGTTGATGATGTCGATACGCGCGTACAGCTCGGTATCGCCGGCCAGCTTGAAGGTCTTGGTCGCCTGCAGGTCGAGCGAGCGGTAGCCGAAGATCTTGCCGCCAAGCAGGAAGTGACCATTGCCCGACGGCGTGCCGGCAGCCGGGGTCGGCAGGCAATTGGAATTGCCGGCCTGGGCGATGCAGGACCAGTCGTTGCCCGGGGTCGGCGTGGCCAGGGTCAGCTTGCCGCCGAAGGTGATGCCCCAGAAGCCATCGTATGAACCGGTGACCACCAGGCGGTGGCGCGGCGCGCCGTTGGACTTGATGGTCGGGTACTCACCGATGGTGCCGCGATCGAACGAATAGTGCTCGTTGATGTTGCGGTTGTGGCGGGCATTGGTCCAGGTATAGGCGATCGAGGTGCCCCAGCCGCTTTCCTTGCTGTACGGCTTCTGCGCCGACAGCAGGATCTGGGTGGAGCGGGTCTTGATGCCCTGCTGACCGATGATCAGGCTGCCGAAGCCCGGAATGTTGCAGCCCCACGGCTGACCATAGGTCGGTTCTTCAGCACCGCACAGCATCTGGTTGTCGAAGAAATTGCCGTTGTTGAAGCGATTGCCCAGCGTGTAGGCGAAGCCATCGTAGGTCAGCGTGCGCGAAATCGTCGCGTCGGTCAGCCACTCGCCGAACTGATTGCTCATACCGAGGCTGAACTGGTCGGCGTACGGCACCTTCATGTTGTTGTTCAGCAGGTCGACTTCCATGCCGTCATTGCTGGTGGCGCCCAGCAGTGCCTGCACGTTCTCGATGCCGTTCAGCAGGTTCGGGTTCCAGTCAAAGCACGGGGTCTGCCCGTACATGCAGCTGCCGGTGGTCGGGTTGCGGAAGAACACGGTCGGCTGCGGCAGTGCCAGCTTGGTGGTCTCCAGCGCGAGATTGTCGAACAGATCGCGATCATAGGACCGGCCGGCGCCACCATGGAACACGTGCTGCTCGTCGGCGTTGACGTCATACGAGAAGCCCAGGCGCGGCTGCCATGCATCCTTGAAATTCTTGCGATTGTGACCGGTGCTGATGTAGTCGTTGACGTTCAAACCACTGAGCGCCAGCGTCTGCGCATAGGTCTGACCCGGAGGTGCATGCCTGTCCTGCGAGAACAATGCGTTCACAACTTCCGGCGGGGTCACGAAATCGGTATAGACCGGGTTCTTTTCGTAATCCCAGCGCAGGCCGATGTTCAGCTGCAGGTGGTCATTGACCTGCCAGTCGTCCTGGATGAACAAGCCGATCTGCTTGACCTTGGCGCGCACTTCAGACTGCACGCCGGTGACACCGGTGCTGGCCTTGGTGAACTGCGCCTTGTAAGGGGTACCGGACGAGAAGGCAGGATTGTCGATGGTGTAGAAGAACTGCGGATTGATCTGCGCCGCGTCGGAGGCGTACAGATCGATCTGCTTGTACTTGGCACCCATCTTGATGGTGTGATCGCCCGCCCACTGCAGGCCATCCAGAGTCAGGTTGTCTTCGATCGCCCAACCCTTCTGGCCTTTTACCTGCGAGGCGAACGCATCGGCTGCGCCGATCTGGACGAGGGTCTTTTCCTGCGGGGTGTTCCGGTTCTTGTCACCAAAGTCAGGCGCGGTGTAGATGATGCCGTTGCCGTAGTTCAACGGCAGCGGATTGTTGAACGCCTCTTCATGGGTGACCATCAACTCGTTGTAGAAGCGCTCGCCGCTGTGGTTCCAACGCAGGGCATAGCGACGGTCGGTGTTGTCCACCACCTTGCCGTGCACCTTGGCGGTCTGGCCGCTGAACTGCTCCTGGGTTTCGTCACGGTCCTGGAAGGTCAGCTCGATACGATCGTTATCGGTCGGCTCGAAATCGATCTTGGCGAAGATCAGGTCCTGCTGGAATGGCTGGCTGGCCGGGCCCAGGCCGGCGGCACCGTCAGCGGGCAGATTGGCGGCCGACGCAGTCACCGCACCGTCCGGCGCGATGGTCACCGGCAGATCGAAGCGCTTGGCTTCATAGGTGACGAAGAAGTGGGCCTTGTCCTTGATGATCGGGCCACCCAGCGCAAAGCCGTATTCCTTCTCGGCCGAGTCTTCCTTGCGCTTGCCCGGCTGGCGTTCGGCCGGGGTCATCGCACGCATGCTTTCGTTGGTATAACGGTAGAAGGTCTCACCCTTGAACTCGTTGGTACCGGACTTGGTCGCGGCGGTGATCGCGGCGCTGGAGACCTGGCCGTACTCGGCCTTGTAGTTGCCGCTGATGACCTTGTACTCGCCAATGGCCAGCTGCGGGAACGGGTTGCCGGCGCTGCCGGACTGGCCGGAGATGCCGCCGCCCTTCACGTAGCTCTTCTGGCCCACACCGTCGATGTAGACGTTGGTGCCGTCAGCGTTGGTGGCACCACCGCGCAGCGAGGTGTTGCCCTTGGCATCGCGGGTGAAGATCATGCCCGGCACCGCGTCGGCGAACTCCAGGAAGTTGCGCGAGACCTGCGGGGTGGTCTGGATCTGCTGCAGGCTGACGGTCTTGCCGACTTCGGACGTGCGCACTTCCTGCAGCAGGGTCGGCGCGACGACGTTGACGGTGTCCAGGTTGGTGGCCGCGGTCGAACCCGGGGTGCTGCTGGCGGCGCCGGCAAAGTTCAGCGTAGCGGTCGAGGCCACGGTGACGGTGACCTTCTGCGACTGGCCGTTGGCGACCACGTCATAGGTGCCCGGGTCCAGACCCATCAGCGAGTAGCTGCCGTCGGCACGCACGGTACCGCGACGGACGGTGCCGGTGGCGACGTTGGTGGCGGTCACTTCGGCGCCGGCCTGGGCGCCGGATACCTGGCCGCGCAGGCTGGCATTGGCCGACTGCGCCATGACGTTCGGAGCGGCGGCCAGCATCAGGCAGCTGACCAGTGCGGTGCTCAGCAGCCGGCGTGCCGGCGTGCGGAAGGTGGTGTGCATCATCAACTCAATCTCCGGGTGGCGGTAACCGCTTGTGCGGTCCCTGCGATCAATCAAAAAAAGAAGGAACGCCTCTGGCTTCAATGGCCCGATGGCGGAGTGGTGGAATCGCGAACTATCAAGCGGGGAACCAGGGTCTGCTTGTCCCCTGTCCCGTCCGTGGAGGTGCCGTCCATCAACTGCAGCAGGCGCGTCATGGCCCGGTCGCCGAGCTCGGCGATGCTGACCTGCATGGTGGTCAGCGACGGGTGGACGAAACGCGCCAGTGGAATGTCATCGAAACCCGCCAGGGCGACATCGGTCGGAACACGGACACCGGCCTGCGTGAACGCGTACAGGCATCCCAGGGCCATCATGTCGTTGGCGGCGAACACGGCATCAGGCAGCGCTCCGGCTGCCAGCAACTCCTGACCGGCGCGATGGCCGGAAGCTTCGTCGAAATCACCGGGCAGCTCGATGCCCTCGGCGCCACCGCCAAAAGCCGCCAGCGCGTCACGGAAGCCGCGCAGGCGCTCGCGCGCGTCGAAGTTGAGATCCGGGCCAGAAATGAAAGCGATGCGACGGTGGCCCGCGTCGAGCAGATGGCGGGTCATCGCCATCGCACCGGCATGGTCGTCGATGCTCAGCACCGGGTGGTCCTGCCCGGGCAGATAGGTGTTGATCAACACCGTCGGCAACGACTGCGGCAGGTTGTCGGTCAGGAAACCGGGGCTCTCGGCATAGGGCGAGAGCACCAGCAGGCCGTCGACGCGGCCGCGCATGGCGCGCAGGGCCGCGCCCTGCTGCTCCTGGTCACCGTGGTAGCTGGACACCAGCAGGTGCTGGCGACGGCTACGGGCGACATTGTCGATGCCACGCATCAGTTCGGAGAAGAATTCGCCGTACAGGTCAGGCAGTACCACGCCCACCGTATTGGTGCGGCGGCTGCTCAGGCTGCGGGCGGCGGCGTGCGGGGTGTAACGCAGCCGTGCGGCCACCTCCAGCACAAGCTGGCGGACCGGTTCGGCGACATTTTCATGCCCGTTGAGCGCGCGGGAAACCGTGGCCACGGAGACCCGGGCTTCGCGAGCGACGTCTTTGATTGTGATAGCTGCCTTGTTCACGAAGCCGCCCTCCACGGCTTGGACCTACCAGCATTGGCGCGGAATGTAAGCGTTTCCATCTGGGCTTGTAAACAGTCCGTTAGGCGAATGTCCCGAAATGGACATGGAAATCTGTCTGCAGCGAGCCCCCGCAGGGACCCGCCAGGACAGCGTGGGACAAGGGCTCAGCCCTGTTCTGACGGGGTCTGCGCGCGGATGGACAACGCGTGGATATCGGTCTCCATCATCGTCCCCAGCGCGGCGTACACCGCGCGATGCCGGGCCAGCGGGCCCAGGCCGGCGAAGCGTTCACTGACCACATGTACGTTGAAATGGCCGCGGCCATCGCGCGCACCGGCATGGCCGGCGTGGCGATGGCTGTCGTCCTCGATCTCGAGCACGCTCGGCGCCAGCGCATGCTGCAGCGCATCACGCATTCGCGAGATCCGTTCCGCGTTCACGGCAACACCTTCCGGAACGGTCGCACCTGCACGCGGGTGTAGACGCCGGCGGCCACGTACGGGTCGGCGTCGGCCCAGGCCTGGGCCTGCAGCAGCGACTCGAACTGCGCGATCACCACCGAGCCGCTGAAACCGGCCGGGCCGGGGTCTTCACTGTCCACCGCCGGGCAGGGGCCGGCCAGCAGCAGGCGTCCCTCGTCGCGCAGCGCGTACAACCGCGCCAGGTGTTCCGGCCGCGCCTGCAGCCGCTGCGCCAGCACATCCTGGCCGTCATACCCTTCGATCACATACCACACCGGCATTTCCTCGCTTGCGTTGTCGGGTCCGCAGATTCTAGCCAATGCGGCCCCTGCCCCGGCCCGGCTGGACACTGGCGCAACAAAGGCTTACCCTAGACTCCATTGCACGTGGCTGGATGCAGCAGCCCGTCGGTTTTTGCGGCCAACGCAGCCCCCGACGACCGTCCCGCTGCTTCAAACCGGACCACCTGGCCGGGCCACGTAGACGACCTCCCCGTAGTTCCGTCGCTGCCGTTTCCTGCGGCGCGTCCTGCTGTTTGATATGTGTGGAATCGCGCCGATCCCGGCGTGTCTGGTGCCTTGGGGCTCCGTGGCGTTGGCCCGGCGAACCCGGTGCCGCGACTGGTCCGTTGCAATCCTGATGTCCATTAGATGACTTCCGAACTCGCGCTCGACGCGAACCCGCCAACCCGGCCGCCCGCCCCCCAGCAGCAGGAAATGCCGCTGGCCGTGGTGCATGGGCAACCGGTCCTGCAGATTCCGCAGGACCTGTACATTCCGCCGGACGCGCTGGAAGTCATCCTGGATGCCTTCGAAGGCCCGCTGGACCTGCTGCTGTACCTGATCCGCCGCCAGAACCTGGATGTCCTGGACATTCCCGTCGCCGAGATCACCCGGCAGTACGTGGAATACATCACCGTGATGCGCGAGCTGCGCTTCGAGCTGGCCGCCGAGTACCTGGTGATGGCCGCGATCCTGGCCGAGGTGAAGTCGCGCATGCTGCTGCCGCGCCCGGTCAGCGAGGAAGGCGATGAAGCCGACCCGCGCGCCGAACTGGTGCGCCGGCTGCAGGAATACGAACGCTTCAAGCAGGCCGCCGAGGACATCGACGCCCTGCCCCGCCAGGACCGCGACACCAGCCTGGCCCATGCCTTCATGCCCGAACGCGCCACGGTGAAACTGCCGCCGCCGGTGGACCTGAAGGAGATGCTGCTGGCCCTGCACGACGTGCTCAAGCGCGCCGAGCTGTTCAGCGGTCACGCCATCAAGCGTGAGGCACTGAGCGTGCGGCAACGCATGGGCGAAGTGCTGGGACGCCTGGAAGATGGCAAGTTCTATCGTTTTGAAGGCTTGTTCACGGCCGAAGAAGGCAAGCTGGGCGTGCTGGTCACGTTCCTGGCGGTGCTGGAACTGGCCAAGGAACAGCTGCTGGACATCGTCCAGGAAGAACCGCTGGCGCCGATCTACGTGAAATCGCTGGCCGCCGGCAACACCAACGCCCCGCTGCAGTTCAGCAGCGAGTTCGACGACAACGACGCCGCCAATGCAGACGAGTGAGCGCTGACTGCCGATGGATCAATTGCTGATCAACCGCATTGTCGAAGGTGCGCTGCTGGCCTCCAGCCAGCCGCTCACCCTGGCCCAGCTGAAGGACCTGTTCCCGGAAGAGGAACCGGCACCGCCGGGCAGCATCGAACGCGCACTGGAACGCCTGCGCGAAGCCTGCGAAGGCCGCGGCGTGGAACTGGTCGAGGTCGCCTCCGGCTTCCGCTACCAGGTCACCGGCGAAGTGCATGGCTGGATCAGCCGGCTGTGGACCGAACGCAAGACCCGTTACACCCGCGCCACCCTGGAAACCCTGGCGCTGATCGCCTACCGGCAGCCGATCACCCGCGGCGAGATCGAGCAGGTGCGCGGCGTGGCGGTCAGCAGCAACATCATCCAGGCGCTGGAAGAACGCGAGTGGATCCGCGTGGTCGGCCACCGAGACGTACCCGGCAAGCCGGCGCTGTTCGGCACCACCAAGGGCTTTCTGGATTATTTCGGCCTGAAGCGATTGGATGAGCTGCCGCCACTGTCGGAACTGAAGGACCTGGGCGAGCTGGAACCCCAGCTGTCCCTGGACCGCGATGCACCGGCAGCGGCAAGCGCCGACGGTCCTGACCTCTCGGCCGGCGACGAAAGCGCTGCCGCGAACGATGATGCCGGCCTGGCCGGCAGTGACACCCCCGATTCCGCCGACGCAGCCCCTGCGCCGGCTTCCGATGAGCAAGCACCTTCGCCCCTCGATGATGGGCACCCCGATTCCGCGCCGGGCGAGCGCGCGGTGCCAGTGAACGAACGCGAAGACAACGCCGTCGCGATGACGACCGTGGCTGTTGACCAAGCCGATTCCGAACCAGAGGCCGACCTCGAAACCGTCGGCCGGAGCAAAACTGATGAGTGACACCCCTCGCAAGCTGTCGTTGAACAAGCTCTCGCTGAAGCGCGAAGCCACCTCCGAACAGTTCAAGTTGGAAGAACGCCTGCACAAGGTGCTGGCCCAGGCCGGCCTTGGCTCGCGCCGCGCGCTGGAACAGCGCATTGCCGAAGGCCTGGTCAAGGTCAACGGTGAAGTCGCGCAGACCGGCATGTCGGTCAAGAGCGGCGACAAGATCGAACTGGATGGCCGTGGCTTCGTCGCCACCGCCCTGGCCGAGCCGTCGCGCGTGCTGGTCTACAACAAGCCGGAAGGCGAAGTGACCACCCGCGATGATCCGGAAGGCCGCCCGACCGTGTTCGAGTCGCTGCCGCCGCTGAAGGGCGCGCGCTGGATCGCGATCGGCCGCCTCGACATCAACACCACCGGCCTGCTGCTGGCCACCACCGACGGTGAACTGGCCAACGCCATGATGCACCCGTCGTTCGAGGTCGAGCGCGAATACGTGGTGCGCGTGCGCGCGCCGGAAGGCGAGGAAAAGGTCTCCGACGCCATCGTCGACCGCCTCACCCGTGGCGTGGCACTGGAAGATGGCCCTGCCAAGTTCGACGAGATCGAACGTATCGGCGGCACCGACTCGCACGACTGGTTCCGCGTCGTGGTGAAGGAAGGCCGCAACCGCGAAGTGCGTCGCCTGTGGGAGTCGCAGGGCTGCCAGGTCAGCCGCCTGAAGCGCACCCGCTACGGCAAGGTGAGCCTGCCGCGCGAACTGGCCCGTGGCCATTCAGTGGAACTGGGCACCGCGCAGGTGGAAGCCCTGCGTGCGCAGCTGAAGCTGGAAGAAGGCGCACCGTCGGCACTGACCCTGCAGCCGGTGATCGGCCAGCGCCGTGCCGCCAAGACCACCGTGCGCGTGCGCGAAGGTGGCCGCGGCAACGCCTACGTCAACGGTCACAACACCGCTGACGAAGGCCGCGAGCTGCGTCGCTTCGACAACGTCCGCGAAGACCGCGGCCGTGGTCGCGGCGGCAAGGGCGGCGGCTTCAAGGGCGGCCTGACGGTCAGCGGCGAAGCGGCGGCCAAGCAGTCGCAGAAGCCGTTCAAGCAGCGTGCCCAGAAGAACGATCGTTCGCTGCCGGAAGGCAACCCGGCCGCGTTCCGCACCTGGTACGTGCCGGATGGCGTGAGCACCGGCCCGAGCGGCCATCGCAACGCCGGTCCGGGCGCACGCGGCCCCGGTGCCCGTGGTCCGGGTGCAGGCGGCCAGGGCCGTCCGTACGGCAAGCCGAAGGGCCCGGGCGCAGGCGCCGGTGGCGGCCAGGGCCGTGGCGGTTTTGGTGGTGAAGGCCGAGGCGGCGCAGGCGGCCAGGGTCGTCCGGCCGGTGCGGGCAACCGCTCGCAGGGCCAGGGCAACAAGCACCCGTACGGTCATCCTGGCAACGCCCCGAGCTTCCCGTCCGACCACGCCACGCCGGGCTTCAACCCGTATGGCAGCCCGAAGCCGGCACAGGGCGCCCGTCCGGGCGGTCGCGGTCCGGGCGGTGGCAACAACCGTGGCCCGGGCGGTAACCGTGGTCCCGGTGGTCCGGGTGGCAACCGAGGCCCGGGCGGCCCCGGCGGCAACCGCGGTCCGGGCGGCCCGCGCCGCAGCGGCCCGCGCGGCGGCTGATCAGCGATCCGACTGAAATGAAAAACCCCAGCTCCGGCCGGGGTTTTTCTTTAAAAGGGGACGGAGGGGATTAAGTCGTTTTTGCCTCAAAGGGGCGAAAGCGACTTAATCCCCTCCGTCCCCTTTTGCGTGGCGCTGGAACGCGGCGGGTGTGGTGCCGGTCATGCTGCGGAAGAAGGCGATGAACGGGCTCTCGGCGGAGAAGCCGGTGTCCTGCGCCACATGCGCGACGCGATGGCCGAGCAGCAGCAGCTCCATGGCCCGCATCAGGCGCCATTGCTGGCGCCAGGCCTGGTAGCTCATGCCGGTATCACGCTGCATTAGCCGGCCAACGGTACGCACGCTCAGGTCCGCACGCGCGGCCAATTCGCCCAGTTCGGGCGGCAACTGTTCGGCCAGCGGCAGACAACGTGCGATCCGCGGATCACGCGGCAGAGGCAGGTCCATCGGCGCCACCGGTGCAGCGACGATTTCCAGCACGCACAACGCCAGTTGATGGTGTGCGCGCGGCGACTGCCAGTCATGGTCGAACGGTGCCTGCGCGATCGGCTCCAGCAAGGCCTGCAGCAGCGGACCTACGCCGATGATGGCCGGCTGGCGGGGCAGCTGGGCTGACAGGGTGGCGTCGAAGTACAACGAACGGTAGTCGACCGCCTGGCGCATCTGCGCGCGATGGCGCAGCCCACCCGGAATCCACGCTGCGCGCGCGGGCGGCAGCAGGCTGACGCGATCTCCATAGGTCAGGCGCGTACAGCCCTGCCGGGTGTACAGCAGCTGCGCGCGCGCATGCTGGTGCCAACCCGAGTCGTGATCCGCCAATGAGGCCGCGATACCCAGCACCGGAGCGCCCCAGGCATCGGCGTCGAAGTGTGCATCCGGCTGCAACCAAGCCATGTCTTATTTCATGTATTCGATGACAGGATATACAGAGTGCGCCATTGCGGACGCGACCACAATGCGCGGCCCTGTTCCTGGAGCGCCCGCATGTCGCGCCGCCTGTTGCTGCTCACCATTGCACTGCTGATGTTTCCGCAGTTGGCACAGACCCTGTACAGCCCGGCCCTGGCCGATCTGGCCGAACGCTTCGCCCTGCCGCCGAGTGCCGCCAGCCAGGCCATGAGCCTGTACCTGTTCGGCTTCGCTGCAGGCGTGCTGCTGTGGGGGCGCCTGGCCGATCGTATCGGTCGTCGCCCTGCCCTTCTCTGTGGCCTCGGCGTTTTCGCAGCGGGCGCATTGGGCGGGCTGGTGGCTGGCAGCTTCGGCCAGGTGCTGCTGGCCCAGGCATTGGCCGCAGTCGGCGCCGCCGCCGCTTCGGTGGTGACCCAGACCGTGCTGCGCGACCATCTGCAGGGGCCAGCGTTGGCCCAGGCATTCTCCTGGATCGGCATGGCCCTGGCCCTGAGCCCGGCCATCGGTCTTGCACTGGGCACGCTGCTGGTCGCCGCCAATGGCTATGTCGGCGTACAGTCCGGCCTGCTGCTGATAGCTGTCCTGCTGGCAGTCGCATGCCTGGCAGGCCTGCGCGAAAGCCGCCCTGCACATATCCCGCACACGCCCATGCTGCCGCTGCTGCGGGAACTGCTGCGCGATCGCTGGATCTGGTCACACGCGTTGCTGGTGATGGCCTTCAACGTGGCGATGTACAGCTGGTATGCACTCGGCCCCTTCGTGTTTGCACGCCTGCACTGGCCAGCCACCTGGTTCGGCGCCAGCGGCGCGGTGCTGGCATTGGGCTCGGCACTGGGCGCGTGGGGCAATGGCCGCCTGCTGCGTGCAGGCGTTGCCGCAACCACGCGCATCCGCATCGCCGCAGGCCTGGTTCTGACGGGAGGCCTGCTGGCCGCGCTGCTGCATGATCACCCTGCCCTGGTCGCGGCGATGGTGCCGGTGGTGACGGGCTTCGGTCTTGCCATTCCCAATGTGCTCGGCCAGGCCCTGCGCGGCTATCCACACTGTCTCGGCAGCGCAGGCGCGCTGTTCGGCCTGCTTTACTACCTGTTGATCGGCGCGGCAATGGCGTTGGTCGGTGCAGTGCAGCTGCTGGCACCGACCCTCATCGTGTGTGGCCTGCTGGCCTTGTGGCTGCAGCGGGATCGGTCAGTCGACGGCGGAAGGCCTGGCTGCCGATCGTAACGATGAAGGACTCGCTCCTGCTGCCACGCGGGCAGCAGGGGCCCCGAGGTCCCTGCCCCGGGGCCTGGATCAGCGAACAGCGGGTTACTGCACGTTGATCACTTCGTCCATCGGCGCGAGGAAGTTGCCAGGACTGTTGCGCGACGCCGAGATCACATAGGTCCCGGGTGTTGCGATGGTCGCGGTGCAATGGCGGATGGGCGTGGTGTTGCCACCGTCGTAATTGTCATTGGTACGGCACAGGAACTGACCATTGGCATAGACCGAGAAATTACTCGTTCCATCCACCTGGCCGCCGCCTGTGATGTAGATTTCCGACGGCGAGCCAGCCACACGCGGCAGGGTGCCGATCTCGAATCTGGCCGTCACCGGATGCGGCAACAGGCTGGGACACGGCACAACGAGTCCGCTGTCAGACAGGCAGACCTCGGCGTGGGCGATGGCGGGCGTGGCGATGAGGGCCACGAGCAGCACGGACGTTCTGAACTCCATTCCAGCGTCTCCAATGATCCCAGCAGAATCGCTGGGACGTCCCTGTTAGGCATTGTGGGGTTACTGCAGGGTCAAGGAAACGTAAATGCACTGCGCGCCCACAGCGTCGGATAGCTGCAGGACCCGCTCTGGGCGGTGCGTTGCACCGCCTCCACTGCGGTTGGCCCCTATCCCTGCCCGATGACTTCATGTCGATGCAGGATGCTCACCGCGGCGCGGCACTTTTCCGGCGCGGATCGACGCTCACACCGCATGTTAGGAATTGCTGCAAACACGAGGCATTGTGCGCCACGCCCGGAATTCACATCAGGACGCTGGCTATCGTGCGCGCTCTCCCACACCAGGCAGATGCCCATGATCACCATTACCGCCGAACAGGCACGCGCCAACGCCGATGCCGCCAAGCGCCCGATCGAACAGTTCTACCGCGACCTCGACAACTCGATCCAGATCGGCTCGGAGAATGGCCGCCGCTATCTCGTGTTCGGCTTCAGCCAGGTGATGGCCAGCGAGCAGCTCGTCGAAGACGTGACCGCACAACTGCTCAAGAATGGTTTCGGTGTCGAACGGTTGTTGAGCGATTCCGAACAGCACTACATCCGCATCAGCTGGGGATCTGCCGAGCCGTCGCGCCTCAGCGCCGGCTGAGGGTGAACGCGGTGCCGTCCACGCCCAGGTCCCAGCCCTTGCCGGTACCGGACAGGGCCAGCGAGATGTCGCCCTTGGTCATCACCTGCGCGTTGCTGGACTTCACCGCACCGGCGTGCGCACCCACCGAGGCGTAAGTACCCAGTAGTTCGTTGACGCTGACCGCGCCGGTGAAGCTGCCACGCCCGTTGGTGATCTTCGACTTGCCCACGGTCAGGCCGCCGCCCTTCATCTGGATGCGCACCGGCATGCTGGCGCCGTTGCTGCAGGTGACCGTGCCATTGCCGGAGGCGGTCTTGTAGATCAGCGACCAGCCGGACAGGTTGTAGCGCAGCTCGCAGTCGAGGTTGCCGGCGGCGTGCGCGGCCGGGGCCAGCGATGCGGCGGACAGGCCCAGCAGCAGGGCGAAGGACGTGTTCATGGCAGGACTTCCAGTTCGGTCGGACTGGCGGCGAATCTAGCAGCGCGCGCGTGCACGTTGAATGCAGGCGCGCGCGCTGGTGCGGCGGCGTTCAGGCCGTCGCTCAGGCCTGCTCGTCCAGGTGGAAGGCATCAGCATCGAGCATCGCCGGGAATCGTGCGCGGTGTGCAGCCAGCGCCTCGGCCGAGATGGTGGTGGTGACCACTTGCTCGCGCTCGCGGATCTCCACCTGCGGCTGGCCGAGGAAATCCAGCACCGCGCTGTCACCCGCGTAATGCAGCTGGTTGCCATCGACGCCGACACGGTTCACCGCAGCAACGAAGCACAGGTTCTCGATCGCACGTGCACGCAGCAGTGTCTTCCACGCATAGGCGCGTGCCGACGGCCAGTTGGCGACGAAGATCTGCAGATCGAAATCCATCTGCTGCGGACGTTCAACGTTGAAGCGGTTGCGGCAGAACACCGGGAAACGCAGGTCGTAGCAGACCTGCGGATTGATCCGCCAGCCCTTCCATTCCACGCTCAGGCGCTCGCGGCCGGCCGCATAGCGCTCGTGCTCGCCGCCATAGCGGAACAGGTGGCGCTTGTCGTAGTACTGCAGCTCGCCGTCGGGTGTGGCGAACAGCAGCCGGTTGTAGACGCCTTCGCCATCACGCAGCTGCACGCTGCCGATCACCGCCGCGTCCAGCGTCTTGGCCTGTTCGCGCACCCAGGCCACGGTCGGGCCGTCCATGCCTTCGGCCTGGGCGATGGCTTCATTGGAGAAGCCACTGGTGAAGGTCTCCGGCAGGATCACCAGATCGGTGGTGCCGGCCAGCGGTGCCAGCAGCGCGCCGTAGTACTCACGGTTGCCCGCCGGGTCATGCCAGCGGGTGTCGCCCTGGACGAGGGAAATGCGCAGGTCCTGCATGTTCACGCCTCCGCTCAGAGCAGGCGCAGGCGTTCGATCGCCGCGTCCATGGTCGCTTCATTCTTGGCAAAGCACAGGCGCACCAGGCGCTGGCCGGCCGGCGGATTCTCGTAGAACGGCGACAGCGGGATGGCGGTGACGCCCTTCTCGATGGTCAGCCACTTCACGAACTCATGGTCCGGCAGGTCGCTGATGGCCGAGTAGTCGACCAGCTGGAAATAGCCGCCCGGCACCGGCAGCGCCTTCAGCCGGGTGCTGGCCAGCTGCTCGCGGAAGCGGTCGCGCTTGGCCTGGTAGAACGCACCCAGCTCCAGGTGGTGCTCGGGCTCGTCACGGATCATCGCGGCGAAGCCGTACTGCGCCGGGCCGAAGCTGGTGAAGGTGTTGTACTGGTGCACCTTGCGGAACTCGGCGGTCAGCGCCGGCGGGGCGATCGCATAGCCGATCTTCCAGCCAGTGCAGTGGTAGGTCTTGCCGAAACTGGAGATGACGAACGCGCGTTCGCGCAGTTCCGGGTAGCGCAGCGCCGATTCATGGCGGCGGCCGTCATAGATGATGTGTTCGTACACCTCATCGGAGATCAGGTAGATCTGCGTGCCACGCAGCAGCTCGGCCAGTGCCTGCATGTCCTGCGCCGACAGCATCGCGCCGGACGGGTTGTGCGGGGTGTTGACGATCAGCATGCGGGTACGCGGGGTGATCGCCGCACGCACGCGGTCCCAGTCGACGGCGAAGGTCTGCGGATCCAGCGACACGTGCACGGCCTTGGCGCCGGCCAGATCGATCGCCGGTTCATAGCAGTCATACGCCGGGTCGAGCACGATCACTTCCTCGCCCGCACGCACCACGGCATGGATGGCGTTGAAGATGGCCTCGGTGCCGCCGCTGGTGACGGTGATTTCGCTGTCCGCGTCGACCTGCGCGCCGTAGCAGTCCAGCGCCTTCTGCGCGATGGCTTGACGCAGCGGCGCCACACCGGTCATCGGCGGGTACTGGTTCAGCCCGGCGGCCATCGCCTTTGCAGTCTCGTCGATCAGGCGCTGCGGTGCGGAAAAGTCCGGGAACCCCTGACCGAGGTTGACTGCGCCGTGTTCGGCGGCGAGCTGGGACATCACGGTGAAGATAGTGGTACCGACCTTGGGCAGCTTGGTGGTGGGTTGCATCGGCCTGGGGATATGGGGAGACAGACCCCTGAGTTTACGCAATCCCTGCTTCGGTAGTGCCGGCCGCTGGCCGGCAACCCCAGGCAATCTGCGACGCTGGGTCGCACCTGCCGGCCAGCGGCCGGTACTACCCTGTGAATTCACCGCTACAATTGCCGCCGCACTCCGGCATGAAGACCTTTGCCCCTTGAACACCCCTGCATTGCTGGCCGCCAGCGGCCTGAGCTTTTCCCGCAATGACGAGCCGGTGTTCGGCCCGCTGGACTTCCATGTGGACGCCGGCGAAGCCCTGCTGGTTCAGGGCGGCAATGGCGCCGGCAAGACCACCCTGCTGCGCGTGCTGGCGGGCCTGGCCCGGCCTGGTGCCGGGCAGGTGCAGATCGATGGCAGGCCGGCCGGCAATGCCGAGCGCGCGCGTTACGTCGCCTACCTCAGCCACCTGCCCGCATTGAAGCCCGATCTGGACACGCTGGAGAACCTGCATTTCCTGTGCGGCCTGCACGGCCGTCGCGCACGGCAGATGCCGGGCAACGCGCTGGCCATTGTCGGCCTGGCCGGTTATGAGGACACTCTCGTTCGGCATCTGTCCGCCGGACAGAAGCGGCGGCTGGCACTGGCACGCATCTGGCTGTCACCGGCGCCGCTGTGGCTGCTCGACGAACCCTATGCCAACCTCGACCTGGAGGGCATCACCCTGGTTAACCGGATGATTTCCGCGCATCTGCGTGCCGGCGGCGCGGCGCTGGTCACCACCCACGGCGCCTATGCCGCACCACCGGTGCGTACCCGCCAGCTCGACCTCGGCGGTACCGCATGATCGCGCCAGGCACCGAACCGGGCCTGTGGCAGACCGCAGCGGCCCTGCTCAAGCGCGACCTGCGCCTGCTCTGGCGCCGCCGCGGCGATGCGTTGCAGCCGCTGCTGTTCGCGGTACTGGTGGTGGTGCTGTTCGCGCTCGCCCAGGGCCGCGAACCGCAACTGCTGGCCGCCACCGCCGGCGCGGTGCTGTGGCTGGCGGTACTGCTTGCCGGCCAGCTGTCGCTGGATTCGCTGTTCCGCTCCGATGCCGAAGACGGCTCGCTGGAGCAATGGCTGCTGGCGCCGGTGCCGCTGGCCTGGCTGGTGCTGGTGCGCGTGCTGCTGCACTGGGCCACCACTGCGCTGCCGCTGATCGTGGTCAGCCCGTTGCTGGCGGAAATGCTGCATCTGCCGCATGACCAGCTGCCGATGTTGCTGGCATCGTTGCTGCTGGGAACGCCGTTGCTGAGCCTGATCGGTGGCGTGGTCGCCGCGCTGACCGTAGGCATCCGGCGCTCTGGTATTCTCGTGGCGTTGCTGTCGTTGCCGCTGTACGTGCCGGTGCTGGTGTTCGGTGCAGGCAGCCTGGCAGCGGCGGGGCGCGGACAGGATCCGGTCGGTGCGCTGCTGATGCTGGGCGCCGGCCTGCTGGTCGCGCTGGTGCTGGCGCCGTTGGCCACCGCCGCTGCAATACGTATTTCTCTGAGTTGACCGAGCTGAGAGCCAATCCACCCCTGCTGGATAGCCGCCACGCATGAATCCGATTGTCCGCTGGTTCCACCAACTCGGTTCGCCCCCCACGTTCGACCGATTCGCTGCCCGCTGGTCGCGGGTGTTCTACCTCGCGGCGGTGCCGGTGCTGCTGGTCGGCATGTGGCAGGCGCTGCTGGTGGTGCCGCCGGAAGCCAAGCAGCTGGACAGCTTCCGCATCCTCTACATCCACGTGCCCAGTGCCTGGATGAGCCTGTTCGTATTCGCGCTGATGGCGCTGTATGCCGCCATCGCCCTGATCTGGCGGGTCAAGGTCTGCGAGATCCTGGCCATGGCCTGCGCGCCGATGGGCGCAGGCTTCACCCTGATCACCCTGTTGACCGGCAGCATCTGGGGCAAGGGCACCTGGGGCACCTGGTGGGACTGGGACCCGCGCATGACCAGCGAGCTGGTGCTGCTGTTCCTGTACCTGGGCGTGATCGGCCTGTATCACGCCATCGAGGACCGCCGCAGCGCCGCACGCGCAGCCGGCCTGCTGGCCATCGTCGGCGTCAGCCTGCTGCCGGTGATCCGCTATTCGGTGGACTGGTGGGGTGGCCTGCACCAACGCCAGTCGATCAACGTGTTCGGTGAATCGGCGATCAGCAGCGCGATGATCGCGCCACTGTGGTGGATGGTGATCGGCACCAAGTTCTGGTTCGCTGGTTCGGTGCTGGCCAAGGCCCGCGCCGACAATCTCGACCGCGAGGCCGGCAAGGCCTGGGTCGCTGGTCGCGTCGATGCCGCACGTGCGGCCGGGGAGGCCCAATCATGACCCACCTGCCCTATGTGATCGGCGCCTACGCCGTGTTCGTGCTGGTACTCGGCGCCGATGCCATCGGTTCGTGGCTGCGCCTGCGCGTGGCACGCCGGTTGGCGCTGGCACGCCAGCAGCGGCAGCAGACCCGCGCCGTCAAACAGGACGCTGCGGCGCCGCTGTCGACGGAGCTGGAACGATGACGCCGGTACAACGTCGCCGCCTGGTCTGGGTACTACTGGCCCTGCTCGCCTCCGGGCTGGCCACCGCGCTGGTGGCGATGGCGCTGGAACGCAACATCGCCTACCTGTACACGCCTTCGGAAGTGCTGCGCGGCGATGTCGATGCGCAGTCGCGGTTCCGCCTGGGCGGCATGGTGGTGAAGGGCTCCTTCAACCGCCCGGTGGGTTCGCTGGAAGCACGTTTTGAAGTGACCGACGGCGATGCCCAGCTGGCGGTGACCACGTCGCGGATCCTGCCGGACATGTTCGCCGAAGGCACCGCAGTGGTCGCCAGTGGCCGCCTGCAGGACGATGTGTTCGTCGCCGACGAGGTGCTGGCCAAGCACGATGAGAAGTACGTGCCCAAGGAAGTGGCCGACAAGATGGGCGACGCCCATCGCAAGCATGACGTGCCGGTGACGGCACCCGAGGTGCGCTGAGTGCTGCCCGAACTGGGTCAGATCCTGTTGTTGTGCGCGTTGCTCGCCTCGCTGCTGCAGGCCGGCCTGCCGCTGGTCGGCGCGCATCGCGGCAACACGGCATGGATGGCGGTGGCACGGCCAGCCGCCTTCGCACAGCTGCTGCTGCTCGCCGGCGCCTTCGCGGTGCTCACCGCTGCGTTCGTGCAGCAGGACTTCTCGGTGCGCTACGTGGCCGAGAACTCCAATTCGCTGCTGCCGATGATCTACCGCTACTCGGCGGTGTGGGGTGCGCACGAGGGATCACTGCTGATGTGGGCGCTGGTGCTGGCGCTGTGGACCGGCGCGGTGGCGCTGTTCTCGCGGCACCTGCCGGCACCGGTGCAGGCGCGTGTACTGGCGGTGATGGGCATCGTCAGCGTCGGATTCCTCGCCTTCCTGATCTTCACCTCCAACCCGTTCCTGCGCCTGAATCCGGCCCCGCTGGAAGGCCGTGATCTCAACCCGCTGCTGCAGGACCCGGGCCTGATCATCCATCCGCCGATGCTGTACATCGGTTACGTGGGCTTTGCTGTGCCGTTCGCGTTCGCGGTGGCGGCACTGCTGGAAGGCCGCGTCGACGCGCGCTGGCTGCGCTGGACGCGGCCGTGGACCAACGTCGCCTGGGGCTTCCTGACCCTGGGCATCGCGCTGGGCAGCTGGTGGGCGTATTACGAGCTGGGCTGGGGCGGCTGGTGGTTCTGGGACCCGGTGGAAAATGCCAGCTTCATGCCGTGGCTGGTCGGTGCGGCACTGATCCATTCGCAGGCGGTCACTGAGAAGCGCGGCACTTTCGGCAGCTGGACCCTTCTGCTGGCGATCGCGGCCTTCGCGCTGTCGCTGCTCGGCACCTTCCTGGTGCGCTCCGGTGTGCTGACCAGCGTGCATTCGTTCGCTGCAGATCCGTCGCGCGGCCTGTTCATCCTGGTGTTCCTGTCGGTGCTGGTCGGCGGCAGCCTGCTGCTGTACGCACTGCGCGCCAGCCAGCTCAGCGTGGACGCCGACGATCCGCGCCGTGGCTTCACCGCCACCTCGCGCGAGACCCTGCTGCTGGCCAACAACCTGCTGCTGGCCACCGCCTGCGCGATGGTGCTGCTCGGCACACTGTATCCGTTGCTGGCCGATGCACTGTCGCTGGGCAAGATCTCGGTCGGCCCGCCCTACTTCGGCAGCCTGTTCCTGCTGCTGATGGCACCGATGATCCTGCTGCTGCCGTTCGGCCCGCTGGTGAAGTGGCAACGCGACCAGCCCTCGCGCTCGTTCGCGCTGCTGGCACCCTGGCTGGGGCTGGCGGTGCTGCTGGGTGCGCTGGCCTGGTGGCAGGCGCCGCAGAACGGCTGGAAGGCCGGTCTCGGTGTCGCTGCCGCGGTCTGGGTCGGCTTCGGTACCGCACGTTTCGTCTGGCAGCGACTGCGCGGCAATGGCCGCTTCACCGCCGAAATGCTCGGCATGATCGTCGCCCATGCCGGCATCGCCGTGTTCCTGGCCGGTGCGCTGCTGGTGGAAGCCCTCAATGTACAGCGTGAAGTGGCGCTGGCACCGGGCCAGCAGGTGGTGGTCGGCCGCCACGAAGTACGCTTCGAGGGCGTGGACCATCGCGAAGGACCGAACTTCATCGCCGACCGCGGCCACCTGCGCGTGTTCCGCGACGGCCGCGAGCTGGCCCTGCTGCATCCGGAGAAGCGCCAGTACGCCAGCGGCGGCCAGGTGATGACCGAGGCCGGCATCGATGCACGCTTCGATGGTGATGTCTACGTGGCATTGGGCGAGCCGCTGGGCAACAATGCATGGGCGGTCCGGGTGCACATCAAGCCGTTCGTGCGCTGGATCTGGCTGGGCGCGCTGCTGATGGCCCTGGGCGGATTCATCACCGCCGCCGACCGCCGCTTCCGTCGTCCGTAGGAGTTCCCATGTCCGAGTCCCCAACCCCGCGCCCCTCCCGCCCGCTGCCGCCGGTAGCCATCGTGATCGGCGTGCTGTTCTTCTTCGGCCTGCTCGGGCTGATGATCTACGGGGTGATGAAATCGGGTGACCCGCAGCGCGACGTGCTGCCATCCGCGCTGATCGACAAGCCGGCGCCGGCGTTCGCGCTGCCGGTGCTGCACGACCCGGAAATGATCGTGCACAGCGACGAACTGCGCGGCGCGCCTTACCTGTTGAACGTGTGGGGCAGCTGGTGCGCGGCCTGCCGCGAGGAACACCCGGTGCTGACCCGTTTCGCCGAGAGCAAGCGCGTGCGCGTGATCGGCTACAACTGGAAGGATGAACCGACCGATGCCCTGCATTGGCTGGAACAGCTGGGCAACCCGTTCATGGTCGTGCTCAGCGACGTGGAAGGCCGCACCGCGATCGACTGGGGCGTGACCGCGGCACCTGAAACCTTCCTGGTCGATGGCAGCGGTGTCGTGCGCTGGAAGTACAGCGGTGCGATGACCCAGCGCGTGGTCGACGAGAAGTTGATCCCGGCACTGGAGAAGATCGAGAAGGCCCAGGGCAATGCCGGCAGCACGCTGCACACGGCGCCCTGAGCCCATGCGCTGGCTGCTGGCATTGCTGCTTCTGATGCTGCCCCTGGCCGTGCTGGCGCAGCAGCCGTTGCATGATCCGCAGCCACTGCAGTTCCGCGATGGCGCCGAAGAACGCCGCTTCCATGACCTGGCCGCACAACTGCGCTGCGTGCAGTGCCAGAACCAGTCGCTGGCCGATTCGAACGCGCAGATCGCGCAGGACCTGCGCCGCGAGGTGCTGCAGCTGATGCAGCAGGGCCACGACGACGCGCAGATCAAGCAGTTCCTGGTCGCCCGCTACGGTGAGTTCGTGCTCTATCAACCGCCTCTACAGCCGGGCACCTGGCTGCTGTGGGGCGGTCCGCTGCTGGTGCTGGGCGCCGGCGCGCTGGTGGTACTGGGCATCGTCCGCCGCCGTGGCCGCACGGTTGCTGCCGCCCCCGCCAGCAAGACCGATGAAGGAGACGGATGGTGAGCCATTGGCTGCCGATGCTGGCTGGACTGGTGGCCGCACTGATGGCGGCGCTGGTGCTGTGGCCGCTGCGCCACCACGGTCGCCGCGGTTTCGTGGTGGGCGTGCTCGCGCTGGGCGTGGCCGGTGCCTGCCTGTATCTGCTGGTTGGTGATCCGCGTGCGGCACAGGTACAACCGACGCCATCGGCAGCCACCCTGCGCGATGGCGTGCAGGCCCTGCAGGACGCACTGAAGCGCGACCCGCAGCGGGCTGATGGCTGGGCACTGCTGGGCCGGTCGCAGGCCGAACTGGGCAATGTCTCGGCCGCGGCAGACGCCTTCGCGAGGGCCGCCGCATTGGCACCGGATGATCCGGGCGTGCTGGTGGAAGCCGCACAAGCACGCGCGCAGGCTGATGCCGGCAAGCAGTTCGATGACACCGCAATGGCCTGGTTGCAGCAGGCGCGCACGCTGGCCCCGGACGCCGAGCGCGCCAGCTGGCTACTGGGCATCGCCCTGCGCCAACGCGGAAAGAATGCCGAGGCTGCCGACGTCTGGAGCGGCCTGCTGCCACGGCTTGAACCGGGTGCTGCGCAGGCGCTGCAGGCACAGATCGCCATCGCCCGCGAGGCCGCCGGCCAGGCGCCCGATGCCGCCGCTGCGGCGCCACCGGCGCTGCTGCAGGTGCGCGTGCAGTTGCCTGCGCTGGAGAACGCCGAGTGGCCCGCCAGCACCCAGGTGTTCGTACTGGCCCGCGCCGTGGGTGGACCGCCGATGCCGGTGGCCGCGCGCAAGCTGCCCCTGGCAGGTTTCCCGGCCACGGTCGGGCTGGGCGACGGTGACAGCCCGATGCCCACCGCACCGCTGTCGGCCCATCGCGAAGTGGAAGTGCTGGCACGCATCTCGCGCAGCGGCAGCGCCAACCGCAGCGAGGACGACCTGCAGAGCGTTCCGGTGAAGGTGAGCCTGCCACATCAAGGCGTGGTGGAACTGCGGTTCCCTTGACGCGCCGCACGGCACTGCCGGGGGCATCGCCGATGGAAACCAGCGTGTCGCCAGCTCCACATGCGGCCCCGCTAGAATGACTGCATGACCGAATTCATCCCGCCCGGCACCCGCTTCCACGCCCTGCCCTCGCCATTCCCGTTCAAGCGCGGTGGCGCATTGCATGGCGCACGCGTGGCCTACGAAACCTGGGGAACACTGGCTGCCGACGCCAGCAACGCGATCCTGATCGTGACCGGGCTGTCGCCGGACGCGCATGCGGCGGCCAACGAGGCCAACCCGGCACCAGGCTGGTGGGAAACGATGGTTGGCCCGGGCAAGCCGATCGATACCGGCCGCTGGTTCGTGGTCTGCGTGAACTCGCTGGGCAGCTGCAAGGGCTCGACCGGTCCGGCCTCGCTCAATCCTGCCAACGGCGAACCCTACCGCCTGGACTTTCCCGAGCTGTCGATCGAAGACGGCGCACGCGCCGCCATTGAAGTCGTGCGTGCACTGGGCATCGAACAGCTGGCCTGCGTGGTCGGCAATTCAATGGGCGGCATGACCGCGCTGGCGGTACTGATGCTGCACCCGGGCATCGCGCGCAGCCACGTCAACATTTCCGGCAGCGCGCAGGCACTGCCGTTCTCGATCGCGATCCGCTCGCTGCAGCGCGAGGCGATCCGCCTTGATCCGCGCTGGAATGGCGGTCGCTACGACGATGCCGAGTACCCCGAGTCCGGCATGCGCATGGCGCGCAAGCTGGGCGTGATCACCTACCGCTCGGCACTGGAATGGGATGGCCGCTTCGGCCGCGTGCGGCTGGATTCGGACCAGGCCGACGACGATCCGTTCGGCCTGGAATTCCAGGTGGAAAGCTACCTGGAAGGCCATGCCCGGCGCTTCGTGCGCTTCTTCGATCCGAACTGCTACCTCTACCTGAGCCGCTCGATGGACTGGTTCGACCTGGCCGAATACGCCGACGGTGATGTGCTGGCCGGTCTGGCGAAGATCCGGGTGGAGAAGGCGCTGGCGATCGGCGCCAACACCGACATCCTGTTCCCGGTGCAGCAGCAGCAACAGGTCGCCGACGGCCTGCGCGCAGGCGGTGCCGACGCGCGCTTCATCGGCCTGGAGTCGCCACAGGGCCATGACGCCTTCCTCGTCGATTTCGAGCGTTTCGGCCCGGCCGTGCGCGGCTTCCTCGACGCGCTGTAAGTGGCATGGCGGCGTAACCTCGCGCTGGCCGCGTTCGGTGCGTTGATCGCACTGACGGTCAGCGGCGTGCTGCCGCTGTGGCTGGGCGGTTGGTGCCTGCTCGCCAGCGCGGTGTCGTTCGGCCTGTACGGCCACGACAAGCGCGCGGCGCAGCGAAAGCAGTGGCGTGTTCCCGAGCGCACACTGCAGTTGCTGGCCTTTGCCGGCGGTTGGCCGGGCGCGCTGCTGGGCCAGGCGCTGTTCCGCCACAAGCATCGCAAAGCCGGATTTCAGTGGGTGTTCTGGCTGTGCGTGCTGGCCAACGTGGCCTCGATCGCGGTGATGCTGCGCGAGTTCTCGCGGTAACCGTTCGAATGGGTAGTGCCGGCCGCTGGCCGGCAATTGCGTATCCATATCAAGCGCCATGAGGTTGCCGGCCCGCGGCCGGCCCAACCCTTCACGCTTCGCGTACCACACACCCCACACCCCCCCGGTACTGCGCATCCACCACGCCGTCCGGCAGGTCGTCGTGGGTGATCATCAGCAGGCTGCGCCCGTCCAGCAACCCGGAGAGGTCCTGCAGCAACGCACGTGCGGTATCCACGTCCAGGCCTTCGGTCGGTTCGTCCAGCAGCAGGATCGGCGCAGTGCGCAACAGCGCGCGCGCCAGCGCCAGCCGTCGCGCCTGGCCTGCCGACATCGTTGCGCCGTTCTCGCCGACCCAGGCCTGCAGGCCACCGTTGCGCTCGGCCCAGTCACCCAGGCGCACGCGACGCAGCACCGACCACAACGCGGCATCGCTGGCATCGGGATCACCCAGCCGCAGGTTCTCGGCCACCGTGCCGGCAAAAACCGGTGCGTTCTGCGGCAGCCAGGCGAGCTGGCGGTGCCACTCGGCCTGGGCGACGTCGCGCAGGTCACGGCCACCATAGGTGATTCGCCCCTGTTGCGGATCCCATAGCCGCAGCAGCAGGCTCGACAGGGTGGTCTTGCCACTGCCGCTGTCGCCGCGAATCGCGATCCGCTCGCCCGGCGCCAAGGTCAGCTGCAGGCCGGATAACACCGGCCGCGCCGCGCCGGGCCACTGGAAGTGCACGTCATCCCAATGCACGCGCGCCGCCTGCGGCACCGGCTGCGGCGCCTGCGGATCCTGCACCGTCGGCGGTTGTTCGACGATGGCCTGCAGGCGATCGGCAGCAATGCGCCCGGACTGCAGCGACTGCCAGGCCAGGCCCATGCCGGCCCACAGTTCGATCAGCGCCACGGTCAGGAACACGAGGCCTGCGGCCATTTCCGGCGCGATGCGCTGCTGTTCGGCCGCATGCAGGGCCAACGCCAGCATCGCCACCAGCCCCAGCCCGGCGACCAGGCCGTGCAGGGTCGAGGCCGCGATCAGGCGCCAGCGCCGACGACGATCCCGCGAGGCCAGCTGCTTGGCGGCCACGCGCACCTTCAGCTGCCAGGCCGCATCGGCATGCAGCGCGGCCAGATCACCGGCCCCTTCCAGCCCTTCGAACGCGGCGGTGCGCAATGCGGCGCGGTGCGCGGCACGGTCCGCCTCTTCATCGTCGTGGCCACGCACGCCCAGCCACGGCACACCGAAGGCGATCAGCAGTGCCAGCACCGCCAGCAGCATCGCTGCCGAGGGCAGGATCAGCGCCGCCGAGGCGACCGCCACCAGTGACAGCGCGCCCAGCGCCACCAGCGGCCCGATCGCGCGCACCAGCAGCCCATCCACTTCGCCGATGTCCCCCAGCAGCCGCGCCAGCAGCTCGCCGGTACGCGTAGCCCCCAACCGTGCCGGGGCAAGTGGCAACGCGCGGCGGAAGAACCACACGCGCAGGTCACGGGCAATGCGCAGCGTGGCATCGTGGCCAACCAGCTTTTCGAAGTAGCGCGACACGATGCGCGCCATGGTCAGGCCGCGGATTCCGGCCGACGGTGAGAAGAAATTGAAGCCCTGGCCGAGGCCGGCTGCACCTGCCAGCGCGGCTGCGGTGAGGAAGCCACCCGACAGGCCGAGCAACGCGGTGCCTGCCAGCATCGTGGTCCACAGCAACAGCACGGTCAGCAACAGGCGCGGGCGATGGCGCAGGAACACCGCGCGCAACGAATCGGGCGAACGGCTCATGCGCGCACCGCCTGTGCCGGCTCGACCAGGCGGCCTTCCGGCAACAGCAGGCAACGGTCGGCCCAGGCGATCACCGCCGGGCTGTGGGTGGCGACCACCACGCTGCGGCCACGTGCATACGCGGCCAGGCTGCGCAGCAGGGCCGCTTCGGTATCGGCATCGAGGAAGGCCGTGGGTTCATCCAGCAGCAGCACCTGCGGGTCACGCAGCAGCAGGCGGGCCAGGCCGATGCGGCGGGCTTCGCCACCGGACAGGCCGAAGCCGCGCTCGCCGATCACCGTGTCCAATCCCTGCGGCAGGCGCTGCGCGAACTGCAGGACCTGCGAAGCCTCGGCCACCGCGCGCAACCGCGCATCGCTGGCGCCGGGATCGGCCAGGCGCAGGTTCTCGGCGATGCTGCCATGGAACAGGTACGGTCGCTGGCTGGCATAGGCGACCTGCACGCCGGGCCGCAACTGCAGCTTGCCGGCACGCGGTGGCAACCAGCCGGCCAGCGCCTCCAACAGCGTGCTTTTGCCGGAGCCGCTGGGACCGACCAGGGCCAGGCGCTGGCCCGGCTCCAGCAGCAGGTCCAGATCCTGCAGCACATCCTGCGGCGCACCCAACGGGCGCAGCACCAGCCCTTGTGCCTGCAGTGGTGGCAAGGCGGCCTCGGCCGGCTCGACTGCCAGCGGTGCAACCTCGTTTTCGATCAGGCCCTGCTCGTCCGGCAGCGACTGCAGCAGGCGCTCCACTTCGGCGGCGGCAGCCAGTGCATTGGCACGATCGTGGTAGTGCGCGGCCAGCCGTCGCAGCGGCGCATAGAACTCCGGCGCCAGCAGCAGGCAGAACAGGCCCGCGCCCAGCGTCGGCACCGCTGCATGCAGCGACATCATGCCCAGATAGCTCAGGCCCAGGTACAGCGCCACCATCGCCACGCTCACCGAGGCGAAGAATTCCAGCACCGTGGACGACAGGAACGCGATGCGCAGCACCTTCAGCGTGCGCACGCGCACGCCTTCGGCGGCAGCCTCGATGCCCTCCAGCTCGGCGTCACCGCGGCCATACAGGCGCAGCAGGCCCAGGCCCTTGATCCGGTCGGCGAAATGACCGCTCATGCGCGCCAGCTCACCCAGCTGCGCGCGGCCGGCGGCTTCAGCGCCCCAGCCCACCAGCATCATGAAGAACGGCACCAGCGGCGCGGTGAACAGCAGGATCAGTGCCACCACCCAGTCGACCCAGGCCACGGCGGCCAGGATCAGCAGCGGCACCACCACCACTTCGGTGCGTACCGGCAGGAAGCCACTGTAATAGCTCTCGATCGCATCACCGTGGTGCAGCATCAGTTCGCCCAGTTCACCGGTGCGGCGCTGCCGCAGCCACAGCGGGCCATGGCCCAGCAGGCGCGCGAACACGCGTTCGCGCAGTGCCAGGCGGGCGGCATCGGCCACGTCACCGGCAGCGGCCTGGGTGGCGCTGCCCAGCAAGGTGCGCAGCACCAGGATCACGGCCAGCCCACCCAGCACCGGCAGCCCCGAGGCCAGCGGTGCGCGCTCAACCAGTACCTGCTGCACCAGCCAGGCGATGGCGGCGGCCTGGCCGATCAACAGCGCGCCGGACAGGCTGATGCACAGGGCTGCCAGACGCTGGCGGCCCCGGGCGGAGCGTGCCAGATCGGCCAGCCAGGCCGTGCGGGCACGCCGCTGGCGGGCGGTTTCAGCTTCCGGGGACAGGCCGTCGGGGGTCGTTTCGGCAGCGCTCAAGGGGTCTTCACGGGCAACGGGGGAGACACGGCATTGTAGGCGCAGGCAATAGCCGGCCTCTGCGGCCAGCGGTCGCAGTCTTCATCAGGTTGGCATACGATCAACCGGGGCACCTGTTCATACATTGATCTGGATCAAGGCTGTTTGAAGTAGTCGGTCACATCATTCACGTCGTAGACCACCCTTCCCGCCACCTGCAACGGCACTATCCACGAGGTAGCCAGGCCATGATTGATCAGACAGTCGTAGAACTGTCGCGGCTGCAATTCGCGCTGACCGCGATGTACCACTTCCTATTCGTACCGCTCACCCTCGGCCTGTCCTTCATGGTGGCCATCATGGAGAGCGTGTACGTGATGACCGGCAAGGAGATCTGGCGCAGGATGACCCTGTTCTGGGGCGTCCTGTTCGGCATCAACTTCGCCATGGGCGTTGCCACCGGCATCGTGATGGAATTCCAGTTCGGCATGAACTGGTCCTACTACAGCCACTACGTGGGTGACATCTTCGGTGCGCCGCTGGCCATCGAAGGCCTGATGGCCTTCTTCCTGGAAGCCACCTTCGTCGGCCTGTTCTTCTTCGGCTGGAACCGCCTGACCAAGGTCAAGCACCTGATGGTGACCTGGCTTATGGCGCTGGGCACCAACCTGTCGGCCATCTGGATCCTGATCGCCAACGGCTGGATGCAGAACCCGACCGGCGCAGTGTTCAACCCGGAAACCATGCGCATGGAAGTCGTCGACTTCATGGCCGTGGTGTTCAACCCGGTGGCGCAGGCCAAGTTCGTGCACACCGTCAGCGCCGGCTACGTGACCGGCGCGGTGTTCGTGATGGCGATCAGCGCCCTGTTCCTGCTGCGCAACAAGCACAAGGACCTGGCCCGCCGTTCGTTCGCGGTGGCCGCGGCGTTCGGCCTGCTGTCCTCGCTGTCGGTGGTGGTGCTGGGTGACGAGAGCGGTTACGCCGCCAGCGAGCACCAGAAGATGAAGCTGGCCGCGATCGAAGCGATGTGGGAGACCGAGCGTGCGCCGGCCGACTTCACCGCCTTCGGCATCCCGAACCAGGAAACCCACCAGAACGACTACGCGGTGAAGATCCCGTACCTGATGGGCCTGATCGCCACCCGCTCGTTGAACCAGCCGATTCCGGGCATCCTGGAACTGGTCGAGCGCGCCGAACACCGCGTGCGCGGCGGCCAGCTGGCCTACGGTGCGCTGGAACGCCTGCGTGCGAACAAGAACGACGTCGAGGCGCGCGAAATGTTCGACCGCCATTGGCAGGACCTGGGCCACGGCCTGCTGCTCAAGCGCTACCGCGATGACATCCTCAACGCCACCCCGCAGGAAATCTCGCAGGCGGCGATGGACACCGTTCCGCGCGTGATGCCGCTGTTCTGGACCTTCCGCGTGATGGCCGGCCTGGGCTTCTACCTGATCGCCTTCTTCGCACTGGCCTTCTACTACTCCTGCCGCAACAACTTCCAGGACAAGCGCTGGTTCCTCAAGCTGGCCCTGTGGACGCTGCCGGCACCGTGGATCGCGATCGAGTGTGGCTGGTTCGTCGCCGAATATGGTCGCCAGCCGTGGGCGGTCGACGGCGTGCTGCCGACCTTCTATGCGGCATCGGGCCTGGCCCTGCATGAAATCGTGCTGACCCTGGCCGGCTTCACCGCGATCTACACCGCGCTGATCGTGGTCGAGATCAAGCTGATGCTCAAGGCGATCCGCAAGGGCCCGGACGAGGTACTGCCGTCGCTGCAGTCGCCCCAGCCGCATGCTTCCCACAATGCCTCGGCGCCGGCCGCCGGCCAGGCCTGAGGCAGGAGAACCAAGATGGATTTCATTCTTCTGGACTACACCACGCTGCGCGTGATCTGGTGGCTGCTGCTCGGCATCCTGCTGATCGGCTTCGCCGTGATGGATGGTTTCGACCTCGGCGTAGGCACCCTGCTGCCTTTCGTCGCCCGCACTGATGCCGAGCGCCGGCTGGTGATCAACACCATCGGCCCGGTCTGGGAAGGCAACCAGGTATGGCTGGTGCTTGGTGGCGGTGCGATCTTCGCCGCTTGGCCGCCGCTGTATGCGGTCAGCTTCTCCGGGTTCTACCTGGCGATGTTCGTGATCCTGTTCGCCCTGATCCTGCGCCCGGTCGGCTTCAAGTTCCGCAGCAAGATGCCCAGCGAGCGCTGGCGCAACACCTGGGACTGGGCGCTGTTCATCGGCGGCTTCATCCCGGCGCTGATCATGGGCGTGGCGGTGGGCAACGTGGTGCTGGGCGTGCCGTTCCACTTCGATGACAGCATGCGCATCTTCTACACCGGCTCGTTCTTCGGCCTGCTGATGCCCTTTGCGCTGCTGGCCGGCCTGCTCAGCGTGTCGATGCTGGTCGCCCACGGTGCCGCCATGCTGGTGATCAAGACCGACGGCCCGGTGGCCGAGCGTGCAGCCCGCTTCGGCAGCATCGCGGCGATCATCGCCTTCGTGCTGTTCGCCGTCGGTGGCGCCTGGGTGGCATTTGGCCTGCCGGGTTACCAGATCACCTCGCAGGTGGTCACCGATGGCGCCACCAATCCGCTGCTGAAGGCGGCCGAACTCGGTGCCGCCGGTGGCTGGATGCGCAACTACAGCACGATGCCTGCCACGATCCTGGCCCCGCTGCTGGGCCTGGCCGGCCTGCTGGCCAGTGCGGTGCTGCTGCGGGCCCGTCGCGGTGGCCTGGCCTTCATCGCCTCCGGTGCGGCCATCGCCGGCATCATCCTGACCGTCGGCTTCGCCATCTTCCCGTTCCTGCTGCCGTCCTCGAGCCAGCCCACTTCCAGCCTGACCGTGTGGGATGCCTCGTCCAGCCACCTGACCCTGTGGATCATGCTGCTGGCCACGGCGGTGTTCCTGCCGATCATCCTCGCCTACACCACCTGGGTGTATCGCGTGCTGAAGGGCAAGACCACCACCGATGAGATGGGCAACAACCCGAACGCATATTGATTGCTTGCACGTGTGCCGACCAACGGTCGGCACCTACCCGGAATGAAGGAGACTGATCATGTGGTATTTCGCCTGGATTCTCGGCGCCGGCCTCGCCTCGACGGTGGCCATCCTCAATGGCATGTGGTTCGAAGCCCGCGAGCAGAACCGCATCGAGAAAGAAAATCGTCGCTGAGCTGTAAAAAAACCTTGCCGCCTTGGCCTTCACACGGTATCTTAGGCGGCTCCTTCGGGGTGTAGCTCAGTCTGGTAGAGCGCTACGTTCGGGACGTAGAGGTCGCAGGTTCGAATCCTGTCTCCCCGACCACTCAAGTGGTCGCATTGAAGCCTGGTGAAGTCGTCCAGGCTTTTTTGTTCCCTGAAGTGGTACTGCTTCGGCAGTGTGAAGAAAACAGCATTCACCCCTTGCCGCCATCGGGGTGAATCGCTAGAATAGGCGGCTCCCTTCGGGGTGTAGCTCAGTCTGGTAGAGCGCTACGTTCGGGACGTAGAGGTCGCAGGTTCGAATCCTGTCTCCCCGACCACTTCGGTGGTCACCAAGAAGCCTGGAAGACATCACTGTCCTCCGGGTTTTTTTGTATCAAGCGCCAGGCCGCCCGCGTGACGGGACCTTGCCGCGCAGCGCACGTACAATGGCCGCGCTGCCGGCCCTCCTGCAGCCCCCCCACCTGCCGCTTCGGCGTAGACCGATGCCGGCGCTGCATGCCGTTGCTGCGGCGTGCGACACCTGCAAGGACCACCGATGAGTTCCTCCCCTTCCGATTCGCCGTCGCTGCTGCACGGTCGTGTCCTCGCGTTTGCCGCGATCCTGCTGGCAGCGGTCAACCTGCGCACTGCGGTCACCTCGATCACCCCGCTGCTGGACGTGCTCGGCCAGCAGTTCGGCTTCGGCACCACCATGACCGGCGTGCTGGGCATGCTGCCGACCGCCTCGTTCGCGCTGTTCGGCGTGGCCACGCCGGCATTGGCGCGGCGCCTGGGCCTGGAACGCACCACGCTGCTGGCGATGGTGATGGCGATGGCCGGCCTGCTGCTGCGTTCCAGCGCCGGCAACGTCGGCACGCTGCTGCTCGGTTCGGTGGTTGCACTGGCCGGCATGGGCATCGGCAACGTGGTGGTGCCGCCGCTGGTGAAGCGCTATTTCGCCAACAAGGTTGGCACCATGAGCACGCTGTACATCAGCGTGCTGCAGCTGGGCACGATGCTGCCGGCGCTGCTGGCAGTGCCGGTGGCGAATGCTGCGGGCTGGCGCGTGTCGCTGGGCATGTGGGCGCTGCTGGCGCTGGCCGCCGCCCTGCCGTGGCTGCTGCTGGCCAGGCGCGCACCGAAGCCGCAGGCCGACGCCACCGATCCCACCGCACAGCCGCACGGCAAGGTCTGGCGCACGTCGCTGGGCTGGAGCATGACGCTCATGTTCGGCATGACCTCGCTGATGACCTATTCGATGTTCACCTGGCTGCCGCGCATCGTGGTCGAGGCCGGTGGCACGCCCGCGTTCGGCGGCGTGATGGTCGCCGTGTTCTCGGCACTGGGCCTGCTGCCGTCGCTGGTCATTCCGTCGATGGCGGTGCGCCTGCAGAACCCGTTCCCGCTGGTGCTGATCGGTTTCTTCTCGTTCGTGATCGCCTTCACCGGCCTGCTTGTGGCCCCGATGAAGGCGCCGCTGCTGTGGGCCTGCCTGCTCGGCGTCGGTCCGTCCACCTTCCCGCTGGCGCTGACCCTGATCAACCTGCGCACCCGCACCCCCACCGGCTCGGCCGCGCTGTCCGGGTTCATGCAGGGCGTGGGCTACAGCTTCAGCTGCCTGGGGCCGTTCCTGGTCGGCTGGCTGCACACCGTCAGCGACGGCTGGACGATCCCATTCAGCTTCCTGTTCGGCTGCGCCACCCTGATGCTGTGCGCCTCCTGGGTGGCCTGCAAGCCGCGCAAGCTGGAAGACCTCTGGTAAGCCACGTGGGGCCTCGCAACCGGCCCCACCTACCGCTCGTCAGCCCGTCTGCGCATTTTGACGCCGGGCTGACAATTCCGGGCGGATAGTGCCCACGAATGCCCATCCTTGCCGCGTGCCGGCATCGGGCATGGGGGCGGCAGCGCCGCCCAGGCCACCACTCGGTGTGCGGGGGACTCTCGTTTCAGACAAGACATTGCAGGTCGCTGTCCTGGTTTCGCCCATCCCTGCTGGATGGGAGTTCGCGAGGGGAGTGACGCAGGCCACGGCCATCCCAAAATCTGGCATGTGATGTGCGTCACATTTTTCAGGTTGTCTGGTTCGGAAGCCAAGGGGGTCCCCAATGGTTGTCCACCGCCGGCTGGCGCTCTGCGTCGGCCTTGCCTGTACCGCCCTGGCCTGGGCCAGCAGCGCTGCCCCGCCTGACCGCGAGGCGGCCCTGGCCGAGATCGGCCGCTACCGCGACCAGGCCCGTTGGCTGGATGCGCTCGGCGCGATCGAGCGCGCCAGCCAGCAGCAGCCCAACGACGACCTGCTGTTCAAGCTGCGCGTGCTGACCCTGGGCGACATCGGCAATGCCTGGCGCGCCTGGGAGCTGTACCAGCAGCGCCCGCAACTGTTCGACGCTGCTCAGAAGCAACGCATCGAAGGCGACTACCTGGCCAAGCTGGTGGTCTGGAACCTGGCCTACAGCAGCAGCGAAGACAGCCGGCTGGAAGAAGCCGAATCGACCCTGGCGCGCATGCAGCGCTATCTGGGCAGCGAAGGCACCCCACCTGTGCAGGCGCCATTGCGCATCCGCATGGACCGGCTGATCCTGCTCAACCGGCTGGGCCGCCATGCGCAGGTGCGAGAGGAAGCCCGCGCACTGCAGGCTGAAGGCCATGCCCTGCCCGACTATGTTCTGCCTGCGGTCGGCGATTCGCTGATGGGCACGCTGCATCCGGAAGAAGCCATTCCGGTGCTGCAGGCGGCCGTCGCAGGCGATCCGACGCGCGACGCCTCGCATTCGGAACTGGCTTACGCCTACCTGGAAAGCGAGCAGCAGGAAAAGGCCGTCGACCTGCTGCAGGCGTGGCGCGACAAGGAACCTGCCTGGCGCTGGAGCAACGGCAAGTCGCCGTATCCAAACTGGTCGCGCTACGAAGCCGACCTCAACCTGGCGATGGTGCGCGCCTACAGCGGTGACCTGCCCACCGCGCAGCGCGATCTGGAATCGATGGTCGACATCGCACCGGGCAACGGCGGCCTGCAGAGCGCGCTGGGCAGCATGTACATGATGCGCGGCTGGCCACGCAGGGCGCTGCAACGGCAACAGATGGCGCATGCGCTGGACCCGCGCGACATCGAGCCACGGCTGGGCATGCAGGAAGCCTACGTCGCCCTGCAACGCGATGACCTGGCGCGACCGCTGCACGACGATCTGGTCGCGCGCTACCCCACCCAGCCCGCCGTCGAACGCATGGACCAGGCCTGGCGCGCGCACCGCGGTTGGCAGCTGAAGGCATGGACCGACATCGGACGCAGTTCCGGCGGTGGTGGCACCTCGCCACTGGGCAACGACGACCGCCGCTATGGCATGGAAGTCCAGACACCCGTACTCGACGATCGCTGGCGGCTGTTCGCCTTCGCCGACCGGCGCTCGGTCGATTTCCAGGACCAGCGCATCGACCCGCTGTGGCTGGGCGCGGGCGTACGCTACCGATTCGGCCGTCTGGATGCGGAAGCTGCAGTGCTGCGCGCCAACGACCACATCGGTGATACCGGCCTGCGCGTCGGCGCGGGCTGGCAGTTCAACGACTACTGGCATGCCGGACTGACCGCCGCACGCAATGATCCGGATGCATCAATGCAGGCGCGCGTGGCCGGCATCACTGCCGACAGCGTCAGCGCGCAGGTCGACTACCGGCGCAGCGAACGCACGCACTGGATGTTCGGCGCCAGCCGCTTCCGCTACGACGATGGCAACCATCGCGAACTGTTCAGCACCAGCGTCGAGCAGCGGCTACTGACACGCCCACGGTGGCTGATCGATAGCCTGGGCAGTGCCTACACCAGTCGCGGCAGCCGTGATGATGCTCCCTACTTCAACCCGAAGCGTGATCGCATGGTCGAGATCGGCCTGCGCATCGACCAGCAGTTGTGGCGCCACTACGAACGCCACTTCCGCCACCGGCTGACCGTCTCGCTGGGCGATTACTGGCAGGAGGGCTTCGGCAGTGCACTGGTGCCGTCGGTGTCATACATGCACGAGTGGCAGCTGGGCCAGGGCCGCGTGTTCGAGTATGGCGTGCGCTGGTCGCGGCCGGTCTACGACGGCCATCGCGAACGCCATATCGGCTTCGAAGCCGCACTGCGCTGGGGAGACTGACATGACCCGCATCCTGCGCCTGATCGTGCTCCTGCTGCTGTCGGCTGCGCCGCCGGCCTTCGCGCAGCAGGCCCTGCATCTCGATGCGATCGACAACGGCCTGCTGATCCTCAGCTACCACGACATCCGCGACCAGGTCGCAGCCAAGGGGGATGCCGATACCTATGCGGTGAACACGCAGAACTTCGCCGCCCATCTGGACTGGCTGGGGGCACACGGTTACCACCCGGTGTCGCTGTCGCAGGTGATCGACGCCTCCCTGGGGCGCGCCACGCTGCCACCGAAACCGGTACTGCTGACCTTCGATGACGGCCTGCGCAGCGTCTACGACAAGGCCTTCCCGTTGCTGCAGGCTTACCGCTATCCGGCGCTGGTGGCGGTGATCACCGACTACGTGGACATGGCACCTGGCCGCACCATCGACTATGGCTACCGGCCGTTCGGCCGCGACGACTTCATCACCTGGGCACAGCTGAAGCAGATGCACGACAGCGGCCTGATCGAAGTGGCCAGCCATACCGACGACCTGCACCACGGGGTGCTCGCCAACCCACAGGGGAACTCCACCCCGGCTGTCGTGACCCGCGTTTACAACCCCGCCACGCGCAGCTATGAGAGCGAGACGCAGTACGCGCAACGCCTGCGCGCCGATCTCTCGCGCAGCGTGCAGCGCATCGAGCAGCATCTGGGCGTGCGCCCGCGCGCCATCGTCTGGCCATACGCGGCCTACAACCAGTTGAGCAACGACATCGCCGAGCAGCTGGGCATGCCGGTGTCCTTCGATCTGGAGGGCCGCAGCACGCCGGTGGCCAGCGACCTGCATGGCCTGGCGCGCTTCCTGGTCAGCGACAACCCGACCGTGGAAGGACTGGCCTACGAGCTGCGCCGCGACGTCGCACTCGATGGCATCCGTGCCCTGCAGATCGACCTGGATGATGTCTACGACCCCGAGCCCGCACAGCAGGCGCGCAATCTGGATGCACTGATCGAGCGGGTCAAGCGCATCGCACCGACGCACGTCTACCTGCAGGCGTTCGCCGATCCGGACGGCAACAACACCGCCGATGCACTGTACTTCCCCAACCGCCACATGCCGATGCGCGCGGACCTGTTCAGTCGCGTCGCCTGGCAGCTGAAATCGCGCGCGGGGGTGAAGGTCTACGCATGGCTGCCGGTGCTCGGCTTCGAGCTGCCCGACCCCGTGCAGCGCAAGGCACTGGCGATCCACAACGGCGATGCCGACGGCATGTACCGGCTGGACTTCACCAATCCCCAGGCGCGCCAGGTCATGCTCGACCTCTACGAGGATCTGGCGGTCAACTCCTACTTCGAGGGCCTGCTGTTCCATGACGATGGCTACCTGCGCGATACCGAGCTGCCCACGCTGGCACCCGGCGATGGGGGCAGCGCACGCACGCAGGCGTTGATCGACTTCACCCTGGCGCTGCGCAACAGCGCGCAGCGCTGGCGGCCGAAGCTGGCCACGGTGCGCAACCTGTACGCGGAGCCGGTGCTGCGCCCGCAGAGCGAAGCCTGGTTCGCGCAGCGCCTGGACCTGTTCAACAAGGCCTACGACCAGACCGCACTGATGGCGATGCCGTGGATGGAAGGCAGCAGGCATCCGGAGCGCTGGCTCGACCAGCTGCTGGCCGCGGTGCGTGCACATGACCCACAGCTGCAGCACACCCTGTTCGAACTGCAGACCGTCGATTGGCGCAGCGGGCAACCGATTCCCGCCGAGCGACTGCGCGCGCAGATCCGCCAGTTGCAGGCGCAGGGCGTGCACCACTTCGCCTGGTACCCGGACGACTTCATCGCCGACCAGCCCTCCACCCGCGATGCCCGCGCGGCAATGTCCGCCGGCAACTTCCCGTACCCGGAGAAGTGACATGGACATGCATCCGTTGCTGCAGGTCCTGTTCCAGTTCGCCTTCTACTACCCGATGGTGATGGCATTCTTCTGGATGTCGGGCGGCCTGTATTACTACTTCCGGCGCGAACGCCATTCGCGCCCACGCAACGACCCGCCGCTGATGGTCGATCCACCGTTCGCGAGCCTGCTGATTCCCTGCCACAACGAGTCGGCAAACCTCGACGACACACTCGGCGCGGCGCTGGCCCAGCGCTACCCGGCCGACTATGAGGTGATCGCCATCGACGACGGCAGCAGCGACGACACGGGTGCGCGGCTGGACGCCCTGGCGGCAAAGCACCCACGGCTGCGCGTGCTGCACCTGGACCGCAACCTCGGCAAGGCCAATGCGCTGCGCATGGGGGCGCTCGCCGCACGCTCGGAATACCTGGTGTGCATCGACGGCGACGCGATGCTGGAAGAACACGCGCTGCACTGGATGATCTGGCACCTGGTCAGCGGCAACCGGGTCGGCGCGGTCACCGGCAACCCGCGCATCCGCAACCGCTCCACCCTGCTCGGACGCCTGCAGGTGGCCGAGTTCTCCTCGATCATCGGCATGATCAAGCGCGCGCAGCGGGTGTACGGGCGCATCTTCACCATCTCCGGCGTGATCGCCGGCTTCCGCCGCACCGCCCTGCACCAGGTCGGCTGGTGGTCCGATGACATGGTGACCGAAGACATCGACATCAGCTGGCGCCTGCAGCGCGCGCACTGGGACATCCGCTACGAACCCAACGCACTATGCTTCATCCTGATGCCGGAAACCCTGAAGGGGCTGTGGCGGCAGCGGCTGCGCTGGGCCCAGGGCGGCGTGGAGGTGATGCTGCGCCACGCCCGCTCGCTGCTGCACTGGAAGGAGCGGCGCATGTGGGGCGTACTGCTGGAGTACGTGCTCAGCGTGATCTGGGCTTACACCATGTTGTTCATCGTGGTGCTGTGGGCGCTGGGCAAGTTCATCGAACTGCCCCCGCAACTGCATATCGCCAGCCTGCTGCCGGAGTGGCATGGCGTGATCCTGGCCCTGGTCTGCCTGCTGCAGTTCGCCAGCAGCCTGATCATCGACCGTCGTTACGAAACACAGATTGGACGCAACTACTTCTGGGTCATCTGGTACCCGATGGCGTACTGGTTGATCAGCCTTTCCACCACCCTGGTGGCGTTGCCGAAAACCCTGCTGCGCCGTCGCAGCAAGCGCGCCACCTGGACCAGTCCCGATCGGGGGATCCGATGAACGCACAACGCCCGTCCAACCGCTTCGACTCGCGGATGATCCGCAAGCCGCATCGCCAACCACGCTTCCAACGCACCGCCTGGGGCTTCGTCACCCTCGCGTTCTGGGGGTTCTACTTCTACCTGTGGGCCCCACTGGTCACCCTGGTGTCGTGGCTGGTCGGCGGCCAGCTGGCCTGGCAGCAGCTGTACGAACGGCAAAGCCAGTTCGACCCCTATGTGCTGGTGGCGTTGCCGCTGATGCTGCTGTGCGCCAGCGTACTGCTGATCGGCTGGGCCGAGTACAACCGCGCGCGCTTCCGCGGCCACGACCGGCGCCTGCCGCGGCCGCTGGCCAGCCTCAACGAAGTGGCCGCCGACCTGGGGGCCAGCACCGGGCTGGCCGAGCGCCTGCTGGGCTGCAAGGCCGCCACGCTGCACATGGACGATCACGCGCGGCCGATCGGCATCCGCCGCGAGGTGGTGTAGCCCTGCTGCACGGTAGATGCCGACCTCAGTCGGCGCTTGGGCCTGGTGGGTGCCGACCTTGGTCGGCACCGGGGTCTACCGCGAAGAGCATCCACGCATGGCGTGGATCTATTTGCGGGTCTGCCCTTCACCGCGCACGACAAATCGTTCGACGGTGAGTGCCTCCAGCCCCATCGGGCCGTACGCGTGCAGGCGCGTGGTGGAGATGCCGATCTCGCTGCCCAGGCCCAGCTGGCCGCCGTCGGAGAAACGCGAGGACGCATTGACCATCACCACCGCCGAGCGCAGCGCAGTGACGAAGCGCTCGGCGTTGCCCGCGTCTTCGGTGGCGATCACTTCGGTATGGTCGGAGGTGTAGGCACGGATGTGCGCAATGGCAGCGTCGAGATCGTCAACCACGCGTACCGCCAGCACCAGATCAAGGAACTCGGCGGCATAGTCGTCTTCAGTGGCCAACATGCTGCCCGGCAGCAGCGGCTGCGCCTGCGCATCGGCGCGCAGCTGCACGCCGCGCTCGCCGAGCGCCTGCGCCACGCGGGGCAGGAACGCTTCGGCCACCTCGCGGTGCACCAGCAGCGTTTCCAGCGAGTTGCAGGCTGCAGGGCGGCTGCACTTGCCATCCACCAGCAGGTCAATGGCCTTGCCGAGGTCGGCGCTGGCATCCACGAACAGATGGCACACGCCCTTGTAATGCTTGATCACCGGCACCCGCGCATGCTCGGCGACGAAGCGGATCAGGCCTTCGCCGCCACGCGGAATGGCCAGGTCGATCAGCTCATGCAACTGCAGCAGTCCCAGCATCGCTTCGCGGCGCAGGTCGGTCAGCACGGTCACCGCAGCCGGCGGTACGCCGTTGGCCTTCAATGCGCCGGACAGCGCCTGGGCGATGGCGGTGTTGGAGTGGATCGCCTCGGAACCGCCGCGCAGGATCACGCCATTGCCGGCCTTCAGGCACAGCGCGGCCGCTTCGGCGGTCACGTTCGGGCGGGCTTCGTAGATCATCGCGATCACGCCCAGCGGCACGCGCACCTTCTGCACCCGGATGCCGTTTGGACGCACATCGTCGCGGGTGATCTGGCCGACCGGATCGGGCAGCGCGGCGACCTCACGCACGGCTTCGGCCATCGCGAACAGGCGTGCCGGGTCCAGCGCCAAGCGGTCGAGCATGGCACTGCCAACGCCCTTGTCGCGCGCGGCGGCGAGGTCACGCGCATTGCCGGCCAGGATCAGCCCGGCATTCACTTCCAGTGCCTGGGCCATCGCCAGCAGCAGCGTGCGGCGCGCCGCACTGTCGAGGCCGGCAACGATCTGGGCCGCGTCACGGCAGGCACGCGCCTGCGCTTCGATTTCGCTCATCGGGGTGTCCTTCAAACCGGTCATGGCAGCACCAGATCGTCGCGATGGACGACACTGCCACCGTAGTTGTAGCCCAGCACGGCCTCGATGTCGCGCGAATGGCGACCGGCGATCCGGCGCACATCATCGGCGGCGTACTGGCTGACACCGCGGGCGATGCAGACACGGCCCTGTGGTGCATTCCAGCACACCTGCACCATATCGCCACGCCGGAACGTGCCCTCCGCACCGGTGATGCCACCGGGCAGCAACGAGGCGCCCTTCTCGCGCATGGCCTGTGCCGCACCGGCATCGATCACGATCGCGCCTTCGGTCAGCGGTGCATGCCGCAGCCAGTGCTTGCGGGCCGCCTCGCGGCTGCGCGCGGCGTGGATGCGGGTGCCGAACAGGCGGTCCTGCGCCAGTGCACGCACCACGTCGCTGCTGCGGCCGTTGAAAAGGTAGGTCTCGATGCCGAGACGACCCGCCTTGGCCGCCGCCTCAAGCTTGGTCCGCATGCCGCCGGTACCGGCGCGCGACCCTGCGCCGCCGGCCATCGCCAGCACCTCGTCACTCAGTTCCGGCACGTCGTGCAGTGGCCGCGCATCGGCCACGGTGCGCGGGTCCGCGCTGTACAGGCCGTCGATGTCGGTGGCAATGAACAGTGCATCGGCATCGACCAGCGCGGCCACGGTGGCAGCCAGGTTGTCGTTGTCGCCGAGCTTGAGTTCGTCCACCGACACGGTGTCGTTCTCGTTGACCACCGGCAACGCGCCCAGCCGCAGCAACTCATTGAGCGTGGCGCGTGCGTTGAGGTAGCGGCGGCGGTTGCGCAGGTCGTCGTGGGTCAGCAGCACCTGCGCCACGGGGCGCTCGAAGAAGCGCTGCCAGAGCCCGATCAGCTGCGCCTGACCGAGCGCAGCCAGCGCCTGCCGCGCTGCCATCGCTGCGCCCGGCTCATCGGCCCGCGGCAGGATCGCGCGCCCCGCCGCAACCGCACCGGAGGAGACGATCACCACCTCACGCCCGGCCAGTACATTGGCCGACACGAACTGTGCCAGGCCCAGCGCGTGGCGAGGTGACAGGCCGCCGCCATCGGCAGCCAGCAGGCTGCTGCCGACCTTCAGCACCGCACGCCGCCACGGCGGCAGCGCTTGTTCGGGGAACGGCGAGGCGACGTGGGCAGCGTGCTGGATCATCGGTCAGGCTCTCAGCGGGTGTTCCATTCGTGCACGGTCAGCGCGGAGGCCTGCATCGTCACCAGCGGATCGGTGGCGGCGATGGCCTGCGCCTGCGCCAGGCTGTCCACGTTGCACAGCACATAGGCGCCACCGCTGCCATCGGCAAAACCGCCGGTCAGCTGCAGCTTGCCCTGTGCCTGCAACGCATCGAGAAAGTCACGGTGCGGCTGCACGGCGGCGGCGTTGAAATCGGGCCGGCGCATGGCCAGCACCAGGTAGACGGTGCCGGCCATCAGGACAGCGCCTGCCAGCGCGCGTGCAGTTCGTCCAGGCGCAGGTCGGCGGCCGAACCCGGCGATACGCGTGCGGCCAGGCTGCCTTCCGGAGTACGCCCCTGCCCTGCGCTGTCGGCACCGGCGGCAGCAGCCTTGTAGGCCTCGCGGAACGGCACGCCGGCCACCGCCGCTTCCACCGCCACGTCGGTGGCGTACATGCCCGAGTCGATTGCCGCGCGAACCTTGTCGTCGCGCCATTCCAGGTTGGCCAGCAGCGCCGGCAGCAGTTCCAGCGCCGACAGGCCGCGACCGAAGCCGTGGAAGATGGCGCCCTTGGACGACTGCAGGTCGCGGTGATAGCCCGACGGCAGCGACAGCAGCTGCTCGATCTCGGTACGCGCGGCGGCGACGCTGGCGTGGGTCGCGCGCATCAGCTCGATCACGTCCGGATTGCGCTTGTTGGGCATGATCGAACTGCCGGTGGTGTACTGCGCCGGCAGCGCGACGAAGCCGAACTCGGCGCTGGTGAACAGCGACAGGTCCCAGGCAATGCGGCGCAGGTCCAGCGTGGCGCCGCCCAGCGCTTCCAGCGCGGCCAGTTCGAACTTGCCGCGCGACAGCTGCGCGTAGATCGGCGAGACCTGCATGCGGGCGAAACCGAGCGCGGCCGTGGTGTGCTCACGGTCCAGCGGCAGGTTCACACCGTAGCCGGCAGCCGTGCCAAGCGGATTGGCGTCGACCAGCGCATGGGTGTCGCGCGCGCGGATGGCGTTGTCGATGAAGGCCTCGGCCCAGCCGGCCCACCACATGCCGGCCGAGGACACCACGGCACGCTGGATGTGGGTGTAGCCGGGGATCGGCAGATCCTTCTCGGCCTGCGCACGGTCCAGCGCGACCTTGGCAACCTCGGCGCTGAGCTGGGCCACACGCTGCAGCTTCTCCTTCAGCCAGAGGCGGGTGGCGACCAGGATCTGGTCATTGCGGCTGCGGCCGGTGTGGATCTTGCGGCCGGCATCGCCGAGGCGTTCGGTCAAGCGCGCTTCGATCGCCGAATGACCATCTTCGTACTGCGTGTCCAGCACGAAGCGGCCTTCGCGGAAGTCCTGCGCCAGCACGTCGAGCTCGCGCAGCAGGCCGGCCAGTTCATCGGCGCTGAGGATGCCGATGTGCTGCAGACCCTGTGCATGCGCGGCGCTGGCGGCGATGTCGTGCAGGAAGAATTCGCGATCGAGGATCACGTCATCGCCGGCGAGGAAGGTCTGGATCTGGGCGTCGACGGCGACGCCGGGCTTCTGCCAAAGAAGGTCTGCCATGGGGGCTCCGGAATACGTGTTCAGTGCGGGATCGACGTCAGTTCGTCGATGCCCAGCGCGAGGTTGAGGTTCTGCATGGCCTGGGTGGCCGCGCCCTTGAGCAGGTTGTCCAGGGTCGCCACCACCACCACCCGCTTGCCGCCCGGGGCCAGGGTGAAGCCACCGACCTGCGCACCGTGGCGGCCGGCGATGCGGCTGACCCACGGCGCTTCATCCACTACCTCGATCAGCGGTTCGCCCGCATAGGCCTGCTGGAAACGCTCGACGATCTGTTCGCGGGTCTGCACGCGGTTCAGCCACAGGTTGGCGGTGAGCGTGATGCCCCGGAAATGCGGCGCGACATGCGGCATGAATTCAACCGCCACGCCCAGCTGGACCGACACTTCACGCTCGTGCACGTGGTTGGTCAGCGCATAAGGCATCAGGTTGTCGGCGAGCAGTTCGACGTTGTTCTTGTCCGACGGCGTGGTGCCGGCGCCGGAATAGCCGGACACACCGAAGCACTGCGGCGGGCCGGCCAGAAGGTCCAGCAGCGGATGCACCGCCAGCTGCATCGCCGTGGCATAGCAGCCCGGGTTGCTGATGTGCTTCTGGCCGTTGTAGCGGCCTCGGGTCAGCTCCGGCAGGCCGTAGTACCAGCTGTTGTCGAAGCGGTAGTCGGCCGACAGGTCGACGATGACGGTGTCCGGCTTCGCCGCTTCCAGTGCGGCCACGAACGGTGCGGCCAGGCCGTTGGGCAGGGCCAGGATCACCGCGTCCACGCCCTTGGCGGCCACCGCGTCGGCGTCCAGATTCTCGTACTGCAGCTCGCCCTGGAACTCCGGATGGTGGTCGGACAGGCGCTGCCCGGCGCGTTCGCGCGAGGACACGAAGGCCAGCTTCAGCCGCGGATGTGCGGCCACCAGCTTGATCAGCTCGGCACCGGTATGGCCACGGGCGCCGACGATGCCCAGGGTGAAAGTCGAATCGTTCATGCGTGGCTGTCCAGGCGGTACTGCAGGTGGCGCTTCACGCCCTGCCATTCCGTATCGATGATGGAGAAGATGACGGTGTCGCGCGGCGTGCCGTCGGCGTGCCGCTTGTGGTTGCGCAGCACGCCGTCCTGCTTGGCGCCCAGGCGGGCGATGGCGGTGCGCGAGGTGAAGTTGAACCAGCTGGTTTCCAGCACCAGGCTGATGCAGCCCATGGTTTCGAAGGCGTGCTGCAGCAGCAACAGCTTGGTTTCGGTGTTGACGCCGGTACGCTGCACGCGCGGTGCATACCAGGTGTAACCCAGGCTGAGCTTGGGCACGCCAGCATCCAGGTCGTAGAAGCGGGTGGTACCCACGATGTCACCCGCCGCATCGAGGATCACGAACGGCAGCACCTTGCCTTCTGCCTGTGCCTGCAGCGCGGCCTGCACATAGTGCTCGACCCGCTCCGGCGAAGGCACCTGGGTGTACCAGAGCTGGTCCAGGCCGCTGCCCTCCACGGCGGCGCGCAGGCCAGGCACATGCTCGGGCTGCAGCGGCTGCAGTGTCACGTGCTGGCCGCGCAGGGTGGGAATCGTAGTCCAGTGATCGGAATGGTCCATCATTCAGCCCTGCAGGCTCGGTGCGCGCTGGGCGCAGTGGTCGACATAGGTGCTGATCCGGTCGATGCCATCGGCGCCGTACCAGAACACCTTCCAATGGCCCTGCTTGTAGCAGCCATCGGATTCAGCATAGTAGAAGTGATTGATCGGGTTGCCATTGCGCGAACGCCAGAACAGCTGCGGCGTTTCATCCCGCATCACGTTCCACACCGCGCGGCCGAGGCCTTCACCCTGTGCATCATCGAGCACGGCGAACTTGTCCAGGTACACGCCCTCGGCTTCGTCAGTGAGGATCACCGCGGTGCGGTAGTTCTCGCTGACATAGGCGCGCAGCAGCTTGGTCTTCTGGAAATAGTCAGGCACCAGCGTGCGGCCGAAGCTGGATTCGATCAGGCCCTTCAGCCGTGGCAGGTCCAGCTCGTTCCACGCGGTGGCGCGCAGCACCTTCTCGCCCTTGCGCACCAGCGTGCCCGAGCCCTTGTGGGTGAACAGTTCCTTGGCCAGGTCAGCCGGGCGCGTGATGGACACCGACGATTCCAGCGGCAGGCGGTCGAGCAGATCCTTGATCTGTTCGATCTTCACCTTCATGCCACCGTGGATCCACGGCTGCGCGATCAGGTGGTCGTACTCGGTGGACAGGTTGATCGAATCGATCACGCTGCCCTGCTCGTCCAGCAGGCCGCCGGTGCCGGTCAGGAAAATGATCTTGTACGGCTGCAGCTCCTGCACCAGCTCGTTGGCGGCGAAGTCGGCGTTGACGTTGAGGATCTGGCCACCAGCGGTTTCGCCCAGGCTGGTGATGACCGGGATCGAGCCGGCGCGCAGGCTGGCCTCGATCGGCGCCAGGTTGACCTTCTTCACCTCGCCGACCAGGCCGTAGGTGTCCACGCCCAGGTACTCGGCTTCGAACACGCCGCCGGTGATCGAGGTGGCACGCGCGCCGTTCTGCTGCAGGGCTTCGACCAGGCGCAGGTTGGACTGCTGGAACACCCGGCGCACGATCGCCAGTGCCTCCGGCGAGGTCACGCGCAGACCGTTGACGGTCTGCTTTTCGATGCCGGCGGCCGACAGCTCGGCATCCAGCTGCGGGCCGGCGCCGTGCAGCACGATCGGGGTCAGGCCGACTTCCTGCAGGAACGACAGCGAAGAGGTCAGCGCGTCGAGATCGTCGCGCAGCACCGCGCCGCCGACCTTGACCACGGCAAAGCGCTTGGCGTCCAGCTGCGAGAAGCGCTTGAGGTACTGGCTGATCTCCTTCGCGCTGGCCATGCTGGAAAGCAGGCGCACGATGGTCTGGCGGGTCTGGCGGTGGGGCTGGAGGGCAGGAGACATTTCGGTTTCGTCACAGGCGGCGGTCGCCGCGTTGCAGTTCCACCCGGCCAGGGCCGGGCGGCGTTGTAGAGTCGATCAGGCGCCGGCGGCGATGATGCGGTGCACGGCGTCGGTGTAGCGCTGCAGCTGCTCCAGCGTCACGAACTCATCGGCGGTGTGGGCCTGGGCGATGTCACCCGGGCCGAACACCAGCGTGGTGTAGCCGCCGGCCGAGAACAGCGAGGCTTCGGTCCAGAAGTCCACCGCGTTGCCGATCGGCAGTTCCAGCGCATCGGCCACGTCGCGTGCCAGCAGGCGGCGGTTCTCGGCCTCGGCGATGTCACCGGCCGGCAGGCTGGGGCCACGGAAGGTTTCGGTGAACAGTGCCGCTTCCGGTTCGGCAAAACCGGCGAAGGTCGCCAACAGGCCATCGATGTCCATCGACGGCAGCGGACGGAACCCGAACCGCACTTCGGCGGCCGGCGCGATCATGTTGGCCTTGATGCCACCTTCCACGCGACCGATGTTGAAGCGCAGGCCGGTCAGCCCGCCGAAGCGCGCCGAGGACAGCGATTCCACATGGTCCAATGCGCGGTTGCCCCAACGCATGGCCTGATGCAGCGCACTGGCGGCCGCATCCTGCTTGCCCGACGCGTGCCCGGCGCGGCCGGCGAACTGCATCAGCACCGAACTGATGCCACGGTGCGCCAGCACCGCTTCGCTCATGGTCGGCTCCGCCACCAGCACCGCTTCATATGGCAGGCCACGGGCCAGGAACGCGGCGATGCAGCGCGGATCGTTGGCTTCTTCGTCGCTGGAGAACAGGAACGCGGCATCGCCATCACTGGCGTTGGCCGCGGCCACCAGTGCAGCGGCGGCACCCTTGATGTCACACACGCCCAGGCCGATCACACGATCTTCCAGGCGGCGCATCACGTGCGGGTCGGCACTCCAGTGCGGCGAATCCGGCACGGTATCCAGATGCACGTTGAACAGGTACTTCGGCGTACCACGCACGGCGTACAGGCTGACCGCACCGGCACCGTGGTCGATCACCTCGACGTTGAAGCCGGGCAGGTTCGCGCGCAGGTAATCGAAGATGCCACCGGTGGTGATCGCACGCGGCGGGTTGCGGGTGTCGAAGGACACCAGGGCCTGCAGATTCGAGATCGTCTGTTCAAGCATGTGTCTGAATATCCGTAGGGTTCGAAATCGGTAGTGCCGGCCGCTGGCCGGCTCCGCAATGATCCAGCCGTGCCACGAGCCGGCCCCCCGCCCGCACAACCCACCAGCGCCCTGGCGGCGCGCCCCCCCCCCCCAACCCCCCCCCCCCCCCCCCCCCGCCCCCCCCCCCCCGCCACTACCCTCCATCGACGTTGCGAGGCGCCGGCCAGCGGCCGGCACCCCGTCACAGGTCAACCACGATTGACCTGCGCATAGACAGTGGAGCTCATGCCGAACAGCTTGATGAAGCCCTCGGCCTCCTCCACGCCCCAGTCGGCCGACTGCGCGTAGGTGGCGCCCTTGGTGTTGAGCAGGTGCGGCGACTTCACCGCCACTGCATCGACGCGGCCGCCGCGGGTTTCCAGCACCACTTCGCCGTTGACCTTGGCCTGCGAGGACTTCAGGAAGGCCTCGATGTCGGTCTTCAGCGGGTCGTGGTAGAAGCCTTCGTAGACCAGCTCCACCCACTTGCGCGCCACGTCCGGCTTGAAGCGGTTCTGCTGCTTGGTCAGCACGGCATCTTCCAGCGCGCGGTGCGCGGCCAGCAGCGACACCAGGCCCGGGGCCTCGAACACGATGCGACCCTTCAGGCCGATCACGGTGTCGCCGGTGTAGACACCGCGGCCAACGCCGTACGGGGCGAACAGCTTGTTGAGCTGGGCCAGGATCTGGTCGCCCGGCAACGCCTTGCCGTTCAGTTCGACGGCTTCGCCCTCGACGAACTTCAGGGTCACGTTCAGCGCCTGCTCCGGCCACTCGCTGCGCGGTGCGCACCAGCCACGGGCGCCCTCGCCCGGAGCTTCCCAACGGTCGATCTCGCCGCCGGACATGGTCAGGCCCAGCAGATTCTCGTTGATGGTGTAGGCCTGCTGCTTGGCACGCACGCCGAAGCCGCGCTCTTCCAGGTACTTCTGCTCGTAGGCGCGGGTCTGGGTGTGTTCCTTCTGGATCTCGCGGATCGGCGCGATGATCTGGTAGTCACCCAGGGCCTTCACGGCCAGGTCGAAGCGGACCTGATCGTTGCCCATGCCGGTGCAGCCATGGGCGATGATGTTGGTACCCAGTTCGGCGGCACGCTTCAGCGCGGCATCGACGATCAGGTAGCGGTCCGAGACCAGCAGCGGGTACTGGCCCTGGTAGCCCTCACCGGCCCACACGAACGGCTTGACGAAGCCTTCCCAGATGGCCGGGCCACCGTTGACGGTAACGTGGCTGGCCACGCCCAGTTCGGCGGCGCGCTTCTCGATGAAATCGCGCTCTTCATCATCCACGCCGCCGGTGTCGGCGAACACGGTGTGCACGTTGTAGCCGCGCTCCTGCAGGTACGGCACGCAGAAGCTGGTATCCAGGCCGCCGGAGAAGGCGAGAACGACATCTTTGTTGCTCATGGGGATCAGGTCCACTTGGGGGATGGGAATTCGGTAGAGCCGACCGCTGGTCGGCTGAAATGTTGGATGCGCCGCTGCGGGAGCAGCCGACCAACGGTCGGCTCTACCCCTTGTTTGATTCAGCGCCCGGCAACCGCCGCCATGATCGCCTTCTGCACATGCAGGCGGTTCTCGGCTTCGTTGATGGCGATGCACTGCGGCGAATCCATCACCGCATCGGTGGCCTTCACGTTGCGGCGCAGCGGCAGGCAGTGGCTGAACACACCGTTGTTGGTCAGCGCCATCTTCCGCTCGTCCACGATGAAGTGCTTGAACTGGTCGCGGATCGGCTTTTCCGGTTCCCAGTTGCCGAAGAACGGCAGCGCGCCCCAGCTCTTGGCGTAGACCACGTCGGCACCGGCGTAGGCGCTGTCGATGTCATGGCTGATCTTCAGCGAGCCGCCGCTCTCGGCCACGTTCTGCTCGGCCCAGCCCATGTAGCGGTCGTCGAGGATGTAGTCGGCGGTCGGGCACAGCAGGGTCACGTCCATGCCCATGCGGGTGGCGATGGTCAGTGCCGAATTGGCGACTGCGGTGTTCAGCGGCTTGGGGTGGTAGGTCCAGGTCAGCACGTACTTCTTGCCGCGCAGGTCCTGGGTGCCGAAGTGCTCCTGCAGGGCCATGATGTGGGCCAGCTCCTGGCACGGGTGGGTGATGGTCTCCATGTTGATGACCGGCACCGGCGAGTACTTGGCGAAGCTGTTGAGGACGATGTCCTGGCGGTCGTAGGCCCAGTCGATGAACTTGGGGAATGCGCGCACAGCGATGATGTCGCAGTAACGGCCCAGCACCTTGGCCACTTCAGCGATGTGCTCTTCGGTATCGCCGTCCATCACCGTGCCGAGGTTGAACTCGATCGGCCACGCATCCTTGCCCGGCTGCAGCACCACCGCGTGGGCACCCAGCTGGAACGCACCCAGTTCAAAGCTGGTGCGGGTGCGCATGGACGGATTGAAGAACACCAGCGCGATCGACTTGCCCTTGAGCTGGTCGCCGAGCTTGTTGCGCTTGAACAGCGCGGCCTGGGTCAGCAGCGCGTCGAGCTCGCTGCGGCTCCAGTCCTGGGTGTTCAGGAAGTGCTTGGGGGACATCATCTTTCCTTGCGTGGCGGCGCCGGGTTCGACGCGGTGGAAGGGAAAACAGGAAGCAAAGGTGGAACGAAAAGGTTGCAGTTGCAGCTTTCATGACGCGGAAACGAAAAAACCCAGCCGGCGGGCTGGGTTTTTTTCGGACGAACAGCAAAAAGCTCCGGTTACCCAGCGAGGATGTGGGGTTCCGGTCGACGCGCACGCGAGGTCATGCCCGACGCCTGTCGGGCTGCGCTGCTGTCGTGCTGGAAGTCGGTGAGCTTCATGGTCGGCCATCTTTGCATGCGGCCGGGGCCGACGCAAGGGGCCGGGGTCGCAGAATCATGGATTGCCGGCGGCGCCCTGCTCGGGGCCGACCCAGGGGGTGATCGACACCCGGATCTTGAGCCGGTTGCCGGGGTCTTCCGGCAGCCGCGAGCGGTACTTGGTGCCCTTGTAGACGTAGTCCACGTCGTAGGCGATGGGCCGGCGGAATTCACGTCCCACCGGCACGATGCGACAGTCGCGGGTCAGCATCGGACCATTGTTGGCCGGTGCCGGCGCCGGGGCCGGTGACTCGGCGGCGGTGTCCTCGGAGACCTCTTCATCGCTGCGCTTGAACATCGAGCGTACCGAGTCCCAGAAGCGGCTGATCCGGCCCTTGTCCTCGACCGGCTCCTCACCAGTGACATTGACCGGCGCCAGGGTCCGGGTCGAGACCGGCTCGCAGTGTTCTTCGGTACGGGTCGCGCGCAGGGTCTGGAACACGGGTTCGACGTTCAGTACCTGCGCGTAGTCGAACTTCACGTTCTCCACGATCACCACCCGGTTGCGGGGCTCGGCCTCCTGCGCCTGGGCCACGGCGGCCAGCGCCGACAGGCAGGCCAGGGTCAGCAACGCGGTGGATTTCATTGGCGAAGGGAGCAAGGACACGGCAATAGTGTAGGCAGTGGCGAGCGCAAGGGGCTGAACATTACCCGTCCACGCTGCTCCTGCCCACCCCACCCTGGTTGGACCCGGCGTCCACCGGTGGCAGGCGGTGCCCCCAAAGGGGGCCGACACGTTCTAAAATCACAGGCTTGTCCCCCAGCCACAGCCCCATGACCCTGCGCCTGCACAACAACCTGACTCGCCAGCTCGAACCGTTCACCCCGCTCGACCCGGCCTGTCCGACCCTGTATGTGTGCGGCCCGACGGTCTACAACTACGTGCACATCGGCAACGCCCGTGGCCCGGTAGTGTTCGGGGTGCTGGCCGATCTGCTGCGACGCCGTTTCGGTGGCCTGCGCTACGCGCGCAACATCACCGACGTGGACGACAAGATCAATAACGCCGCGCGTGAGCAGGGCGTGCCGATCAGCACCATCACCGACAGGTTCGCCGCCGCCTACCGTGAAGACATGGCCGCGCTGGGCGTGGTGCCGCCGGACATCGAGCCGGAAGTGACCGCACACATCCCGCAGATCATCACCATGATCGAGCAGCTGATCGCCAATGGTCATGCCTACGCCGCCGAAGGCCACGTGCTGTTCGCGGTAGCCAGCTTCGAAGGCTATGGCAAGCTCTCGCGCCGCGACCCGGAAGAGATGCTGGCCGGCGCCCGAGTCGACGTGGCCCCGTACAAGCGCGACCCGGGCGATTTCGTGCTGTGGAAGCCGTCCAGCGACGACCTCCCTGGCTGGGAGTCTCCCTGGGGCCGTGGCCGCCCGGGCTGGCATATCGAATGCTCGGCGATGGCCGCCGCCCACCTGGGCGAGACCATCGACATCCATGCCGGCGGCGTCGACCTGCAGTTCCCGCACCACGAGAACGAGCTTGCGCAGAGCGAATGCGCCCACGGCGGCAAGATCTTCGCCCGCTTCTGGCTGCACAACGGCATGCTCAACTTCGGCGGCGCCAAGATGAGCAAGTCGCTGGGCAACATCGAACGCGTGCACGACCTGGTCCGCCAGCACCCGCCGGAAGCGCTGCGCCTGGCCCTGCTGTCGGCCCACTACCGGCAGCCGCTGGACTGGTCCGATGGCCTCATCGAGCAATCGGTGCGCACCCTGGACCGCCTGTACGGCACGCTGCGCGAGCTGGCGTCGGTCGAGGCGGTCGTGGCGATCCCAGCCACGGTCGAGGCGACTCTTGATGACGACCTGAACACCCCGCAGGCACTGGCCGAAGTGGCCCGCATCGCCGCAGATGCACGCCGGGCCACCGACCCGGCCGAACAGGCGCGCCTGAAGGGCGAACTGCTCGGTGCCGGCCTGGCCCTGGGCCTGCTGCAGGCCGATCCAGCGCAGTGGTTCGGCACCGCGGCCAGCGATGATGGCGAAGATGCCCGCATCCAGGGCCTGATCGACGAGCGTGCCGCCGCCAAGCAGGCACGCGACTTCGCCCGTTCCGACGCCATCCGCGACCAGCTGGCCGCCGAAGGCATCGTGCTGGAAGACACCCCGCAGGGCGTGCGCTGGTCGCGCAAGCGCGGCTGACCCACCCTGCCCCGTGGCCGGTCCGCCGGCCACGCTCCACTGTAGAGACTGTTGTGACCGACTCTCCGTTCCCGCTTGAACCCACCGCCGCCGAGGCCCAGACCGCCATCGCCGAGGAATTCGGCTTCTTCGGCGACTGGTCCGAGCGCTACCAGTATCTGATCGACCTCGGCCGTAAGCTGCCCGCCTTCCCGGACGAATGGAAGACCGAAGAGCACCGCCTGCTCGGCTGCCAGTCGATGGTCTGGATCGTGCCGGAAGGCAATGCGCAGTCGCTGCGCTTCCACGCCATCAGTGATTCGGCCATCGTTTCCGGCCTGATCTTCCTGGCCCTGCGCGTGTACTCCGGGCGCTCGGCGCAGGAGATCCTGGATACCGAGCCCAGCTACATCCAGGACATCGGCCTGGCCCGCCACCTCTCGCCCACCCGCAGCAACGGCGTGGCGGCGATGCTGGCCTTCATCCGCGAGACCGCGCAGGCCCAGCTGCAGCGCGACCCGTCGTGAGCGAACCCGCCACGGCCGAAGACACCGCGCTGGGGCTGCTGTCCCGGCCCGGTTTCGCCAAGCTGCTGGCCTACCGCATCTTCGCGATGCTGTCCTACCAGGTGGTCGCGGTCACCGTCGGCTGGCACATCTACGAAGTCACCCGCAATCCGTTCTCGCTGGGCCTGGTTGGCCTGGCCGAGGTGCTGCCGTTCTTCTGCGTCGCACCGTTCGCCGGTTATCTGGTCGACCACCTGCCGCGCCGCCGGCTCGGCATGGTCGCCTGCTCCGGGTTGATCGCCACCGCGCTGGTGTTGACCGGCGTGGCCAAGGGCTGGCTGCCGTTCGAAGGCGTGTGGCCGATCTATGCGGCCATTGCGCTGACCGGCATGGTCCGCGCCTTCCTGTCGCCGATCTACAACGCCCTGTTCGCCCGCGTGCTGGCCCGTGACCAGTTCGCGCGTGGCGCTGGCCTCGGCGCCGTGGTGTTCCAGGCCGGCATGGTGGCCGGTCCAGCATTGGGTGGCGTGCTGGTCGGCTTCGGAGGCAAGGGCCTGTCCTACGCGGTGGCCACGGGCTTCGCGCTGGTGGCGATGGCCTGCCTGGCCACGCTGAAGGTGGAAGAACCGGTGCATACCGGTCCAGCCGCCCCGATCTTCAAGAGCATCGCTGAAGGCGCGCGCTTCGTGGTCGGCAACCGGATCATGGTCGGGGCGATGGCGCTGGACATGTTCTCGGTGCTGCTGGGCGGCGTGGTGGCGATGCTGCCGGCGTTCCTGCACGAGATCCTGCACCACGGCCCGGAAGGCCTGGGCATCCTGCGCGCGATGCCGGCGCTGGGCTCGGTCTGCGTTGGCCTGTGGCTGGCGCGCCACCCGCTGCACCGCAATGCCGGCCGCGTGCTGCTGTTCGCGGTGGCCGGCTTCGGCCTGTGCGTGATCAGCTTCGGGCTGTCGCAGCACTTCTGGCTGTCCGCGCTGATCCTGTTGTTCTATGGGGCCTTCGATGGCGTCTCGGTGGTGATCCGTTCGACCATCCTGCAGCTGGCCACGCCGGAAGAGATGCGCGGCCGGGTGTCGTCGATCAACGGCATCTTCATCAGTTCGTCCAACGAACTGGGCGCGTTCTATGCCGGCACGATGGCAAAGCTGCTCGGCCTGGTGCCGGCAGTGGTGCTGGGTGGGTTCGCGGTGCTGAGCGTGGCCGGGATCACGGCGTGGAAGAACCCGACGTTGCGGAAACTGAATCTTCGCGACCTGCAGTGAGCCTGTAGAGCCGAGCCCATGCTCGGCTGCGTATTTCCGTGCGCCCACGCGCCGATAGCGCCAGGCCATGCCCGGCGGGCTCTTTCCGTGACCGCGGTGGGTGTCACTTTTCTTTTCACGCGAAAAGAAAAGTAACCAAAAGAAACGCGCCGCCATCCGCGAGCCGGCGCTACGCGCCGGTGCCCTGTGCTCCTCGGTGAATCAGGGGACGGCGCCGAACTCGCTGCGCTCAAACAGCGGCGCCTCTTCGCCCCTGAATCCCCTGCGGTGCTCGGCTCGCTACAAGGCGGACCCAACAGCCGCGAGCGCACGCATGACCGCCCTTGGTAGAGCCAAGCCATGCTTGGCTGCTTTTGCTTTTGCTCTTCTTTGCCCGCGCCTTCGACCCGAGCCGGGCACGGGCTAGGCTTTACAGCAACCGCGCACACAGGCTCCCTCCTATACCCGGAAGGCCCCGTTCTACCCAGCCAACCACACCCAACAAAAAACCCGGCCGAGGCCGGGTTTTTCGCATGACCAGACAACGATCAGGAATCAGTCGCCCTGCTGCTTCTGCAGGTGCTCCCAGCGCTCCTGGGCGTCGATGGTGCGTTCGGCGGTGAGGCGCGCTTCCAGGCGCTCCAGGCCGATTTCTTCGCCGGTGTCGACGCAGTAACCGTAGTCGCCGGCTTCCAGGCGCTTCAGGGTGCTGTCGATCTTGCCGATCAGCTTGCGGTAGCGGTCACGGGTACGCAGTTCCAGCGAGTTCTCGGTCTCGCGGGTCGCACGCTCGGCTTCGTCGCCAATGTCACGCACTTCCTCGCGCAGGTTCTCGATGGTCTGCTTGGACTCTTCCACCAGGTCCGCGCGCCAGTTCTGCAGGCGCTGGCGGAAGTACTCCTGCTGCAGCGGGCTCATGTATTCCTCTTCCGAGGACGGCTTGTAGCCAGCCGGCAGGATCGGGCGGCCGGTGGCCTCGTCGGTCTTGTACTCGACCACCTTGTACTTGCTGCGCGGGGCCGGTGCCGCCGAGCGGGCGGCGACGGCCACGGCAACCTTGCCGACAGGGCGCGACACGGTCTTCGGGGCGGAATCGGATTTCACGGCGGTTTTGGCAGGCGATTTCGAAACGGGCACGGGATTCTTGGATTGCGGGGCCTTCGAAGCAGCAGGAGCGGCGGCCGGGGCCGGCTTGGGGGCCGGTTGGGCTGCTGCCACTGCCACGGTCTTGGCCGGGACAGGCTTGGCCGGAGCCGGCTTGGGGGCAGGCTTCGGTGCGGACTTCACTACGGGGGCCGGGGTCGGCTTTGCGGCCGGCGCGGCAACATTCTTGGTGACTTTCTTTACAGCGGCAGGCGTGGCCACCGGTTTAGCCGCAGCAACCTTCTTCGCTGCAGGTTTGGCGACCGGCTTGGCCGCAGCCTTCTTCACCACCGCCTTCGGCGCCGGCTTGGCTGCTGCCTTCTTCGCCACCGGCTTGGCGGCGGCCTTCTTCACCGGCGCGGCCTTGCTGGCGGCTTTCTTCACCACCGGCGCCTTCTTGCTGGCAGCGGCAGGCTTGGCCTTGGCGGGCGCAGCAGCCTTCTTCGCCACCGGCTTGGTTGCCTTGACCGGCGTTTTCTTTGCGGTGGCCTTCCTGGCCGCCGGTTGCGAGGACGCTGCCTTGGTCGCCGGCTTGCTGGCCGGTTTCCTGGCAACGGGCTTTGCCGCCAACTTCTTCACAACAGGCTTGGCGGTTTTCTTGGCGGCCGTTGCGGCCTTCTTTGCAGTTTTTTTAGCAGCCACGAAACGCTCTTCCTTGGATTCCCCGGGGCCCGGGAAAGCGGGCCTTTATAGCCTACCCGACCCGCAGCAGCAACCTCGACCCCCTGCTCCATTCAGTCCTGGAGTCAAGGCGCCCTTGGAGGCAGTCCGACGAACACGGACCGCCTTGCGCGGTACGGAACCTGGCCAGCACCCGAAGGTACTGGTACCGGTCGCAGGCCATCGGCGACATGCGACCAACGGCCCATCCTGCACAAATGCGGCCTTCATGCCAACTGGCATAAGATGACTGGGTGATCTCGCGCCTGCTCATTGCCCTGCTGCGCTTCTACAAGCGCTTCATCAGCCCCCTGCTGGGGCCACGCTGCCGTTTCGTGCCGAGCTGTTCTGAATACGCGATGGACGCCATCTCGCGGCACGGCCCGCTGCGCGGAAGCTGGCTGGCTGCGCGCCGGCTGGGACGCTGCCACCCGTTCCATCCCGGCGGCTTCGATCCCGTGCCCGAGTCCCCCAACGCCCCCTCTTGCCGTTGCACAGGAAAACACTGACATGTCCTCCACCCTCATCACCAACGCCCGCATGGTCAACGAAGGCCGCACCTTCGACGGCGACCTGCGCATCGAGAACGGCCGCATCGCGCAGATCGGCAACGGGCTGGCGCCGCGCGACGGCGAGCAGGTGGTGGACGCAGCCGGACGCTGGTTGCTGCCTGGCATGATCGACGACCAGGTGCACTTCCGCGAACCGGGCCTGACCCACAAGGGCGACATCGCCAGCGAATCGGCGGCTGCGGTGGCCGGTGGCCTGACCAGCTTCATGGACATGCCCAACACCAATCCGCCGACGCTGGATTCGACCATCCTGGAAGCCAAATACGAGCTCGCGCGCGGCCGCGCCTGGGCCAACTACGGCTTCTACCACGGCGCCAGCAATGACAACCTGGACGCCATCCGTGCGCTGGACCCGAAGAAGGCCCCGGGCGTGAAGGTGTTCATGGGCGCCTCCACCGGCAACATGCTGGTGGACAATCCGGAAACGCTGGACGCGATCTTCCGCGAATGCCCGACGCCGATCATCACGCACTGCGAAGACACGCCGATGATCGACGCCAACCTGAAGGCCTTCCAGGAGAAATACGGCGATGGGCTGACCCCGGACATGCATCCGGACATCCGCTCGCGCGAGGCCTGCATCAAGTCCACCCGCCTAGCGATGTCGCTGGCACGCAAGCACGGCACCCGCCTGCATGTGCTGCACATCTCCACCGCCGATGAGCTGGCGCTGTTCGAGAAGGGTCCGCTGATCCGCGCCGACGGCAGCCGCAAGCAGATCACCGCCGAAACCTGCGTGCACTTCCTGCACTTCGCGCGCCCGGACTATGCGACCAAGGGCAACCTGATCAAGTGCAACCCGGCGATCAAGGAAGTGTCCGACCGCGAGGCGATCACCGCCGCGCTGGCCGATGACGTGCTGGACGTCCTGGCCACCGACCACGCGCCGCACACCTGGGAAGAGAAGCAGAAGCCCTACGCACAGGCGCCGTCGGGCCTGCCGCTGGTGCAGTACGCGCTGGTGGCCGCGCTGGAACGCGTGCACGAAGGCAAGCTGACCCGCGAGCAGGTGGTGCAGAAGTTCGCGCACGCGCCGGCACAGCTGTTCGACGTGGAAGAACGTGGCTTCCTGCGCGAGGGTTACTTCGCCGACCTGGTGCTGGTCGAGGACGTGCCGTTCATGGTCAAGCGCGAGGACGTGCTGTCCAAGTGCGGCTGGTCGCCGTTTGAAGGCACGACCTTCCGCTCGCGCGTGGCCTCCACCTGGGTCAATGGCCAACTGGTGTGGGACGGCAGCAAACTGGTGGGCGAGCCGGCCGGCCAGCGCATGACCTACGACCGCTGATGCGCTCCGCACTTCTGATCGGGGCGCTGCTGCTGGCCGCGCCCCTGTTCACCGCACCGTCGGCGCAGGCACAGGACGGCATCGGCAGCCTGATCGACAGCCGCGTGGTGCTCCCGGCCAGCGCATCGCAGGGCGCACTGGTGATCGGCAAGGTACCTGCCGGCAGCCGCGTGCAGTACGCCGGCCGCCAACTGCGGGTGAGCGGCTATGGCAGCGTGGTGTTCGGCATCGGCCGCGACGAGAAGGGTCCGCTGCGCGTGCAGGTGCAACGCCCTGATGGTGGCAGCGAGACCGCGACCATTGCGGTGACCCCGCGCGACTGGCCCACCGAGCGGGTCAACGGCGTGCCACCGAAGACGGTCAACCCGCCGCCGGCGATTGCCGAGCGGATCAAGCGCGAACAAGCACAGGTGACCGCCGCGCGTGCCCGTGATGACGACCGTACCGACTTCACCCAGACCTTCATCTGGCCGGTGCAGGGCCGCATCAGCGGCCGCTTCGGCAACGCACGCGTGTACAACGGACAGCCCGGCGCAGGTCATTCCGGCATGGACATCGCGGTACCGACCGGCACGCCGGTGAAGGCGCCGGCGGCCGGCATCGTCACCTTCGCCGGCCCCGACCTGTACCTGACCGGCGGCACGCTGCTGCTCGACCACGGTTTCGGTGTCAGCTCCAACTTCCTGCACCTGTCGCGCATCGACGTAAAAGTTGGCGACCGTGTGGAACAGGGCCAGGTGATCGCTGCGGTCGGCGCCACCGGTCGTGCCACCGGCCCGCACCTGCACTGGGGCATGAACTGGTTCGATACCCGTATCGACCCGTTACTGGTGCTGGAACGGAAGTAACGCGCGACGAACGGCCGCCGGGGGGGGGGCCGCGCGTCCCCCACACCCCGCCCCCGGGGGCCGGGGCGCGCGCCGCGCGCG
>NZ_JAWIRR010000001.1:394922-420026 GCF_036320065.1 Stenotrophomonas sp. SMYL8
TGCTGCACCGTACGTCCCGCGCGCCCACCGCCCGCCGGGCAGGGCCCGGCGCTACCCGACTACCGCGCCCGGTAGCGCCGGGCCAGGCCCGGCGAGCGCAGCGGCATCAGCCGCGCGCAGCCCACCACACACGCAGCAGGGTGCGTACCGGCGTGGCTTCGATCGGCTTGCCTGCCGCCTGCGCGGCAACGCGTGCACGCGCCAGGCTGGACCACACGCGGCGCGGGCGCGGGCCGGGCACGCGGCTGCCCCAGCCCTTCAACAGATGCTGCGCCCAGCGCTGTGCGGCCGTGCTGGCATCACCGTCCAGCAGGCTGCGCGGCACACCGGCTACGCCGGCATCCTGCAGGCGCTGGGCCAGGGTCTGCAGCTGCACCGCACGACCGGCGCCAGTTCGCGGCTTGTCCGCGAACAGGGCTGCCTCCACCGCGGCCACGGCCTCTGCGTAGTTCGCCAGCGCGCGCTCGGCGCCGGCCACATCCAGCGCGACCGTGCGCGCTTCAACCAGATCCGGAAGTGCTTCGGCCAGCTGCGCCCACGGCGCACGCACCGGCTCCAGCAGGCGGCCCAGCGGGTGGCGCGAACGATGCGCGGCCCAGCTGCGCAGCTCCTCGCCCCACCATGCCAGCTTGGCGTCGGCCGGCAACGGGTCGCCGCTGGTGTTGAGCATGTCGTCGAATTCCTGCAGCAGCGCGAACCACGCCACCGCAAGCTCGCGTTGCGATTCGGCCACGAACGGGGCGGCCACCGACCATTCCGGCCAACGGCTGCGCCACTTGTCGAGGAAACTGTCCAGCGCGGTACTGCTCACTACGTGATTCCTTACGGCTGGGCCGGGGCTGCCGGCCGGGTCGGCCAGAGACTGGCCAGTTGCAGAAGTTCGGCGTTCTCGACCAGCACGTCGGCCTGCCAGGCCAGCGGATCGTCGCTGTGCAGGCGGTAGCCCCACAGCGCCGCCACCGACGGCATGGAGGCGGCACGTGCCGCGATGATGTCGCGCTCGTCGTCGCCCACGTACACGCAGTCTTCGGCGGCGATGCCGATGGCTTGTGCGGCGTGCAGCAGCGGCAGCGGATGCGGCTTGCGTTCGGCCAGGCTGTCACCACCCACCAGTACCGCACAGCGCTGCTGCCAGCCGTGCTGCGGCAGGATCAAGCGCGCCAGGTATTCAGGCTTGTTGGTGACAATGCCCCACACCGTACCGGCATCGTCCAACGCGGCGAGCATGCCGGCCACGCCATCGAACAGCACTGCGTGCTGGCCGATCAATGCTTCGTAGCGCTGCAGGAATTCCGGGATCAGCGCGTCACGTGCGGCTACGTCCAGTTCCGGGAACGCAGCCGAGACCATCGCCCGCGAGCCCTTCGACACCACCGGGCGCAGCGCGGCCGGATCGATGGGTGCGCGTCCACGCTCGGCCAGCATCGCGTCGCAGGTGGCGACGAAGTCCGGCGCGCTGTCCAGCAGGGTGCCGTCCAGATCGAACAGCACCGCGCACGGGAAGCGTGCCGCGGTCATGCCGGCTTGACCGCGTAGGCCAGGTAGTTGATGTCGGTACGGCTGCTCAGGCGGGCATGGTTGCGCCACGGCTCGTAGGCCATGCCGCTGACATCCACCAGCTGCATGTCGGCCTCGCGCAGCCAACGCGCCAGCTCGGCCGGCTTGATGAATTCCTGGTAGTGGTGGGTACCCTTGGGCAACAGCCGCGCCACATACTCGGCGCCGACGATCGCCACCGCGAAGGCGGCGGCGGTGCGGTTGATGGTCGACAGGAACAGGTGGCCGCCCGGCTTCAGCAGGCGCTTGCAGGCCTCGATGATCGCGCTCGGGTCGGGCACGTGCTCGAGCATTTCCATGCAGGTGACCACATCGAAGCTGCCCGGCTGCTCGGCGGCCAGATCTTCGGCAGCCTGCACCCGGTAATCGACCTTGGCGCCGCTTTCCAGCGCATGCAGGCGCGCGACCTTGACCAGTTCCGGGGCCAGGTCGATGGCGGTGACGTCAGCACCGGCCTGGGCCAGCGCTTCACTCAACAGGCCGCCACCACAACCGATGTCGAGCACGCGCGCACCGCGCAGCGGCACGCGATCGGCCACGTACTGCAGGCGCACCGGGTTCAGCGCATGCAGCGGCTTCTGCGGGCCGTCAGCGTCCCACCAGCGGTTGGCCAGCGCGGCGAACTTGTCCAGCTCGGCCTGATCGAAATTGGAGGAAGCGTGGGGGGCAGTCATGAGGGGTCCTTGCGGCGCCGGGGTTCAGGCGCGGATATGACGGATGCGCTCGCGCCACTGGCGCGCGTTGGCGATGATGCCCGGCAGGTCCATGCCGACCAGCTCGCGCTGTACCAGCTTCGGCTTGCCGGCAATCCAGACGTCGCTGACCTGCTGGCGGCCGGTGGCGTACACCAGCTGCGACAGGACGTTGTGCAGCGGCTGGGTTTCCAGCGCGGACAGGTCGACGCAGACCAGATCGGCCTGCTTGCCGACTTCGATGGAACCGATGCGGTCGCCGAAGCCCAGTGCGCGGGCGCCACCCAGGGTGGAGGCGCGCAGCGTGGTCGCCGCATCGAGCGCGGTCGCATCGTCGGCCACGGCCTTGGCCAGGATCGCCGCGGTGCGGTTCTCGCTGAACATGTCCAGGTCGTTGTTGCTGGCGCAGCCATCGGTGCCGATGGCCAGGTTCACGCCGGCGCGCTGCAGGGCGCAGGCCGGGCAGAAACCGGAGGCCAGCTTCAGGTTCGATTCCGGGCAGTGCACCACGCTGACGCCACGTTCGGCGCACAGGTGGATTTCCGCATCGGTCAGCTGGGTCATGTGCACCGCGATCAGGCGGTCGTTGACCAGGCCGAGCCGATCCAGCCGCGCCAGCGGGCGCTGGCCGTGCAGCTTGATCGAATCGTTGATCTCCTGCGCGGTCTCGTGGGTGTGCAGGTGCACCTGCATGTCGAGCTGGTCGGACAGCATCCGCACCCGCTCGAAGTTGGCATCGTTGACCGTGTAGGGCGCATGCGGCGCGAACGCGGTGCCGATCAGCGGATCGGTGCGCCACTGGTCATGCAGTTCACCGGCCTTGGCGAAGTACTCGTCATCGGTCTTGGCCCAGGCGGTGGGGAAATCGATGATGACCGCGCCGACCAGCGCGCGGAAACCATGCTTCTTGTAGACGGCGGCCTGCACATCGCCGAAGAAGTAGTTCTCGTTGGCGCAGGTGGTGCCGCCGCGCAGCATCTCGGCGATGGCCAGGGTGGTGCCGTCGGCGACGAATTCGGGGCCGATCACCGCCGCTTCCACCGGCCAGATGTGCTGCTGCAGCCAGGTCATCAGCGGCAGGTCGTCGGCGACGCCGCGCAGCAGGGTCATCGGGTTGTGCGTGTGCGCATTGACCAGGCCCGGCATCAGCGCCGCCTCGGGGCGGCTGACCACCTGGGTGGCGCGGAACCGTGCGCGCGCCTCGGCACACGGCAGGATGGCCACGATCTCGCTGCCACGCACGGCAACGGCATGGTCTTCCAGCACCACCGCATGCGGCTCGATCGGAACGACGTAACCGGCTTCGATGAGCAGGTCGCAGGCTTCGGGGAGGTGCGGGCTATCGCTCATGCGGGCTCACTGGCTGTGGGGCGAGATACTTCTGGGGGACACGCCCCTGAGTAAGGGGCTGCCGCGAAGCGGCGGGGTCTGGAGACTCGTGAAGCGGGGCCCATGATCTGCCGAAGCAGATCATGGGAGCGCCAGCGCGAATGCGATGGCGCGTACCCGGCCAGCGGCCGGCACTACCGTAATCCGGCTGCGCCGGATTACTTGACGCGTGCGGAGTATTCGCCCGAACGGGTGTCGACGCGGATCACTTCGTCCTGGTTCACGAACAGCGGCACGCGGACCACGGCGCCGGTTTCCAGGGTGGCCGGCTTGCCGCCGCCGCCCGAGGTGTCGCCACGGACGCCCGGATCGGTTTCGGTGATCTTCAGTTCAACGAAGTTCGGCGGCTGCACGAAGATCGGCTCACCGTTCCACAGGGTGACCACGCAGGACTCTTCGCCCTTCAGCCACTTCTCGGCGCCGCCCATGCCGGCCTTGGTGGCCTGGACCTGCTCGAAGGATTCCGGGTCCATGAAGTGCCAGTACTCGCCGTCGCTGTACATGAAGTTCATGTCGGTATCGACGACGTCGGCTGCATCCAGCGAGTCGGTCGACTTCATGGTGACTTCCTGGGTACGGCCGTCCTTGATCAGGCGGTACTTCACGCGGGTGAAGGCCTGGCCCTTGCCCGGCTTGACGTATTCGGTGTCGATGATGACGGCCGGTTGGTTGTTGACCAGGATCTTCATCCCGTTCTTGACGTCGTTCATGCCGTAGCTGGCCATGCGTAAACTCCTGAGTGGCAAAAACGCCGCGGGTGCGGCGAGCCGTTAGAATGGAAAGCCCACCGGATGCCGGTGGGCGACTGTTTTTCTGCCCCCATGATAACCGCAGGCCCCCTCTCCATGCAGCTTTCCGCCTTCCCACGGCCCCAGTCGCCAGGTGCGCCCGCGCGCTGGCAGCAGCTCTGGCGCCAGGCGCTGCGCGACCCGCACGCCCTGCTGGCCCGGCTGCAGCTGGACCCGGCCGCGCTGGGTGTCTCGGAAGCGGCCATGGCCCAGTTCGCGCTGCGCGTGCCCGAGGGCTTCGTGGCGCGCATGCGCGTGGGCGATGCGGCCGACCCGCTGCTGCGCCAGGTGCTGCCGATCGACGAGGAAATGCACCCGGCGCCCGGGTTCAGCTTCGATGCGGTGGGCGATGGCGCCGCCAAGAAGGCCACCGGCGTCATCCAGAAGTACCGTGGCCGCGCCCTGCTGGTCGCCACCGGCAGCTGCGCGATCAACTGCCGCTACTGTTTCCGCCGCCACTTCGACTATGGCGCGGAGAACGCCGCCAAGGGGGGATGGCAGGAGGCCGTAGCCGCCATCGCCGCCGACCCGGACATCGACGAGGTGATCCTGTCCGGCGGTGACCCGCTGTCGCTGGCCACGCACAAGCTGGTGGAACTGACCGACGCCCTGCGCCAGATACCGCACATCCGCCGCCTGCGCATCCATACCCGGTTGCCGATCGTGCTGCCGGAGCGCGTGGACGAGGAGCTGGTCTCCTGGCTGGGCAGCCTGCCCTGGCCGCTGGCGATCGTGGTCCATGCCAATCACGCCAATGAATTCGACGCCAGCGTGGACGCAGCGATGGCCCGCCTGCGCGGCACCGGCGCCCAGCTGCTGAACCAGGCGGTGTTGCTGCGCGGGGTCAACGACAGCGTGCAGGCCCTGCAGGACCTGAGCGAGCGCAGCTTTGCTGCTGGCGTGCTGCCCTATTACCTGCACCAGCTGGACCGGGTCGAGGGCGTGGCCCACTTCGAAGTGGACGACACCCAGGCCAAGGCGCTGATTGCCGGCCTGACCGCGCGCCTGTCCGGCTATCTGATCCCGAAGCTGGTGCGCGAACTGCCCGGCGACCCGAGCAAGCGCCCGCTGTAACAAAAAAGGGGACGGAGGGAATTAAGTCGCTTATGCATTTGCGACTTAATTCCCTCCGTCCCCTTTTTGGGGGTCAGACGCCCGATTCGATCATCCGCACCACTTCGGTGGCGGTCACCGGGTGGCTCAACCAGTAGCCCTGGCCAAGATCGCAGCCGCGCTGCGCCAGCAGCTCGAACTGTGCCTGCTGCTCGATGCCCTCGGCCACCACGGTGATGCCCAGCGCGTGGGCCATGGCGATGATCGCCGTGGTCAGCGCAAGGTCGTCGGGATCGCGCTGCATGTCGGCAACGAAGCTCTTGTCGATCTTCACGCCGTCCACGGGCACCTGGCGCAGATGACTGAGCCCGGAGAAGCCCGTACCGAAATCGTCCAGCCACACCTTCACGCCGGTGCGGTGCAGCTTGTCCAGCAGCTGCGCGGCGACCATCTCGTCGCCGATCACGGCGGTTTCGGTCAGCTCCAGGTGCAGGCGCGACGCCGGCAGCCCGGACTCATGCAGGCACTGCGCGACCAGTGCCGGCAGTTCGCCGCCACGCAGCTGCCGCGGTGACACGTTGACCGACACGAACAGCTCATCGCCCGCTGCCCCGCGCGGCCACTGCGAGGCCTCCATGCAGGCCGCACGCAGCACCTTCGGGCCAATGATCTCGATCAGGCCACTCTGCTCGGCCACCTCGATGAACACCGAGGGCGGGATCGTGCCCAGGGTCGGATGCTGCCAGCGCAGCAGTACTTCAACGCCGACCATGCGGCGGTCGCGCATGCGGAAGATCGGCTGGTAGGCCAGGCGCAGCTCACCGCGCTCCCAGGCGCCGCGCAGCTCCTGTTCCATATGCACGCGACGCTCGACCGCATGGTCCATCGCCCGGCTGTAATAGCGATAGCAGTTCTTGCCGGCCATCTTCGCCTGGTACATGGCGATGTCGCCGTTCTTCAGCAGCGTGGTCGCATCAGCAGCATCGTCGGGGAACAGGGTCACGCCGATCGAGGTGCCCAGGAACAGTTCCCTGCCCTGCACCACCAGCGGCTTGCCCAGCTCGCGCACCAGCACTTCGGCCAGCAGCCGCGCGTTGGCGGCAACATCACCATCGCCGACCAGGATCACGAACTCGTCGCCGCCGAAGCGGGCCAGCAGGGCTTCATCGCCCCCGGCCTCGGTGACCGCGCGGCCGATACGCTGGGCGAACTGCAGCAATGCCTCATCGCCGGCCTCGTGGCCAAGGGTGTCATTGACCCGCTTGAAGTCGTCGATATCGGCGAACAGCAGCCCCAACCGGTGATTGGCGGCACGGGCAGCCATCAACCGATGATCAAGCGCCTCGCGGAATGCCAGCCGGTTGGTCAGCCCGGTCAGCGCGTCGGTATAGGCCATGCGCCGCACTTCGCGGTCATGGCGGGCGATCGCATCGCGCATCCGGGCGAAACCGCGGACCAGTTCGCCGACCTCGTCGTCGCGGGTGTTCTCGGCCAGGGGCGTCTGGTAGTCACCGGCCTCGATGCGGCGGGCGGCGACGGCCAGATCACGGATCGGCGCGACCAGGGTGCGCTGCACGTACAGGATCACCACCACGCCGATCACCACCAGCAGGCCCAGCATCAGCAGCAGCCAGCCCAGGTGACGGCTGCCAACCTGCTGCAGGCGCTCGCCCAGGGTGGCGTTGGCCGCCTGCTCGCGCTGCTGCACCTCATCCAGCGCCATGCCGACCCGGACGCCGCCAATGCGCTGGTTGCCGATCATGATCGGCATGGTGTTGTCGAGCACCTTCGGCGATTCCTGCACGACCAGCATCTGCGCGGCCGCGGCCTTGGGTGCCAGTGGATCGGCCATCGGCTGACCGAATCCGGACACCTCGACCGAGCCATCGTGTACCAGCCGGCCGCGTTCATCGAACACCAGTACATAGCGCACCACGGGCTGGCGCGCGGTACTGCGCACCAGTACGCCCACCTGATCCAGGTCACGGTAGTACAACGGGTTGGCCAGCGCGTCGGACAGCTCACGCGCCATCGCCTCGCCGCGACTGCGCACGCTGCGGTCGAACAATTCATGGATGACGCCGCCGCTGAGGTTGCGCACCTCGCCCTGCATCGCGGCCTGCCGCCCCAACAACACCGCAAGGATCGCGATCACCACGACCATCGCCCCGCCCATCGCGAGCAGGAACCGGGCCTGCATCCCCGAGCCAAGCCACTTCATTCCACTTCCATCCGCACGCGCGTCAATCCTTGTTTCAATTCATCCAACCGCTGCTGCGCATGCGCATCGACGCGGTGGAACCCGGAAGTGCCAAAAAACCGATGCAGCGCCCCCTGTGCCTGCGGGTCGCTGGCTGCCTGCAGCAGCACTTCCTGCAGGCGATCGCGCACGCGTGGATCAAGGTCGGCGCGGACCATCTCCACCGCACGCGGGTAGGGCTCGGTGCGCAGCAGCTCGCGGAAGTCGCGCCGGAACGCTGCCGGCATCCGCCGCTCGTCGTTCCAGTCCACGCTGCTCACCGCCCCCACGTCAACCACCCCCTTGTGCACGAACGTCGCGATGTTCAGCTCGCTGCGTGCAAATACGTAACCCACACTGTCCCGGCCCGGCATGTCCCATGCACCGGCCAGGATCTGGGGCGACAGGCCCTCCTGCAGCAACGTCATCACCGGCACCAGATAGGCACTGGTGGACGCCGTGTTCTGCAGGGCCAGGCGATGGCCCCGCAGATCCTGCACGCGCTGGATCGGGCTGTCGCGGCGCACGAAGAACACCGTCTGGTAATCACGCACGCCGTTGCGCTCGGTCAGCAGCAGTGGACGGGCGCCACTGCGCTGGCCCAGCGCCACCGCCGTACCGGAGGTTTCCGTGACCCAGTCGACCCTGCCTCGCCGCAGATAGCTGGCCATCTGCTGCGGGTCGCGTGCCATCAGGATCCTCCCCTCCTTGATGCCAACGTCGTGCATGCGCGCCACCACGTAGTCCAGCAATGGTTGCAGCTGCTCGTAATGGGCCTTGGGATCATCGCTGATCCGGCCCAGCACCAGCACCGGGTCCGGTGCTGCACGCACCGTCCCGGCCAGCAGGACCATGGCCAGGCTCAGCAGTCCCCCCTGCATTGCCTTTCGCAGACCCGACACAGGCTTCATCCCCCCCTGGGTATCCGGACAGACTACCCGAAAAAATGAGAACGTCGTCAGCTGTCCTTGCCGCCTGCCTGGGCCAGTCGCGCCATGCGCTGGGTGTCGGCGAGGATGCCGCGCAGCAGGCGCACTTCCTGCTCGCTCGGCTCACTGCGCAGGAACAGGCGGCGCAGCTTGCGCATCGCCGATTCCGGGGCGCGGCCCTTGTGGAAATCGATCTCGTCCAGCGTGTCGCCAAGCTGGGCGAAGAAGCTCTCCATCTGCTCGTGGCTGGCCGCCTGTTCGCGGAAGCCAGGCTCGGCATCGGTGGCCGGCTGCGCGCCCAGCAGCTGCATGCGCGTTTCATAGGCCAGCACCTGCACGGCGGCAGCCAGGTTGAGCGAGCTGAACTCCGGGTCGGACGGGATGTGCACCGCTGCATGGCAGAGCTGCAGTTCCTCGTTGGTCAGGCCGGTGCGCTCACGGCCGAACACCAGCGCCACCTCGGCGCCCTCGCCGGCCTTGACCACCGCGCGGGCAGCGGCATCGGCGGGCAGGTACTCCTCCAGCTGGACGCGGCGTGCACGGGCGGTGCAGCCCAGTACCAGGCGGCAATCGGCCACCGCCTCGGCCAGGTTGGCCACCACCGGGGCATCCCCCAGCACGTCTTCGGCACCGGCCGAGCGGCGGAAGGCCTCCTCGTCCAGTGGCTTTTCGGGGGCAACCAGCACCAGGCGGGCCAGGCCCATGGTCTTCAGGGCGCGGGCGGCGGCGCCCATGTTGCCGGGGTGCTGGGTACCGACCAGGACGAATCGGAGGCGGGTGGCGGCAGGAAACTGGGACATGAACAGGGAAAAGGTCGAGCTGGACGATGACCAATGGTAAACTGTGCGGCCGGCCACTGCGCCGGACCCGCTCTTTTCCCCCGCCAGTCCATCTCTTCTGCCTTTCCGGGAGCCCACGCCATGCAGAAACCCGCCGTAACCGTCATGGTCAAGGCCGCCCGCCTCGCCGGCAACGTCCTGTTGCGCAACATCAACAAGCTCGAGGCACTGAACGTGGTGCAGAAGGGCCGGATGGACTACGCCAGCGAAGTGGATGCGGACGCGGAAAAGGTCATCGTCAAGGAACTCAAGCGCGCTTACCCGGACTACGGCATCTTCGGCGAAGAAGGTGGCGTGCAGGGCGAGCGCCGCCAGATGTGGGTCATCGACCCGCTGGACGGCACCAGCAATTACCTGCGCGGCGTGCCGCACTACTGCGTGTCGATCGCCCTGGTCGAGAATGGCGAGCCGACCGATGCGGTCATCTTCGACCCGCTGCGCAATGAACTGTTCACCGCCAGCCGTGGCGCCGGCGCCGTGCTGAACGACCGCCGCATCCGCGTGGCCGACCGCAAGGATCTGGAAGGCACGATGATCCACACCGGCTTCGCCCCGCGCGAACGCAGCCGCGCCAGCGCGCAGCTGAAGTCGGTCGACACCCTGCTGGTCCAGGCCGAGGACATCCGCCGCACCGGTTCGGCCGCGCTGGACCTGGCCTACGTGGCCTGTGGCCGCGCTGATGCCTACTTCGAAGCCGGCGTGAAGGCATGGGACATCGCTGCCGGCCTGCTGCTGGTCCGCGAGGCGGGCGGCAAGGTCTGCGACTTCAAGGGCGCGACCCTGGGCCGCATGGACAACCGTGGCCCGGAGACCCACCAGATCGTGGCCGGCAACCTGAAGGTGGCCGAGTCGCTGCAGAAGGTGCTGGTGAACACCGGCTACGCCGCCGAGTTCGACGCGAAGTTCTGAGGTTTCGCGTAAAGCGGTTCATGGAGACGGCACCTGCGAAGGTGCCGTTTTCGTTTGCGCGCACGGAGATTCGTTTCCGCGACCGCGGAGAGGTGTCACTTTCTTTGCTCGTGCAAAGAAAGTAACCAAAGAAACACGCCGCCGGGGCGCGAGCCGATGCTGCGCATCGGTACCCTGCGCTCCTCGGTCCGTCGAGGGGCGGTGCGGGAACTCGCTGCGCTCAGACACCCGCACCTCTTCGCCCTCGCCGGACCTGCGGTGCTCGGCTCGCTCAAGGCGGACCCAAGGTCAAATGCCACAGCCGCACCCGATTGATCCACGCCATGCGTGGATGCTGTTGCCGTTGATCTTGACCTTCCAGTCCGCCTTGAGCGAGCCGAGCATCGCAGGGCAATCAGGGGCGAAGAGGCGCCGGTGTTTGAGCGCAGCGAGTTCGGCGCCGTCCCCTGATTCGCCGAGAAGCGCAGGGTACCGGCGCGTAGCGACGGCTCGCGCCCTGGCGGCGTGTTTCTTTGGTTACTTTCTTTGCACGAGCAAAGAAAGTGACACCTCTCCGCAGGCGCGGAAACGATCCGCCGGGCACGACCCGGCATCCGCAATGCATCCCGCAAACAAAAACGCCCGGCGCGAGGCCAGGCGTTCCTGCGCTACCGTGGAAGTACGGAGGCTTACGCCACCGTCGACGCCCGCAGCGCGGCGATGCGCTCTTCCAGCGGCGGGTGGCTCATGAACAGCTTCTTCGCGGTCGAACCGGCAATACCGAACGCCGCGATCTGGGTCGGCAGCGTGCTCTGGCCGTGGTTGAGCTGCAGGCGCTCCAGCGCGGCGATCATTTTCTGGCGGCCGGCCAACGAGGCACCACCGGCGTCGGCGCGGAACTCGCGGTGGCGCGAGAACCACATCGAGATCATGGTCGCGAACAGGCCGAACACCATCTCCAGCACGAACACGATGATGTAGTAGGCGAAGCCACGACCGCCACCTTCGCGGTTGCCCGACAGTGCGCTGTCGATGATGCCGCCGACCACGCGGGCCAGCACGATCACGAAGGTGTTCAGCACACCCTGCAGCAGCGCCATGGTGATCATGTCACCGTTGGCGACGTGGGCGATCTCGTGGCCCAGCACTGCTTCGGCCTCGTCTTCGCTCATGTTGTGCAGCAGACCAGTGGACACCGCCACCAGCGCGTTGTTGCGGTTGGCACCGGTGGCGAAGGCATTGATCTCCGGACCTTCATACACGGCCACTTCGGGCATGCCGATGCCGGCCGCCTTGGCCTGGCGCTCGACGGTAGCCAGCAGCCAGCGCTCGGTCTGGTTGCGCGGCTCGGTGATGACCACCGCACCGGTGGAGCGCTTGGCCATCCACTTGGACAGCAGCAGCGAGATGAAGGAGCCACCGAAACCGAAGATACCGGCCATGATCAGCAGGCCGCTCATCGAGCGCGAGTCCACGCCCAGGAGGGACATCACGATGCTGGCCAGGATCAGCACCGCAAGGTTGGTCGCTAGATAGAGGGCAATACGGGTGAACATGGGAAATTCCGGCTCGGAAGGGGTCGATATCGATCAATTTGCGGTGCGGTCAGCTTGAATTCAAGCGCCAACCTGACCGACGATTCAGCCAGCATGACCTCCCCCATTCCCTGCGGCCGCTTCGCCCCTTCGCCAACCGGCCTGCTCCACCCCGGATCCCTGCTCGCCGCCTTCGGCAGCTGGTTGCTCGCCCGCCACCACGGCGGCCTGTGGCGGCTGCGCGTCGAAGACGTCGACCCGCCGCGCACCGTGCCCGGTGCAGCGGATGCGCAACTCCAGGCACTGTCGGCGTTCGGCCTGGCCCACGATGGCCCGGTGCTCTGGCAGAGCACGCGCGGCGAGGCCTACCAGGCTGCGCTGGAAGTACTGCTCGCCAGCGACCAGGCCTTTGTCTGCCACTGCAGCCGCAGCGAACTGGCCGCCAGTGGCGGCATCCATCATCGCTGCGTCGCACGGCAACCACGACCGGACCCTGCCGTCCGCTTCCGCGTGCCAGCGGGCAGCATCGTGCGCTTCGAAGATGGCCTGCGCGGCCCGCAGCAGCAGGACGTGCATGCCGAGGTCGGTGACTTCGTGCTGCGCCGTGCGGACGGCTGCTGGGCCTACCAGCTGGCGGTGGTGGTCGATGACGCCGCGCAGGGGGTGACCGAAGTGGTGCGCGGTGCCGACCTGCTCGACTCCACGGCACGGCAGATCCTGCTGCAGCAGGCATTGGGCCTGGCGGTGCCGCGCTACTGGCACCTGCCGCTGCTGCTGGATGCGCCGGGCCACAAACTGTCCAAGTCACTGGCGGCGCTGCCGGTGGACAGCGCACGCCCGCTGCCGGTGCTTCGCCAGCTCTGGCAGCTGCTCGGCCAAGCCCCTGAGGCGCTGGCGCAGGCACGCGATCTGGACGCGCTGCTGGCCGCCGCTCGACAGGCCTTCGACCCGGCGCGGCTGCCGCGTGCCGACATCCTGTTGCCAGCCGGCGCACTTTCCGCGCCGATGTTGCAGAATCCCCCTTCCCCCACCTGATACCCGGACAGCATTCCATGACATCTCGCGTCGCACTGGTCACCGGCGGAACCGGCGGCATCGGTACCGCCATCTGCCAACGCCTGGCCGACCAGGGCCACCGGGTCGCCACCAACTACCGCGACGAGGCCAAGGCCCGCGCCTGGCAGCAGGCGATGACCGAACGCGGCTACAGCGTGTCGATCTTCCCGGGCGATGTCTCCGATCCGGACAGCGCCGAAGCGCTGGTGCGCGCCGTCGAGGCCGAACTGGGTCCGGTCGAGATCCTGGTCAACAACGCCGGCATCACCCGCGATACCACCTTCCACCGCATGCGCGCGGACCAGTGGCACGATGTGATCAACACCAATCTCAATTCGGTGTTCAACGTCACCCGTCCGGTCATCGAGGGCATGCGCCGCCGCGGCTGGGGCCGGGTCATCCAGATCAGCTCGATCAACGGCCTGAAGGGCCAGTACGGCCAGGCCAACTACGCGGCGGCCAAGGCCGGCATGCACGGCTTCACCATCTCGCTGGCCCGCGAGAACGCCGGCTTCGGCATCACCGTCAACACCATCTCGCCCGGCTACGTCGCTACCGACATGGTGATGGCGGTGCCGGAGGAGGTGCGTGCCAAGATCATCGCCGACATCCCCACCGGACGCCTCGGCAAGCCGGAGGAAATCGCGTACGGCGTCTCGTTCCTGGTCGCCGACGAAGCCTCGTGGATCACCGGTAGCAACCTGGACATCAACGGCGGCCACCATATGGGTTGGTAAGCCGCGCAGCGGGCCCTCGCGGCGAACGCCGCCGGCCCCTGCCGATGGTCATGCTGCGCAACACGCAAACCCTTGTTGCGCAACATGATCGCCGCCGAAAGCCAAGCCTGGCGGGGGCTGAGGCGGTTGCAACGGCTGCTGCACTGCGCCATGCTGCGCGTCTACTGTGACGAGTACCGCTTCATGGCTGCGACCCGCATCATCAAGAAGTATCCGAACCGCCGTCTCTACGACACCGAGATCTCCAGCTACATCACCATCGAGGACGTGCGCCAGCTGATCCTGGACGGTGAAGACTTCGAAGTCCGCGACGCCAAGAGCGGCGACGACCTCACGCGATCGGTCCTGCTGCAGATCATCGCCGACCAGGAACAGGACGGCGAACCAATGCTGTCCACCCAGCTGCTGAGCCAGCTGATCCGCTTCTACGGCGACTCCCTGCAGGGCTTCATGGGCAACTACCTGGAGCGCAGCATGCAGGTCTTCCTCGACCAGCAGCAGCAGTTCCGCCAGCAGATGGGCAACCTGCTGGGGCAGACCCCGTGGGCGATGATGAACCAGCTGACCGAGCGCAACCTGGAGCTGTGGCAGGAATTCCAGCGCAACATGGGCACCGGCTTCGGTGGCCCGCGTCCGGGCGGCACCGGAACCGGAACCGGCGCAGGTACCGGCAACAAGCCGAACGAACCGGGCACCGGCACCGGCACCGGCGGCAAGACCCGCCGCTGAGCTGCTGCAACAGCTGATACGAAAACGGCGCGCCACTGGCGCGCCGTTTTGTTTGGCATCGCGCCAACCGTATGTCAGCGTTTCGCCTTGCACCCCGTGCATACGCGCTCGACCTTGTAGCCCTTCGCCTTCAGCTTCTCGACCATGCCATCACTGCCCAGCAGGTGCAGCGTGCCGACCACCACCAGCGTACCGCCCTGCCCGGCCTGCAGGTACGGCAGCAGTTTCGGCACCCAGGCGTCATTGCGGCCGGTGTTGATGCGCTGATACAGCTGCGGATACTGCTGGCGCATTTCCGCCGCCATCCGGGTCCACAGCACGCGCTCGTCACCGCGGCGCCAGGCGTCGTGCAGCTGGCGTGCCTGCTCGTCGGCCTTGCCGGCCTGGTCCAGCGCTTCGGCCAGCATCTGACGCTGTTCCTGCAGCGTCATTCCGTCGAGCATGCCGATCTGGGTGTCGATGTCTTCCAGTCCCGCAGTCTTGCGCCCGGTCTTCTGCGCACGCTCCATGAAGTGACGGTCCAGGCCCAGTGCCGGGTCCAGGCCCAGCTTCTGCATCTGCCCGACCGAAATGCTCAGGCCGACAAACCACGGCTTCATCCCCTGCATCTGCGCCAGCGGCAGCTTGTTTTCGGTGGCGAACACCTGCAGCTTCTGCCAGGTCGCAGCATCCAGATCGCGCTTGAGCTCGCTGCCATCGGTGCGCACCGCCGCCTGCACCATGCGGCTGGCCAACTGTGGTGACTGCATGTCTTCCGGCGACAGTTCGAACACGACCCGCTGCGAGGCTTCGAACGCCTGTTCGACATCGGACGACAACGGGTAGTCCTGCGGCTTCAGCAGGTGGAAGGAACCGAGCAGGTAGAGGCGCGAATCGCCCGGGCCGGTCACTTTCCACAGCAACGGCACCGGCGGCTTGGCCGCCGCTGCGCCAGCGGTATCGGCTTGCACGGTACGCGCTGCAACCAGCGGTGCCAGCGCACAGGCCGCCAACAGAACGGTGGCACGCAACAGGGATCTGATCGGCATATCAGCCTTCTCCTTCAGGCAGGTGGTAGGCCTTCTCGCCCGCTTCCACGCGCAGGTCCAACCGGTTTTCCGGCGGCGCCAACGGGCAGGTCGCGTAGGCGGTGAACGCACACGGTGGGTTGTAGGCATGGTTGAAATCGATGCGCACGGTGCCATCGGCAGCGGGGGCATCGGTATCCAGATAGCGACCGGCCGGATAGCTGCCACGGCCACTGGTGCGATCGGCAAAGATCAGGAACAGCGGCTGCCCCGGCGCACCGATCGCCTCCAGCCGCCAGCTGCGGCCATCGCGCTGGAACTCGACCGCGCCGGCATTGGGCATTTCGGTGGTCAGGCCGGTGATGTCGACGATGGGCAGGGTCTTGCCCGGCGGGTGCGCGATGAAGCGCGCCTGCACCTGCCAGTCCGGGCCGCCCGGCCAGTACTCCAGCCCACCGAAATCGCGACGTGCCGACGCATCGGCGTGCTTGACCCGCAGCGCATCGCGCGGACCGCGGCGGATGATGCTGAGCTGGCCTTTGCCGCCATCGAACGCCAGCAGCGTCGGCTGCGGATCCTTGTCGGTGTCGATGCGGATGCGGCCGCGCACCGGCTGGCCATCATGGCTGACATCCACGCCGGCTTCGGGCGTGAACCACCATTGGCTGCCTTCACGGCGCAGCAGGCCCAGCTTGTCCGGCCCAACCGCCAGGCGGATGCCATTGGTCGCGCCGCTGCCGACGAAGTGGGATTTGTTCTGCAGCCAGTGCAGGCCGACCAGCGCGGTCCAGCCATCGGGCCGGGTCAGGTCCTGATAGCGTGCCACCCGCCACTGCTGCTGCTCGGCGGCATAGGACGGATCCTCCGCGGCCGAGGCTGGTGCCGGGGGCGTCGCCGGGCTGCAGGCGGCCAACACCAAAGCGGCCAGCAGGCCGCCCATTCCCCGATAACGCATCGATGCTCCCCTCAACGTCCGCGCAGGAACCAGCGGTCGATCTCCGCCAGCGAAAAACGGGCCCAGGTCGGCCGGCCGTGGTTGCACTGGCCGGACCGCTCGGTGATTTCCATGTCGCGCAGCAGCGCGTTCATTTCCGGCACGGTCAGGCGCCGGTTGGCGCGCACCGCGCCATGGCAGGCCATGGTCGACAGCAGTTCATCGCGTGCACTGGCCACGCGCCGGCTCTGACCGTGTTCGCGCAGGTCGGTCAGCACGTCGCGCAGCAGGCCTTCCGGTTCGGCATGCGCCAGCAGCGCCGGAATGCTGCGCACGTGCAGCGCACCGGGACCGGCACGGGTCACTTCGAAGCCCAGTGCGGCCAGGGTTTCACTTTCATTCTCGGCGGTGTCGGCTTCGCGCTCGCCCACTGCGAGCGTGATCGGCACCAGCAGCGGCTGCGACTGCAGGCCGATGCCATCGTGCGCGTTCTTCAGCCGCTCGTAACCGATGCGTTCGTGTGCCGCATGCATGTCGACCACGATCAGGCCTTCGGCGTTCTCGGCCAGGATGTAGATGCCATGCAGCTGCGCGATCGCGTAGCCCAGCGGTGGCACGCCAGCGTCGGCACTGGTGACCGGCAGCCCGTTCTCGGTCGGCATCGGCGGCAGCGCAGCACCGCGTTCGGCGCCGGCCGGTGCGGCATACAGCGCGGCATAAGCCGCCGGTGCATCGGCCACCTGCAATCCCAGCGGTTGCTGCGGGCGCCAACCCGAGAATCCACCACCGCCACCACTCGAACCGGCACCCGGTGCGGCACCGCGTACCAGACCGAAACCGGAGGCACCCGCACTGGAGAGCATCGGTGCCGCGCCTGCATCCACCGGATGCGCGGAGCCGGCGCCGATGTCCTGCACCGACATGCCGGCGCGGGTATCGGCCAGCGCATCCTTCAGCGTGCGGTAGACAAAATCATGCACCAGCCGCGAGTCGCGGAAGCGCACCTCGTGCTTGGCCGGGTGCACGTTGACGTCGACGCGGGTCGGGTCAAGCTCCAGGAACAGCACGTAGGCCGGTTGGCGGCCGTGATACAGCACATCGCCATAGGCCATCTTCACCGCATGGGCGACGCTGCGGTCGCGCACCGAGCGGCCGTTGACGTACAGGTACTGCTGGTCGGCGCTGGCGCGCGAATAATGCGGCTGCGCGATCCAGCCGTGCAGCCGCAGGCCGGCGCCGCTGTGATCCACGCGCACGGCCTGGTTGGCGAAATCCTCGCCCAGCGTTTCGGCCAATCGCGCATCGGAATACAGATCGCCCGGCTTGTAGCGACGCGAGGCCTTGCCGTTGTGCGAGACGCGCAGTTCGACATCCGGCCGCGCCAGCGCCAGCGAACGCAGCCATTCTTCGATATGGCCCAGCTCGGTGCGCTCGGCGCGCAGGAACTTGCGCCGCGCCGGTACGTTGTAGAACAGCTCGCGCACTTCCACCGTGGTGCCCGGCGCATGCGCGCGCGGCGTCACTTCGCCGATCTTGCCGCCTTCGATCTGCAGCGCCGAACCATGTTCGTCATGTGCGCGACGCGAGGACAGGGTGAAGCGGCTGACCGAGGCGATCGACGGCAGCGCTTCACCCCGGAAACCGAGCGTGGCCACCGATTCAAGATCGTCCAGATCGGCAATCTTGCTGGTGGCGTGGCGCGACACCGCCAGCGGCAACTGTTCCGGCGCGATGCCACTACCGTTGTCGCGGATGCGGATCAGGCGGACACCGCCCTCTTCAAGATCGATATCAACGCGGCTGGCGCCGGCATCGATCGCGTTCTCGACCAGCTCCTTGACCACCGACGCGGGACGTTCGACCACTTCGCCAGCGGCGATCTGGTTGATGAGGATCTCCGGCAACGGCCGGATCGGGCGCGGATGGGTAGCAGACGTCATGCGGGGATGATAACGGAGCGGCCGAGGGTAGAGTCGAGCCATGCTCGACTGACGGGCTACCGGGAAGGCCCAGTCGAGCGCGGCTCGGCTCTACAGAAAGCAGTAACCCGCCTTCGGCGGGTTACTTGCTGCCGCCGGCCATGGTGCCGGCTGCGTCGATCTCGGCCTGGGCGCGGGCCGCGTACAGCGTGCCCGGGGGCGGCTGGCGGCTGAAGAAGGTGTGCACGCCATCCAGCACCGCGCCAGCGATCTTGCGCTGGTAGGCCGGGTCGATCAGGCGGCGCTCTTCATCCGGATTGGAGATGAACGCGGTTTCCACCAGCATCGCCGGCATGTCCGAAGTACGCAGCACCGCGAAGTTGGCGCGCTCGATGTTCGGCTTGTGGTTGTTGCCGATCCGCTTCAGGCCGCCCAGCACATGGCCGGCCGCGTCCTCGGACGCCTTCATGTAGCCGCTCTGGGCCAGATCCAGCAGCACGTTGGCGAGCGTGCCTTCGGTCTGCTGCAGGCGCACGCCACCGACCAGGTCGGCCGCGTTTTCCTTGTCCGCCAGCCAGCGGGCGCGCTGCGAAGAGGCTCCCTTGGTCGACAGCACGTACACCGACGAGCCCGTGGCCGAACGGTTTTCCGCCGCGTCGGCATGAATCGAAATGAAGATGTCGGCCTTGTTCGCACGCGCCTTCTGCGCGCGCATCGGCAGCGGAATGAACACGTCGCTGTCGCGGGTCAGGTAGGCCTTCAGGCCCGGCGTCGCGTTGACCTGACGGGCCAGCTCACGCGCTACGGCCAGGGTCACATCCTTCTCGCGCTTGCCGGTCGGGCCGATCGCACCGGGGTCCTGGCCGCCGTGGCCTGGATCGATGGCCACCACCAGGTGGCGCATGCCAGCCTGCATGCGGATGCGCGAGGCATCGCTGGGCATGGCCGGACGCGGTGGCACCACCGTGGTCGGAACCGGTGCAGGCGCTGTGGCCGGCGGCGTGGTTACCACGGCGGCGGTACGCTGGCCGGCAAGGATCGCAGCCGGCGATGCGGACGGCGTGCTGCTGGCAGCCGTGCCCGCTGCCGCGACCTGGGCCGGTGCAGTGGACGGGGCCGGGGTCGGAGTAGCCGGTGTGGCAGCGGCGGCGCTGGCCTGCTGCTGTACCTGCGCGGTCAACAGCGCGGTGGCGCGCGCGGCGTCGTTGCGCGACTGCGCGCTCTCGGCCGGCGTCGGTGCGGGCGTGTTGACCGGTGCCTGCGGCGGCACGGTCGGCGTCGCCGCCGGACGGCTGGCGGCCACGGCCGGGCCATCGCCCGGCCATTCGATCACCAGCTTGGATTCATTGCCTTCGCGCTGCATCTGTGGGCGGAACGGCGCCACCGATTCAGCGAGGTCGAAAACGACACGGAAGGTCCCCGGCACCGGCTGTCCGGTACGCACCGCCGTGACCACGCCCTGCGCGGCCGGCATTTTCAGGTTGCGTATGGCGCTGGAGTCCGGGAAATCGACCACCAGGCGGTTCGGTCCGGCCAGCGACAAGGTCTTGTAACCGCCGCTGCCGACCAGCGAGATCTCGGCACGGGTGCCGGTGGCGCCGGTATTCAGCAGGACCTGACGGACTTCACCGGCCCACGCACTGACGCTCGCCAGACTCAGTCCGACGGCGGCACAGATGGCAATGAGACGGTTCCCCGGGCGCATGGCTCAGGATTCAATCACCGCGCTGAACGGAATGCAACACCTTTTTCCTTAATAATCCGTAACCTGCCGGTGTTTGTTCTCGTCAGCCGACAGAAATGGCCTGCAAGTCGCCCCCTTGGGGGAGCCGTTCCAGCCATTCATGTCCGACGTCGCTGGCTCCAGTGAGACGGACCCGACGCCCCTGCCCCTCGATCTCCAGCGCCACCACCAGGTCGGTCGGCGGCAGCGCGCCAGCGCCGCGTTCCGGCCATTCCACCAGCCACAACACCGCGCTGCCCTCGTCCAGTCCGAGAAAATCGAGCTCGCCGGCCTGGCCGATCCGGTACAGATCCAGATGCCAGGCCTCGCCACCGCTGGCCAGCGGATAGCGCTCGACCAGGGTGTAGGTCGGGCTGCGGATCGCCCCCTGCACGCCCAGTGCGCGCAGCAGTGCGCGGGCGGTGGTGGATTTGCCGGCGCCCAGGTCGCCGCGCAGTTCGACCAGCGCCTGCGGCGGTCGGGTGGCGGCCAGCCACTGCCCGAGCAGTTCAGTGGCATCGCTGTCGGCAAGGAAGAAATCGATCATCGGGAAAGTTCCGGGTTGGCCAGTCGCCGCAGCGGCGACAGCAGATCAGTTGGAAGCAGGCCGCGCGCGCCGTCGGCGGCAGCGACGTCGCCGGCAAGCGCATGCAGCAGCGCACCAGCGGCAGCGGCATCGAAGGCGGCCAGGCCTTGCCCACGCAGGCTGGCGATGATGCCTGTCAGCAGGTCTCCCATGCCACCCACGGCCATGCCGGGATTGCCAGCCGCGATCAGTCGTGGCCGTTGCCCCGGCGCTGCGACGATACTGCCGGCGCCCTTCAGCACCACCACCGCGTGGAAGCGCCCGGCGAGCGTCTGCGCACAGGCAAAGCGATCGGCCTGGACGTCAGCGGTCCTGCAACCGAGCAGGCGCGCGGCCTCGCCCGGATGAGGCGTAAGGATGGCGTCGGGCAGCGCGCGCGGATCCTGCGCCAGCAGGTTCAGTGCATCGGCATCGATCACCAGCGGCTTGCCACACAACAGCACCCGCGCTAACAGTGCGCGTGCCCACTCGTCCTGGCCCAATCCAGGCCCGATCGCCACCACCTTGGCTTTGTCCAGAAGTGCCGGCAGCGCATCACCATCTTCCAGCGCATGGGTCATCGCCTCTGGCAGGCGCGCCAGCAACGGGCCGACGTGATCGCGACGGGTGCCCAGGCTCAGCAGCCCCGCACCCGCTCGCAACGCAGCTTCGGCCGCCATCGCGACGGCACCGCCGCTGCCATGGTTGCCGCCGACGCACAGCACGTGCCCGGATTCGCCCTTGTGGGTATTGGTGCGGCGCGGCGGCAGCAGGGCTGGCAGGCGCACCTGCGTCCAGAGCTGCGCAGCGGGTGACACGCCCTGCCATGCGGCCGCGGGTAGCTGCAGCGGCGCCAGCGCCTTCCGCCCGCAATGGTCCAGCGCATCGCCGGTGTACAGCCCGCGATGCGGCACGATGAACTGCACGGTCAGCGTCGCCCTCACCGCCTCGCCCGGTACGGCGCCGCGGTCGGCATCCACGCCACTGGGGACGTCCAGCGCCAGAACCGGTGCCGCCTGCGCGTTGAGCGCGGCAATCAGCGTCCGCGCCACGCCCTCCGGCACGCGATCGAAGCCCAGCCCGAACAGGGCATCGACCCAGATATCGGCCTCGGGAAGCGCGCCGTCGAAATCGGTGAGGGTGCCGCCGTCGGATGTGAATTCCGATGCTGCACGCTGTGCCAGCGCGGTTGACGGTGGCTTCCCCGGCAAGGCGATCACCGTCACCTCACGTCCGGCCTGCAGCGCATGGCGAGCCAGCACATGGCCGTCGCCGCCGTTGTTGCCCGCACCAACCACCACGCCGATCCGCTGCTCCTGCGGCCAATGCTGCAGCAGGCACTGCCAGGCGGCCTGGCCGGCCTGTGCCATCAGGCCCCAACCGCCCTCGGCGGCCAGCGCCGAGGCCTGCGCATCAAGCGCACGCGCGGCAGCGGAATCGAACAGATCGGCAAGGTTGGCCATGCGGGGATTTTATACTGGTGCACATGTCCCCCGTCCCCGCCCCTGTCGATCCGGCCCAGGCCGTGCAGCGCATCCGCGAACTCGCCCGTGCGCATGGCTTCCAGCGCTGTGGCATCGCCGGCATCGAGCTGGGCGAGGATGAAGCGCACCTGGCCGACTGGCTGGGCCAGGGCCTGTACGGCACGATGGACTGGATGGCGCGCCACGGCACCCTGCGCGCGCGCCCGGCCGAACTGCTGCCCGGCACCGTGCGGGTGATCTCGGTGGGCATGGACTACAGCCACAAGGACGACACCGAAGCTTGGGCAACCCTGGCCGACCCGGGCCGCGCCTACGTGGCCCGTTACGCTTTGGGTCGCGACTACCACAAGCTGATGCGTAACCGCCTGCAGAAGCTGGCCACGCAGATCAACGATGAAGTGGCACCGCTGGGCTACCGCGTATTCGTCGATTCCGCCCCCGTGCTGGAACGCGCACTGGCGCGCAATGCCGGCCTGGGCTGGATCGGCAAGCACACCTGCCTGATCGACCGCCATGGCGGCTCCTGGTTCTTCATCGGCGAGATCTACATCGATATCCCGCTGCCGATCGATGCAGCGGCCACAGCACACTGCGGTACCTGCACGCGCTGCATCGATGTCTGCCCGACCCAGGCCATCACCGGCCCGCAGCGGCTGGACGCGCGGCGCTGTATCTCCTACCTGACCATCGAGCACGACGGCGCCATTCCCGAAGAGATGCGGCCGTTGATCGGCAACCGCATCTACGGCTGTGATGACTGCCAGCTGGTCTGCCCCTGGAACAAGTTCGCCAAGCGTACCGACGAAGCCGACTTCCGCGCGCGCAACAACCTCGATACCGCGCGGCTGGACCAGCTGTTCGCCTGGGATGAAGCCGAGTTCCTGCGCCGCACCGAAGGCAGCCCGATCCGGCGCAGCGGCCACGAGCGCTGGCTGCGCAACATCGCCGTGGCCCTGGGCAATGCACCGCCCTCGGCCGAAGCGCTCGCCGCATTGCACACCCGCATCGATGATCCCTCGCCGCTGGTGCGTGAACACGTGCAGTGGGCGCTGGGCCAGCACACGGTGCGCTGACGTGCGATCCTGAGCCCCCGTTCCGCCCGCAGCACGCCGTTCCCATGCAGCCACGCAACAACGACATCCTCACCCCCAGCCAGCTCAACACCCTGGCCCGCGACCTGCTGGAAGGCAGCTTCCCGGCGATCTGGGTCGAGGCCGAACTGGGCAGCGTGGCGCGCCCTGCCTCCGGGCACCTGTATTTCACCCTGAAGGACGCACGTGCGCAGCTGCGCGCAGCAATGTTCCGGATGAAGGCGCAGTACCTGAAGTTCGTGCCGCGCGAAGGCATGCGCGTGCTGGTGCGCGGCAAGGTGACCCTGTACGACGCCCGTGGCGAGTACCAGATGGTGCTGGACCACATGGAAGAAGCCGGCGAAGGCGCGCTGCGCCGCGCCTTCGAGGAGCTGAAGGCACGCCTGGAGGCCGAGGGCCTGTTCGACCCGGCACGCAAGCGGCCGCTGCCGGCGCACGTGCAGCGCCTGGCAGTGATCACCTCGCCCACCGGTGCCGCCGTGCGCGACGTGCTGAGCGTGCTCGGCCGCCGCTTCCCGCTGCTGGAAGTGGACCTGCTGCCGACCCTGGTCCAGGGCAGCAGCGCCGCCGCGCAGATCACCCGCCTGCTGCAGGCGGCCGATGCCAGTGGCCGCTACGACGTGATCCTGCTGACCCGCGGTGGCGGCTCGCTGGAAGACCTGTGGGCCTTCAACGATGAAGCCCTGGCCCGAGCGATCGCCGCCAGCCGCACCCCGGTGGTGTCGGCGGTGGGACACGAAACTGACTTCAGCCTCAGCGATTTTGCCGCCGACCTGCGCGCACCGACGCCGTCGGTGGCGGCCGAGCTGCTGGTACCCGACCAGCGCGAACTGGCCCTGCGCCTGCGCCGCACGGCGGCGCGCATGGTGCAGCTGCAACGGCATGCAATGCAGCAGGCGATGCAGCGCGCCGATCGTGCCCTGCTGCGCCTGAACGCACAGAGCCCGCAGGCGCGGCTGGACCTGCTGCGCCGCCGCCAGCTCGATCTGGGCCGGCGCCTGCATGCCGCGTTCAACCAGCAGCAGGAACGCCGTGCCGCACGCCTGCGCCATGCGGCGGCGGTGCTGCGCGGGCACCATCCGCAACGCCAGCTCGACGCGATGCAGCGCCGCCTGGCAGCCCTGCGCGGGCGCCCGCAGATTGCGATGCAGCGTCTTCTGGAACGCAATGCACTGCGCCTGCGCGGGCTGGCGCGTTCGCTGGAAGCGGTCAGCCCGCTGGCGACCGTGGCGCGTGGCTACAGCATCCTGACCCGCAGCGATGATGGTGCCTTGGTGCGGCACGTCGACCAGGTGCAGCCGGGTGACGCCCTGCAGGCCCGCGTTGGCGACGGCGTGATCGAGGTGCAGGTCAAGTAAAGGGGTGTTCGGCAGGGCTGCGCCCTGCACCTGCAGAAGCGTTCAAGCAACAGCAACAGCCGAAGCAACAGCCAAAGCTGGTATTCCGTGGGATGGCGGGGCGGTGTGGCTGTGCAGGACACGCCGTAAACCCATCCATGGGGGCTCGATGGCGCCATCCATGGCGCCAACGGTCCCGCACAACCACACCGCCCCGCCTCTGACAGATTCCGGAGGCTGTTGGTAGTTGTCGACCTTGGTCGACACGGTAGATCCACGCATGCGTGGATGAATCTCCATCGGAATCGAATATTTCGATATCGGAACGATTTGAGCCGAGCATGGCTCGGCTCTACAGAAGAGCGAACAGATTGCGAGAATCTGTCGAAGGCGGGGTGGGTCCGGTTGCGGGGGCGTAAGCCGCATGGGCCCGAGGCATGCCTCGGGCGGGTTGGGCACGACGCCCAACCCCGGTCTTGCCGTGTGCGCAGGACTGCGCACACGAGCAAGCGGCGACCGAGCTTACATGGGTGAGGGCGCTTTGCTTGCGAAGCACTGCTTCGCAAGCGCCCGAACGCACAGCCGCCAGCGGCTGGGCCGGGCCCCGGAGGGG
>NZ_JAWIRR010000002.1:0-360694 GCF_036320065.1 Stenotrophomonas sp. SMYL8
GGCCGGCACTACCAGAACCCGCTTTCCGAACCCTCACCGGCGCGCTGATGCGCTGTCCGCGCTCGCAGGAAACTGTCAGGAGGGGGCGGGGGCCGCTGGACAGGACCGTTGGCGCCAAGGATGGCGCCATCGAGCACCATGGAGGGGCTTTTGCGTGTCCTGGCCAGCGGCCCCCGCCCCCTCCCACACGGATCAACAAAAGCGCCGGCAGGCGAACCCGCCGCCAGCGCTTTCATCAACTCAACCAGTCCTTGCAGGCGCCATCCACCTGGTCACCGCACGCCTGCTGCATCCGCTGCTGCAGCCGTGCCAGCGTCTCCGCACCCTGATGCTTGCCGCTCCACGCCTTCAACTGCCCGGCAAGTCGCTCGAAGCGCTGGCGGGTGCGCTGGTGGTAGCCCGACGGCTGCGCTTCCAGTTCGGCGATCAGCGAGGCGGTGGCCTGCTCGATGCGCGGTGCATCGTCCGGCGCCAGCTTCAGCAGACCTTCCACGTACAGCACGCCCCATTGCACGCGGGTGGCCGGGCCCTGTGCACCATCGTAGGCGCGCTTCAACCACTCCAGCGCGCCGGCGGCGTCGCCGCGTTGCTCGGCCAGTTCGGCCAGCTCGGGCATGTAGTAGTACGGCTGCTCGCTGCGCTTCAGCTCGGCCAGCAACAGCGCCTCGGCACCCGCGTCGTCACCTACCTCGCGCAATGCGTACACCGCGCTGCTGATCGTGGCCTGGCGTGCATGCGCATCGGTGGCGGCGGCATCGGCAGCGGCCACGCGCTGCTTGACCCGCTCGACCAGCGCCGCGGGCAGTGCGCCCTTGGGCTGTTGCTGGCGGGCCAGCGATACTTCGGTCAGCGCACGCGACAACGCGTCGTCGGCGCGATCACCGCGCTCGGCGTCTGCACGCTCCAGTGCGACCAGCAGCTGCTGTCCGAGCGTGTTGCTGGTGGCCGGCCCGGCACTGGCCTGCTTGACCAGCTGCACGCCTGCATAGCCGAGCAATTCACGGTTGCGGCGCACTTCCGCCGGTTGCGCCAGTACGGCCTGCAGCAGCCCGCGCACTTCGGTGGGCGAGGCATCGGGCTTTTCGGCTGTAGCCAGAGCCAGCAGGGCGAAACGGCGCTGCAGGGCGTCGTCGGGTGCCGCCTTGGACAACTGGCGCAGCACGTCCTGGCTCCTGCGCTCGCCGGCCAGGCGGTTGGCGTCCACTTCCCAGCCGTAGTCGCCCAGCACCTGCCAGTCTTCGGCGGCCAGCCGGTCCGGCGTTGCCAGCGCGGTGGCCAAGGTGGCGGCAACAGCACTGCGGCGGCCAGCGGCGACGGTCAGTGCCCGGGTCAGTTCGGCGGCGTCATTGCCGCCAGCCACGCGGGTGATTTCGTTGCGCTGTGGGTCCAGCACGATCAGCGTGGGATAGCCGCGCACGCCGAAGCGTTCGCCCCAGGCCTGCGCACCTTCCTCGTCGCCATCCAGGTAGACGGGAACGAATTTGCTGGTCAGCGCGATGAAGGCCGGGTCCTTGAACAGGCCCGCCTTGAGCTGGTTGCACGGCGGGCACCAGACCGCACCCCAGTACAGCAGCACCGGCTTGCCGCTGTCGGCGGCTTCGGCGAAGGCATCGTCCACATCGCCCTGGCGTCAAGCGATGGCGGATGCCGGCGCGGGTGCCTCGGCGGAATTGGCGGTGGATACCGGGGCCGGGGTGCAGGCGCTCAGCGCCGAAGCCAGCAGCAACACGGAAAGCGCGACGCGCATCGGCAGCATCTCGAAGGGCAGGGTGACAGGCCATTGTAGGAACCGCCGGGGAGCCTGCTGATTCAGTTTGCTTATGACAGGCGTGCCGCAGGGCATGACGCCCACCGGGCATTGCCGGGCGGATGCCTTCAGGCCGCTGCCCGCACCATCTGCTGGTACACCAGCCCGTTGAACTCGCCGACCTCCCCATCCAGCACAAAGCCATAGCGCAGGTAGGTAGGCACTGCGTTGAGCGAGGCGCGCACTGTCAGTACCGGCTCGCGTACCTGCGGCAGCACGGCTTCGAACAAGGCATGGCCGATGCCTTGGCCCTGGCAGGCGGGATCGACGAACAGCATTGCCAGGTGCCGGCCCTCCTTCAGTTCGACCACGCCGACCACGCGCGCATCCTGTTCGGCCACCAGGATGTGGTTGTCACCCTGCAGGCGCGCACCAAATGCGTCGGCTGCTGCGATACTGCCGAAGGTGGCGATACCGGCAGCGCTGAGCGAAGGCGCCACCGCTGCAGTGAACGCGGCCAGGCACACCGCGCTGATCGCGGGCAGGTCATCGACGTGGGCAGGGCGGATCGTCAGCATGTAGTGTTCTTCCAGTGGTGGGCGGCGCGTCATCGTCGCCGCAGGCCTGCGCGCTAAGCTGGCGGCATGAGTGATTTCAATCCTGCTTACGCTGCCTTGTTTCCGCAACAGGGTCTGAGCCTGGGCCTGATGACGCCGGTTGCGGCGCATGGACTGGCCGATCCGGACGAGGCGCGGCGCATCGCACGGCTGGCCGATGATCTTGGCTTCGCCGCGCTATGGACGCGCGACGTGCCATTGATGGTGCCGCAGGGCCCGGATGCAACAGCGAGTGCGCTGGATGACCCGTTCCTGTGGCTGGGCATGCTGGCTGCAGCGACCGAGCGCATCGTGGTCGGCAGCGCAGCCATTGTGCTGCCGCTGCGGCAGCCGTTGCAGGTGGCGAAGTCGGCGCTGAGCCTGGACCGGATCAGTCGCGGACGTTTCGTGCTCGGGCTGGGTTCGGGTGACCGCCCGGAAGAATTTGCCGCGTTCGGTGAGGATCTGGAGGGCAGGGCGGCGGCGTTCCGTGAGCGCTGGACGTTGTTGCGCGCAGCGTTGTCACCAGAGGCCGATGAACGGACCGCCGTACTGCAGGCGACCGGTGGTTTCGACGTGTTGCCGGCGCCGGCAACGCGGATTCCGATGCTGGTGGTGGGTACTGCGCGGCAGAGCCTGCAATGGATCGCGCGTGAAAGCGAAGGCTGGGCCACCTATCACCGCGAGGAGGTTGCGCAGGAAGGACGCATCGGCCTGTGGCAGCAGGCGCTCGTGCAGCGCGGCGGGCCAGGCAAGCCGTTCGTGCAGTCGATGCTGCTGGACCTGCAGGCGGATCCGGAGGCGCCAGCCGAACCATTGCCGCTGGGCTTGAAGGTCGGCCGCGACGGGCTGCGCGACTATCTGCGGCGCGTGCATGCGCAGGGCGTGGCGCATGTGATGTTCAATCTGGTCGACAACGGACGGCCGATGGACGTGGTGCTGCGCGAGATCGGCGAGCAGGTCCTGCCGGATGTGCTCCGGTAGGTGTCCACCTTGGTGGACACGTTCCAGCAGTCGAGCACGGCTCGACTCTACATGGGGTTCGCATCTGCGTATCATTCGCATTTGATATCCCGCTGCCGGAGCTCCGCGTGACCCAACGTTCCCCCATGCACCCGACTGGACGCCTGTTCGCGGTGGTCGCTTTCATCGAGGCCGTGACCTGGGCCGGCCTGCTCATCGGCATGTGGATGAAGTACGGCCCGATGGCCAACGTTGCGCTGGTCAAGCTGTTCGGGCCCCTGCACGGCGTGGCGTTCCTGGTCTATGTGGCGGTGACGCTGATCGCGGCAGTACGCCTGCGTTGGCCGTGGTGGGCCAGTGCCCTGGCCCTGCTGTCGGCGATCCCGCCGCTGGTGACGCTGCCGCTGGAGTGGTGGTTCAAGCGCCGTGGTCTGCTGGGCCTGCGTGCAATGCGCTGAACCCACTGTTGCATGCCCATTCAAGAGAATGGGTATCAAATGCAAATACGAGCCGTTATCATTTAAGGATGGCATCGGGCCCTGAGCAGGACTGATGCCGGGCGGGGGCGTACAGACGCGCCCGGCCATCCTTTCCTGTTACGGCTGGTGTTTCATGCACGCACGTCCCGTCGTTCCCGGCTTGCCGGCGCTGGTGTTGGCTGCCCTGATCGGCACCATGGCGATGATGTCCTTCGTCGCCGTGATCGGCCCGGTGGTCCGCATGCTCGGTTTGTCCGAGTGGCATGCCGGCCTGTCGGTCACCGCCGCCGGTGTGTTGTGGATGCTGGCCGCGCGCCCGTGGGGCCAGCTCAGCGACCGCGTCGGCCGCAAGCGCGTCCTGATGCTGGCGATGAGTGCCTACACCGTGGTCTACATCGCGCTGGCGGTGTTCATCGACGTGGCCCTGCAGGCGGTGCCGCCTGTGTTGGTATCGGTGCTGGCGCTGGTCGGTGCGCGTGGCCTGATCGGCCTGTTCTACGCCGCGGTGCCTCCTACCGCTGCCGCGCTGATCGCCGACAAGGCACCGACCGGGCAGCGTGCGAAATTCCTCGCTCGCCTGGGCAGCGCCAACGCGCTGGGCATGGTGCTTGGCCCGGCCGCCGCTGGCTGGCTGGCCTATACGAATCTGTCGCTGGCGCTGTATGTGGCCGCATTGTTGCCGCTGCTTGCGCTGGCATTGCTGGCGTGGCGGTTGCCGGCCACACCGCCGGTGGAGAGCGCTTCTGCGCAACGCCGCCAGCCGATGAGCCGTCTCGACCCGCGCCTGCGCCTGCCACAGCTGGCGGCGTTCATCGCCATGATCTCGGTGACCATCGCGCAGGTCACGGTCGGCTTCTTCGCAATCGACCGCCTCGGCCTGGATGCAGCGGCGGGCGCGCGCATGGCCGGCATTGCACTCACAGCGGTTGGCGTCGGCCTGATCCTGGCGCAGGCGCTGGTGATGAAGCTGGAGGTACATCCACGCCGCTGGATCGTCCTCGGCGCACTCATTTCCGGCATCGGCTTCGCTTCGGTGGCTGGCGTGCAGCAGGCCTGGCAGTTGCCGACGGCGTACGCGCTGGCCGCGTTCGGCATGGGTTTCGTATTCCCCTCGTTCCAGGCGCTGGCTGCCGACGCGGTGGAAGCAAACGAGCAGGGTGCTGCCGCCGGCACCGTTGCTGCCGCGCAGGGGCTGGGCATGGTGGCCGGGCCGATGCTCGGCACGTTGTTGTATCGCGGTGGGCCCAGCCTGCCTTACCTGCTGGTGGGCGCGCTGCTGCTGTTGCTGTGCGCGCTGGCCGCCGCGTATCGGATGAAGGAGACCTCATGAACGATTCCCTGATGCAGGGCGCGTGGCCGGAGGCTGCGCCGGCTGCGCTGGAAAGCACCGACGACGCGTCGTTGTTCCTGCTGCAGCATGCCGGCCAGCACGTGCACGCACGTGGCTGCCGCGCCGCGCTGCCGGCCGGTGCACTGGCGACGCTGGCAGAGCGCGTTTCGGAGTTCTTTGCCCAGCAGCGCGGTGGTCCGGGCCTGTTGGTTGGCGCGGTGCCGTTCGAACCGCGTGCGGACGATGCGTTGTACCAGCCCGAGCGCCTGTTGCCTGCGCTGGCATTGCAACCGCAGGCCGCACCGCCGCTGGACGGCGCCCTGCGGGCCGAGCCTGCGCCACAGGACTATGCGTCAGCGGTTGCCGCGGCGGTGCAGGTCCTGCGTGCGCCCGAGCAGAACCTGCACAAGGTGGTGCTGGCGCGCAGCCTGTTGGCACGCACCCGCCAGGCGCTGTCGCCGGACGTGCTGCTGGCACGCCTGGGCGCGGATCCGTCGGTGGCGACCTACGCGGTGCCGTTGCCGGTGGAGCTGGGCCAGGCGCCGGCGTGGCTGGTGGGGGCAACCCCGGAACTGCTGCTGCGCAAGCGCGGTGCCGAACTGCTGTCGCATCCACTCGCCGGTTCAGCACGCCGCAGCGCCGATGCTGCCGAGGACGAGCGTGCCGCGCAGGCGCTGCTGGCCTCGACCAAGGACCATGACGAGCATCGCCATGTGGTGGACGCCATCGTCGAGGGCCTGGCACCGTACTGCAGCCACATCGATGCACAGCCACGGCCGGTGCTGCATGCCACCGCCAGCATGTGGCACCTGGGCACCCGCATCCATGCCACCCTGAAGGATCCGCAGACGTCTGCCGCCGAACTGCTGGCACAGCTGCACCCCACGCCGGCGGTCTGCGGTACGCCGCGGCTGGCGGCACTGCAGCGCATCCGCGAACTGGAACCGGTGCCGCGCGGCTTCTACGCCGGCGCCGTGGGCTGGCTGGATGCGCAGGGTGACGGCGACTGGTACGTGGCGATCCGCTGCGCACGCCTGCAGGGCACGCAGCTGCGCCTGTATGCCGGTGCCGGCATCGTCGCAGAATCGGAACCCGAGGCCGAGGTGGCCGAAACCGCGGCGAAGTTCGCTGCCCTGTTGAACGCGCTGGGTGTCCATGAATCCGCGCCCGCCATCGAGCCTGCCGCATGACTACCTCCATTGATTCCTCCCGCCTGCCACTGCAGCAGGTGTGGCCTGATGAACTGATGGCGCGCTATCGCGAGGCCGGCCACTGGCGCGGCGAGACCTTCCCGGCGTTCCTGCGCGAGCGCGCGGAACGCTATGCGGATGACATCGCGGTGGTCGCCGGCGATGTCCGCCTGAGCTACGCGCAGCTGTGGCACGAAGCCGGTCGCATCGGTTCCGGACTGCTGGCACTCGGCCTGCAGCCCGGTGAGCGAGTGCTGGTGCAGCTGGGCAACACCGCAGGCTTCATCACCACGGTCTGTGGTCTGTTCCGTGCGGGTCTGGTGCCGGTATACGCGTTGCCGGCGCATCGCATCACCGAACTGGTGCACTTCGCGAACAAGGCCGAGGCCAGTGCCTACATCACTGCCGACCTGCACGATGGCTTCGATCATCGCGGGCTGGCGCGGGCGCTGCAGGCCGAGGTGCCGGCGCTGCGCCATGTGGTCATCGACGGCGATGCGGCGGAGTTCACCGCGCTGGAGGCGCTGCAGGGCGATCGCAGCGAGCTGCCGGCCGACCCGGATCCGCAGTCGGTGGCGTTCCTGCAGATTTCCGGTGGCAGTACCGGCCTGTCCAAGCTGATCCCGCGCACGCACGACGACTACATCTACTCGTTCCGAGCCAGCAATGACCTCTGCGGCATCGACCGCGACAGCGTCTACCTGGTCGCGCTGCCGGCCGCGCACAACTTTCCGATGAGTTCGCCCGGCTTCTTCGGTGCGCTGTATGCCGGCGCCCGCGTGGTGCTCAGCCCCGGCCCCGGCCCGGATGCGGCCTTCCCGCTGATCGCCCGCGAGCGCGTGACCTGCTGTGGCCTGGTGCCGCCGCTGGCGCTGCTGTGGGCGCAGGCAGCGGCTACGAGCAAGCACGACCTGTCCAGCCTGCAGGTACTGCAGGTAGGCGGCGCCAAACTGGTACCGGAAGCCGCACGGCGAGTGATCGACGGCCTGGGCTGCACCCTGCAGCAGGTGTTCGGCATGGCCGAAGGCCTGGTCAACTACACCCGGCTGGATGATCCGGAGGAACTGATCGTGGCCTGCCAGGGCCGGCCGATCAGCCCGGACGACGAAGTGCGCGTGGTCGATGACCACGACCAGCCGGTGGCCGAAGGCGAAGTGGGCCATCTGCTGACCCGCGGCCCGTACACCATCCGTGGCTATCACAACGATGCGGTGGCCAACGCGCGCTCGTTCACCGACGACGGTTTCTACCGAACCGGTGACCGCGTGCAGCAGCTGGCCGGTGGCTATCTGGTGGTGCAGGGCCGTGCCGGTGACCACATCAACCGGGCGGGCGAGAAGATCTCCGCCGAGGAGATTGAAGATCACCTGCTGGCCCACCCTGGTGTGTTCGACGCGGCCGTGGTCTCCATTCCCGACGAGTATCTCGGTGAGCGCAGCTGCGCGTTCGTGATCCAGCAGGGGGAGCCGATCAAGGCGCCGGCACTGAAAGCCTGGATGCGTACGCGCGGCCTGGCGGCGTTCAAGGTGCCGGACCAGGTCGTGTTCGTCGACAGTTTCGATACCACCGCGGTCGGCAAGATCAGCCGCCGCGAACTGCGCGCGCAGCTGCGTGCGCGTCATCTGCAACAGACAGGAGGAACGCGCTGATGGCGCTGCCCCGTATCACCGATTACCCCTTGCCGACCGCCGCCGAACTGCCGCAGGCCCGTGGCCCGTGGCGCCCGCAGCGTGATCGTATTGCGCTGCTGGTGCACGACATGCAGCGCTACTTCCTGGCGGCATTCGACGCCGGTAGTACGCCGCTGCGGCCGGCGGTGGAAAACATCGTGCGCCTGCTGGCGCATTGCCGCGCGCACGGCATTCCCGTGTTCTACACCGCCCAGCATGGCGACCAGGATCGCCGTGACCGTGGCCTGCAGGCCGATCTGTGGGGGCCCGGAATGCGCCGCAGCGCCGACCATGAACCAAACATCGAGGCGCTGGCACCGCAGCCGGGTGAGCACGTGCTGGTGAAGCACCGCTACAGCGCGTTCCAGCGCAGCAATCTGGAGACGCTGATGCGGGTGCGTGGCCGCGACCAGCTGCTGGTGACCGGTGTGTACGCGCATATCGGCTGCACTGCGACCGTGGTGGAGGCGTTCCAGCGTGACATCGAGGCCTTCATCGCCGCCGATGCGGTGGCGGACTTTTCGCGTGCCGATCACGATCAGGCGCTGCACTGGATCGCACGCACCTGTGGCGTGCCGATGACCACCGATCAGTTGCTGGAGGTGCTGTGATGGCTGCCACGGGTGATGCGCTGGATCTGGAGCGGATGCGTACCGACGTTGCGCGCGTGCTGGAGTGCACGCCGGCCGAGATCGGTGACGACGACAACCTGATCGACCTGGACCTGGACTCGATGCGCATGCTCGGCCTGGTCCTGGCCTGGGGCAACACCGGGTTGCCGCTGGAGTTCTCGCAGTTGGCCGAACACACCACGCTGCGCCAGTGGTGGGGTGTGGTGCAGAAGCTGCAGGCCGCGCAGAACGCATGAACGTCGCTGTGCTGGCCACGCCGGTGGCACTGACCGAGGCCCAGGCCGGACTGTGGTTCGCGCAGCGGCTGGCACCGGAGAATCCGTCGTTCAATACCGCGCATGCCGTGTGGATCGAGGGTGCGCTGGACGAGGCCGCGTTCGTCGCCGCGGCAGACCAGGCAGCGGGCGAAGCCCAGGCCTTCGCACTGCGCTTTGCCGAAGGGGCCGACGGCCAGCCGCTGCAGTGGCATGACCCGGCACATGTGCCGCTGCTGTCGGTGCGCGATCTATCCGGCGAGACAGACCCGGCATCGGCGGCGCGTGCCCTGATGCAGGCCGACCGGCTCAGCGCGGTCGATCCGACCCGCGACCGCATAAGCCAGCAGGTGTTGTTTGATCTGGGTGGGCAGCGCTGGGTCTGGTATCTGCGTGTGCATCACCTTGCAGCCGATGGCTATGGCATGGCGCTGTTCACTGATCGCGTATGTGCCTTGTATGCCGGTCGTGCGGGTGAGGCACTGCCGGGACTGGCGGGCGTGCTGGCCGATGATGCCGCCTATCGTGCCGACCCGCGTCGCACGCAGGCGGGGCAGTGGTGGCGCGAGCAGATGCAGGGCGCGCCGGCGGGCGCGGGCCTGGCCGGTACGCTCGCGGCCAGTGACGACGCGCTGCGCTGGGTGCAGCCGCTCGATGCTGCATTCCGTGAGCAGCTGCTGCAGGCATCGGTGCGTTGGCTGCAGCCCTGGCCGGATGTGCTGGCCGCGTTGTCGGCCGAGTACCTGCGGCGGACGAGCGCCGCCGATGAAGTGGTGCTGGGGGTGCCCTACATGGGGCGGCTCGGCAACGCATCGGCGCGGGTGCCGGCGATGGTGATGAATGTGCTGCCGCTGCGCGTGGCGGCTGGCGAGGGCAGCGTCGAGGCCTATACCCGCGGCCTGGGGCGGCAGCTCAGCCAGGGTCGCAAGCATGGCCGCTATCGCGGCGAGCAGTTGCGCCGTGACCTTGGTCTGGTGGGCGCACAGCAGCGGCTGCACGGTCCGCTGGTGAATGTGCAGCCGTTCTACAAGCCGCTGGCGGTGACTGGCGTGCGGGCGACGCTGGAGGTGCTGTGCACCGGTCCGGTGGATGATCTGACGCTGGGTTTCCGTGGCGATGGCCAGCACCTGCTGGACCTGGAGATCGAAGCCAATCCCGCGTTGTACAGTCGGGAGGATGTCGAGGCGCACGCGACCCGGTTGCTGCATTTCGTATCGGCGGCGCTGGAGGCCGGAGACATCGCGGCGGTGCCGCTGGCCACCGTCGCAGAAGCGCAGCAGGTGGTGCATGGTTTCAATGCCACCGCGCATGCGCTGCCACAGACTACGTTGGTTGAACTGCTGCAGCAGGGCATGGACCGTGATCCGCACGCGCCTGCGCTGGTGTCCGGCGACACCACGCTGGACTACGCAACGCTGGAAGCGCGGAGTTTCGCGCTGGCGGCACAACTGCGCGCGATGGCGGTCGGTCCGGGCAGTGTGGTGGCGGTGGCATTGCCGCGCTCGCTGGAACTGGTGATCGCGCTGGTGGCGGTGCTGCGTGCGGGTGCCGCCTACCTGCCGCTGGACCTTGCCCATCCCGATGAGCGCCTCGCGCGTATTCTCGCCTCGGCGCAGCCGGCGTGCGTACTGGCTGCGGCAGAGGTATCGGCGCGCATGGACGGCGTGCCGGTGCTTGCCCCCGATCAATGGACCGCGCTGAGTTTCGCAGCACCGTGGGCCGATCCGGCGCCCAGCGATGCAGCCTATGTGATCTATACCTCCGGTTCGACCGGCGAGCCGAAGGGCGTGGTCATCGAGCACCGTGCCATCGTCAATCGCCTGCTGTGGATGCGCGAGCACTACGGCATCCGTTCCGATGACCGTGTTCTGCAGAAAACCCCGGCCACGTTCGATGTTTCGGTCTGGGAGTTCTTCCTGCCGCTGCTGTGCGGCGCGACGCTGGTGGTGGCGGGTCCGGACGCGCATCGCGATCCGACCGAGCTGGCGCGGCTGATCCGTGCGCATGGCATCACCACCGCGCATTTCGTGCCGTCGATGCTCGACGCGTTCCTCGCCGCACCAGCCTCCGAAGGCCTGCAGCTGCGCCGCGTGTTCACCAGTGGCGAAGCGCTGGACGCATCGCTGCGTGATCGTTTCCATGGGCGCGTGCAGGCCGAACTGCACAACCTGTATGGCCCGACCGAAGCGGCCGTGGACGTGAGCTACTGGCCGGCCTCGGCGCAGGACCGCTCACGGCCGGTACCGATCGGCTTCCCGGTCTGGAACACCCGCCTGTACGTGCTGGATGCGCGGATGCAGCCGCTGCCGGTCGGTGTGCCGGGCGACCTGTATCTGGGAGGGGTGCAGCTGGCGCGTGGCTATCTTGGCCGCGATGACCTGACCGCCGAACGTTTCCTGGCCGATCCCTTCCTTCCAGGCGAGCGCATCTACCGCACCGGCGACGTGGGGCGTTGGCGCGGAGATGGTGCGGTCGAGTACCTCGGCCGCAGCGACCATCAGGTGAAGCTGCGTGGCCTGCGCATCGAGCTGGGTGAGATCGAGGCGGCACTGCGTGAGCTCTCGGGCATGGAGCGGGTGGAGGTGCTGCTGCGCCAGGACGCTCCCGGTGACGCCAGGCTGGTGGCCTACGTGCCTTCCGCACTTGCCGATGCGGCGACGCTGCGCAGCCATCTGGCCACGCGGGTGCCGGACTACATGGTGCCGTCGGCCTTTGTCGGCGTGGAGTACTGGCCGGTGACCGCCAACGGCAAGCTGGACCGCAACGCGCTGCCGAAACCACCGCAGCAGGAAGCGGGTGGACTGTTGCCGCGCACGCCGCTGGAACAGGAACTGGCAATGCTGTTCGCACAGGCGCTGGGCCGCGAGGCAGCGGTGGCAGTGGATGCGGACTTCTTCAGCCTCGGCGGCGACTCGCTCTCGGCGGTGCACCTGCTGCTGGCCATCGAAAAACGCTGGCGCTGTGACCTCGGCCTCGGTGCCTTGTTCGTGCAGCCGACCGTGGCCGCATTGGCGACGCGCATTGCCGAACCGCCGGCGCTGGCCGACCACGCATTGGGGCCGGTGATCTCGTTGGCTGCCACTGATGCTGACGGACCCACTCCGTTGTTCGTGCTGCACCCGGCCGGTGGCATCGCCTGGAACTACCGGACGCTGGCGCGCGCCCTGCAGCCGGCACGCCCGGTATATGGCCTGCAGTCGCCCGCGCTGGATCCGAAGCAGCCGTTGCCGTCCAGCATCGAAGCCATGGCCAATGACTATGTGCAGCGGGTGGTCACGCTGCAACCGAAGGGACCGGTGCATCTGCTGGGCTGGTCGGTGGGCGGCATCCTCGCCCAGGGGATGGCGGTGCGCCTGCATGAAATCGGCCGTGAAGTCGGTGAACTGGTGCTGCTCGACGCCTACCCCAGCGAATGCTGGCGGGCTGAGCCGGAACCCGATGCCATCGCCGCATTGCGTGCGCTGCTGGCGATTGCAGGCCATGACCCGGAGGCGCATCCGGAGCTGGACAGCCGTGAACGCATTCTTGCCTTCCTGCGTCGCGGTGGTAGTGCGCTCGGCAGCCTGCCGGACGTGGTGCTTGATGGCGTGGTGCGCGCAGTGACTGGCACCAACCGGCTGATCCGCGAACACATCCACCGTCCGTTCGACGGCACGCTGGTGCACGTGCGCGCGGGGCGGGACCACCAGGCGCGGCCGCAGTTGCATTCGGCACTGTGGCGCGCGCACGCACGCAAGGTGCAGGCGCTGGAACTGCCGTTCCTGCATGCCGAGCTGACCGGCCGCGATGCGGTGGCGCAGCTGGCACCGTGGTTGTCGGCGCGCCTGCGCCACTGGGATGAGCAACAGGAGATCGCAACATGCAGTTGACCGGCTTTGAAGGTCGCGTGGCACTGGTGACCGGCGCCGCCGGCGGCATCGGCGAGGCCCTGGTACGGCTGTTGGCCGAGGCCGGCTGCACGGTCGTGGCAACCGATCGCGAGGCGCCCGTGGTAGTGGATGCACGTGTGCAGGCGTTTGCGCTCGACGTGACCGACAGCGCGGCGGTGGACGCCCTGGTGGATCGTGTGGAAGCCAGCATTGGGCAGATCGGCCTCGCCGCAAGCGTGGCGGGTGTTCTGCATGTGGGAGCTGTTGCGGAGACCGCGGATGCCGATTGGCGCCGGGTGTTCGCGGTCAATACCGATGGCGTGTTCCATGTTGGCCGTGCGCTGGCGCGGGTGATGTCACCGCGGGGTCAGGGCGCGATCGTCACCGTCAGTTCGAATGCCGCCGGCGTGCCGCGGCACGGCATGGCGGCCTACGCCGCGTCCAAGGCAGCCGCCACGATGTTCACCCGCTGCCTCGGGTTGGAACTGGCGCCGCTGGGCATCCGCTGCAATATCGTCGCCCCGGGTTCAACGCTGACCCCGATGCAGACCGGCATGTGGCAGGACGAGCACGGTGCCGAGCGGGTGATCGCCGGCAACCCGGAGACGTACAAGGCCGGCATCCCGCTGCGCAAGCTGGCGACCCCGGAAGACATTGCCCATTCGGTGATGTTCCTGCTCTCCGAGCAGGCCGGGCATGTGGCGATGAGCGACCTGTACGTCGACGGCGGCGCCACCCTGCGCGGCTGAGCCCCGACGGCGGCCTGCCGGCAATGGTAGTGCCGGCCGCTGGCCGGCAACCCACAGCCCCGGTAGTGCCGGTCGCCGGCCGGCAATCCATAGTCTCCGGTAGTGCCGGCCGCTGGCCGGCAACCTTATTCAACTTCAGACATCTCCGAACATCCATCGAGGCATGGCCTGACGTTCAACGCGCAATGATCGCTCCACCATGGGGCATGAGCAGCCATCGCCTCCGCCTGGGCCGGCGTTCCATTGTCGGTCAGGTCTACGTTCTGACAACGACCACACATCAGCGCCGCCGGCTCTTTGAAAGCGAAGCTGCAGTGGCATGTGTAATCGACCAGCTTCATTACATCGAACAGCGCGGGCTCGTACAGTCACTCGCATGGGTCGTCATGCCGGATCATGTCCACTGGATGTTCGAGCTGCGTGCAGCTCATCTTCCAGACATTGCGCGCCGAATGAAGTCGTCGAGCGCGCTTGCCCTGAATCGCCTGGCGGGTCGTCGAAGTACGGTGTGGCAGCCAGGCTACTTCGATCATGCCGTGAGGGCCGAGGAGTCGCTGGCGCGGCAAGCGCTGTACATCCTGGGGAATCCGGTACGCGCCGGTATTGCCCGGCAGATTGGCGAGTATCCGCATGCGTGGTCGGCCTGGACGTGATGCCGGCCAGCGGCCGGCACTACCGGTTACGGTGAGGGCTGAGCAGGCGCTGTACATCCTGGCGAACCCGGTACGCGCCAGTATTGCCCCGCAGGTTGGCGAGTATCCGCATGCGTGGTCGATATGGGCGTGATGCCGGCCAGCGGCCGGCACTACCAGGGGTTCGAACATGGCGGTTGCCGGCCAGCGGCCGGCACAACCCGTTGCAGTCAGGGTAGGGTCAGTCGGTAGACCAGAATGCGGTTGTCGTTGTCGTACGCGCTGTCGCAGGATTGGCCCTGCATGCGGCAGCGGCGGGCGATGAAGTCGTTGTCGTTGCCGATCAGCAGCAGCACGTCGTTCGGATGCTGCGGGTCCAGCGCTGGCAGTACGTCCATGGCTTCCCACTTTTCCGAGAGCAGCCCGGCATGCGGGCCGCGCTTGGTGTTCAGGTCAAGGCCGGCACGCGCCAGCTGCGGGCGGTCGAGCAGGTTCAGCAGTTCGTCGCTGCGTGCGGGCACGATGCCGTCCTTCAGCACGGTGCCCGCCGGGTCGGCCAGCACCGAGGCCGTACCGGACTCATAGTTGCTTCCTGCCAGGTTGCTGGCATCGGCCACATCCACCAGCAGCACCGACTTGTAGACGATCGGGTCATCGCCGTCCTTGCCCAGACCGTTGCCATCGCGGGCCAGCAGCAGGAAGCGGTGGGCATCCAGTGCACGCAGCTCGCTCTGCGCGGCGGTACGGTCCAGCTTGCCCTTGCCGTCGTGTGCATAGGCGGGCAGGGCCATCACGTAATGGCCGATCGGTTGCTGCGGCGTCGGCGAGGCCGTCACGTCGTAGACCAGCACGCGGGTGTTGATGCGCCCGGCCGCGTTGCCTTTTGCGCTGTCCTGCAGCGTCGCGCTCTGAAGGGCCACGAACAGGCGGGTACCGTCGGGGGACAGGCCCATGCCTTCCACGCCCTGGTTGTTGCGGCGCCCAGTCTGCGGCGCCGCCAGCGAACCGAAGGCGGGCTTGCCATCGCGCTGCGGACGGATCGCCGGCGGCGCCACGATCACGCCCTGCAGCTGGCCCTGTGCATCGAAGTAGTAGACGTTGGCGGTGTACTCATCGCCGATGTAGAAGTGGCCATCGGCGGTGAACTGCAGCGACTCCGCATCCAGCGAGACCTTGCCCGCGCCTGCGCCGCTGGCCGGTGAGGGCAGCACCACATCGCGCTGGGTGATCGTGTGCTCACCCGGGTCGGCACCGGTGAACGGCTGCCCCTTGAAATCCTTAAGTACCACGCCCTTGTCGGGCACCATCGTCAGCGTGCCGAGCGCACTGGGCTTGCCAGGGGAAACGTCGATACGCAGCTGCATGCGTTCCACGCGGCCGGCGTAGTCGTAGAACAGGCCGGCCTCGGGGTCGTTACGGCCGCGGTCGGGCAGTGTCCAGAGCACGCCTTCGTAGCCGCTGGCGGTGCGCTTCCAGGTGCCGGGCTGCACCGCGAGCGACGAGAACGAGCCCAGCGTGTCGCCGAGGAAGTCCACCGTGCCTGCGGGCAATCGCCCGGCGGCGACCAGGCCCTTGTCGACATAGGTACGACCGCCCAGCTGCAGGGTGCGCGGTGGTGCACCCGTTGCCTCATGCGGAGCGGAGTATCCGCTGGCGGAGAGGGTGGCCAGCAGCAGGGCGGTCGCGAGCATCGGTGGTCTCCGGGTGGTCGATCAGAAGCGAAGGTCGATCGTACCGAACACCTGGCGCGGTGCCGAGGCATGGAACACGTACAGCTTGCCGGCCGGGTCGCTGGGTGCGAACACGCTCGAATCCAGGTTGCTGGCGTAGCGCTTGTTGGTCAGGTTGGTCACGTTGAACGACAGGCGCATGCCCTTGGCGAAGCCGACCTGCCCGAAGTCATAGCCACCGGCCAGATCGAATACGGTGAAGCCACCGAAGCCCTGGTCGTTGGTGTAGGTGTAGAAGCGCTCGCCGGTGTACTTGCCACGCAGGCTGGCGAACCAGCCGTTGTCGCGCCAGGTGATCTCGGTGGCCAGCAGCTGCTTGGGCGTATCAGTCTGGATCCTGCCCTGGATCTGCTGCTCGACACCGGCCTGCACGTAGTTGGACGCGTAGGTCGAACGGTTCAGCGAGGCCGAGGTGTACCAGCTGAAGTGCTCGTTCGGGGTCCACAGCACGGTCAGCTCGGCACCGTGGCTGTCGACGCCGCCGACGTTGTAGAAGCGGTTGCCGCAGGTCGGGCCGACCGGCTGCCGCGAATCGCAGGGGTTGTACTGCAGCAGGCGGTTGTCGAAGCGCACGCTGTAGGCCGCGATCGAGGCCTGCAGGGTATCGGTGACGAAGCGGTAGCCGGCTTCGACTGAGCGTGACTCCTCCGGTTTCAGGTTGCCCTGTGCGTTCCAGGTGGCCTGGCTGACCGCCTGCGGACCGAGCTTGAAGCCGCCCTGGAACATGGCGATGTTCTCGGCATAGCTGGCGAAGATCTCGTGGTGCTCGGACAGGCGGAAGTTGGCGCCGATGCTGGGCAGGAAATTCTTGCTGGCCTTCAACGAACCGGTGGCGAACTGGTTGTTCGAGGTCGGCGAGATCGGCGTCTTCGCGTCGCCCGGCAGTGCCTGTGCATCGGAGGTGGCATGCGGGCTCTTGGCGCCGAACTCCAGGGTCAGGCGATCATCGAGCAGGCGCCAGGTGTCCTTCAGGAAGAACTGGTGGGTCTTCCAGCGGGTGCGCTGGGCGAACACGCCCACATCGGAGGGCAGGGTGTTCATGCCGCTCAGGTCACGCGGGCCGTCCACGGCGGTCTGGTAGCGCTCGGCGCTGCTGGTGTTGCGCTCATACCAGACGCCGCCTTCGATGCGGTGCGCGCCCAGCTCCCAGTCGAACGACAGCGTGCCGCCATCGCGGTCGATGGTGTAGATGGTGTTGCGGAAGATGATCGGGATCTCCTGCGCGGTGCCCTTGTTCGACCACGCGCCGCTGTTCCAGTTGTGGCCTTCGCCGCGGTCATCGTGGTGGTAGGCCAGGGCGCGCAGGCTGAAGCCATCGGCCAGGAAGAAGTCGCCGGCCAGGTAGTACAGGTTGTCGTCGCGCAGGATCTGGCCGGCGGTGAAGGAACCATCGGCATCCTTGTCCGGGCCGCTGCTGTCGCACTTCTTCGCATTGAAGCTGGCGGTGTTGCAGTAGGCCTTGGCCACCGCCTTGTTCCAGTCCGGCGCGTAGCCGCCCCAGTCCCAGCCCAGGCCGCGCGACATCTCGTCCTTGGACAGGTAGAAGTAGTCCGCCTGGGTGGTGCGCGAGGTATCGACGAAACCGGTGATCTGGCCGCGGCCAAAGTTCCACACGCCCTTGGCGTTGAACTGCTTGGTGGTGGATTTGTTGTAGGCGGTCTGGTCGTTCCACAGATCGGAGACGGCATTCATGCCGGAAACGTAGCCGGAGAAGCCGTTGTACTCGCCGCTGTCCACGCGCACGAAGGTGCGGCGGTTGGCATCGCTGCCGAAGGTCTGCACCACGCGGCCACCCAACTCCTGGGCTGGGCGGTCAGAGGTATACGAGATGGTGCCGCCGAGGTTGCTGGTGGACGGCGTGCCGAGGCTGCCGATGCCCACCGCCAGTTCCGCGCCGGCCATGTTCTCGCTGATCAGAGCACGGTTGATGGTCAGGCCGTTGTAGTTGTTGTACGCGCCGTCTCCCAGCGGCACGCCGTCGAGCGTGTAGCCGAGACGGGTGGAGTTGAAGCCGCGCAGGCTCAGTGTCATCGACTGCTCGTTGGTGCCCAGCGCATCGGCCGACTGTGCGTTGACGCCTGGCAGCAGGTTCAGGGTTTTCTGCAGGCTGGTGCCCGGCGGCAGGATGTCGAGGTTCTCGCGGGTGATGCGCTGCACCTGGCGCGCTTCACCGCTGCCGATCACCGAGACCGCATCGAGATCGGTGGCGGAGGTGCCAGTGGAGGTCGGGGCAGCATCCTGCGCCCAAGCCGCGGGAGCGAGCGCGATCGACAGCGCAGCGGCCAACAAAGTCTTCGTCATGTTACGGACACTCAGGCAGGCACGAGCCACCGCACGGGCGCGGAGCTCATGGAGTTCGAAAGGAGGGACAGCTGATGCGACCGGTGGCGCTGCAGGCGCCGTGGATCAACGTGAAAATGGTGCGCTAGACAGATGACTGTCTGGTGACACTGCTATGCGCGTGGCATGCGGACGCATGCATTGGTAGATGCCAACCTTGGTTGGCATGCGCAGCATCGTTGGTGGAGCGCCAACCAAGGTTGGCGTCTACCAGGAGCGCGGAAAAGGATTGTCGTATCCAGGGGTGCCGAACGAGGTTAGCATCAACGCGCGATCAGCCCGCGTTGCGCGGCTTGCGCGTACGCTTCGGCTTCGCGGTATCGCCGCCGCTGGCGGCGCCATCCTGCAGCGCCTGCAGCCAGGACAGGGTGTCCACGTAGTCGATGAAATGCCGCAGGTAGCCAGGGCTGGTCGCCTGCATCGTGTCCAGCATGCGCTGCACCAGCACCGCCGAGTTCAGCGGGCCGCCATCGGCCGGGGCCTCGGTGCGCAGCGAGCGGCGCACCTGCAGTTCGCTGCGCAGTTCCGACCACTCGCGCTGTACCTGCGCCAGCATCGGCACCTGCGGGTAATGCGGCAGCGAGCGCGACCCCGCATCGAGGTCGCGCACCAGTGCGCGCAGGCCCTCCAGTGCGGGCGGCTTACTTGGCATCCGGGGCCTTGGGCTTGGGAATCGGCGCGATCTCCACGCGGCGGTTGCGCGCGCGGCCGGCTTCATCGGCATTGGAGCTGACCGGCTGCTCGCTGCCGAACGCGGCGGCAAACACCGCATCGGCCGGTACGCCATCGGCAATCAACGTGCGGGTCACGGTCAGCGATCGCTGCGCGGACAGCTCCCAGTTGTCGGCGAAACGCCGGTTGCCTTCGCGCACCGGTGCGTCATCGGTGAAGCCGCTGACCATCAGGATCTCTTCGCGCGTGCCCAGGTAAGCGGCCAGCGGTGCGGCCAGGCTGCGCAGCAGCTCCTGGCCTTCCGGCTGCAGCTGGTCCGAGTTCAGCGCGAACAGCACGCTGCCGCTGATACCGATGCGGCCATCGACCAAGGTCACGCGACCGGCGGCCAACGGGCCGGCCAGTGCCTGTTCCAGGGTCTGCAGGCGCTTGGCTTCGGCCTGGCGCTGCTTCACTTCCTGGTCCAGCCGCTGCGACAGCTCCAGCTGCACGGCGACCACACCGACGAGTATCAGCACGAACGCACCCAGCAGCACCGACATCAGGTCGCCGAAGGCGGCCCAGATCGGGGCGTGCGAACCGCCATCGACCTCCAGCTCGTCGCTCATGCGCTGCCGGCCTTGCCGCGGCGCGTGGCCAGCTGCTGCAGTTCTTCCATCACCTGCTTCTGCGACAGCAGGCTGAGGTCGACCACCTCGCGCGCCTGCGCCACGTAGTAGGCCAGCTGCTCGTCGCTGCGCGCCAGCGAGGCATCCAGTGCGCCGCCGATCTGTTCCAGACGGCCGGACAGCTCGGTGGAAGCGCTGCCGAACTGCGCAACCGCGTCGCCGAAGGCGCCAGCCAGCTGGCCGACGTCACCGGCGCTGCCGCTGAGCGCTGCGGCAATGCCATCCAGCTTGCCGGTCTCGGCGGCGATATGGTCGGTGAAGCGGTTGCCGACGCGTTCCAGCAGCTCGGCCGAACCGTCGACCAGCGCGTCCACCGCGGTGCGCTGCTCGTGCGAAGCATGGTTGATCGCATCCAGCAGGGTCTGCACGGTGGCCAGCAGGCGGCCGCGCTCTTCCAGCATCGCGTTGTCGCGCACCAGGCTCTCGGAGAGCGTGCTGCGCAGCTCGTTGATGACGTCGGCGGCGGCCTTCGGCGCAGCGGCGGCGGTCTGCAGCAGGGTGGACACTTCGGCCAGCGTGGCGCTGGCCTGTGCGCGACCGTTCTCGCCAATCTGCTGTGCGGTCTCGGCCAGCGTGTCGCAGACCTGCTGCTGCTGCGCAGCCAGGCGTTCGCCGTTGGCCTGCAGGCGCTCGGCCAGATCGGCGGAAACGTGCTGCAGGGCATCGCTCCAGCGCTGCAGGCGCTGTTCGTCGCCGGCCTGCAGCTGGGCCTGCAGCGCGGCGTGGGCCTGCTGCAGTTCGGCACTGACCGCATCCCAGCGTGCCTGGCGCTGCTGCTCGCGGCTGTCCAGGCTGGCCTGCAGTTCGGCGTGCGCGGTCGCGGCGGCGGCCTGCGCGGCCTGCCACTGCTGCGAGCGCTGCTCTTCATGATCCTGCAGCAGCGACTGGCTGGCGCTGTGATGCTGTTCCAGTGCCTGCAGCAGCGCCTGCGCACGCGCGTCCAGATGCTCGCTGGTGGCCAGCAATGCCTGCTGCTGGCGTTCGACCAGCGCGGTATTCAATGCCTGCTGCTGATCGGCGGCGGCGCGCCAGGCCTCGGCATTGCCGCTGGCATCGGCATGCAGGCGCTCGCCGATGCGTGTCACCAGTGCTTCGGCCTGCGTGCCCTGGCCATCGCTGAAGGCCTGCAGGTGCTGACGCAGATCACTGACCAGTGCCTGCTGTGTCTGGCTCTGTTCACTCAACGCCTTGGCCCAGCTGGCCTCGGTCGCCACGCGGCTGCGCTCGAAGCCTTCGCTCAGGCCAGACAACTGCTGCTGCACCGCCTGTTCGACACGGGCATGCAGCGCCTCACCATGGTGGGCCAGTCCGGCCAGGGTGGTCTCGGCCATCGGCTGCAGCGCGCCACCGATGGCGGCGGCGCTGGCCTCGGCACCCTCGCGCAGCGACTGCTGCAGCGAGACGGCCAGGCGTTCCTGCAGCGCCTGGCTCTGGGTCAGGAACTCGGCCTGGCCGGCCAGCAGGCGCTCATTGGCGGCTGCACTGTGCTGTTCGAAGCTGTTGGTCATCGCCTGCAGGCGGTCGACCAGCGCCGGCAGTGCGGCGGACTGCGCCTGCAGCAGGCGCAGCGATTCGGCGCGCTGCCAGGCCTGCGAGTATGGGTGCAGGTCGCCGGCAATGGCGCGGTCCAGCTGCTGCACGGCCTGCAGGCGGTCGCGGCGCAGCAGCGCTGCCAGCAGGCCGAGCATGGCGGAGCTGGCCACACCGGCGATCGAGGTGCCGAAGGCCACCGCCAGGCCCTGTACCGGCGAGGCCAGCGAGCCGCGGATGGCTGCCATGTCGGTCGCGCTCTGCAGGGCCAGTCCAGTGCCGCGCAGCGTGTCCATCATGCCGAGCAGGGTGCCGAGCATTCCCAGCAGCACCAGCAGGCCAACCAGATAGGGGGTCAGCACCGGCGCGGGCAGGGCGGTGCGCTCGCCTTCCACGCGCAGGCGCACGGCGTTGCGCAGGCCCATCGGCACGCGCTCCAGCCAGGGGGCAAGGCTTTCCTTCGCGCTGGACAGGTCACTCAGCGCGCTGCGCAGGCCGTTGCTGGCCTGGCGGTAACGGTACAGCTCCACCCCACCAGCGATGTAGCAGGCCGCGATGATCGCCGCCACCGCTGCACCCAGTGGATGCACCGAAACGTAGCCAATGCCGATCCAGCACACGGCCAGCAGGCCGACAAGGAAAACAACGACATGGAAAGCAGTTCTGGACATGGTGTTCCGGTCAGTGGGAGCGCAGGGCGTCTTGCAGCCCTTCGATCGGGTGGAAGCGCAGCTGCAGCTCGGCAAGCAGCAGGGTGCGCATGTCATGGCGGAAGGCCGTGCGCCAGCCGGGCTGGCCGTGCACGCGTTCAAAACGGGCGCCGAGCACCGCCGGCGCGGTGGCCAGCAGGCTGTGCTCGCGCGGGGTGAGGGTCTGTTCCATCACCGCATCGACCTCGGCCAGCCGTGCCAGCTCGGGTGAAGCCTGCACCAGCTGATCGCGCAGGCGGCCCCGCAGGCGCCCGGTGGCGGTCTGGATGGCCTGCTGCAGTACCCGGTAGCGCTGGCGCAGCGAGGCGAAGTTGGGTGCGGCGGCGGCTTCGGCCAGATCCAGCAGGCGCTCGGCCTCGGCATCCTCACTGATCGAGGCCAGCAGGCTGGCATGGGCCTGGGCGCAGTCGTCCAGCACATCCCCGGCCGCTTCGGTGGCCTCACCCGGCTCGGGCAGGCGTCCGCCGAGCGCCCCGGACAGGGCCACGGCACGGCTCCAGTCCACCCATTGGCCGAGGCGATCGGTCAGGGCGGGACTGCTGGCCGGCATCGCGCCGTCGCTGAGACGGGCGAGCAGGCGGAGGAATTCCGGTCCACCCAGGACCGGCTGCGCTGCGTTCGCCATCAAGGGGTGAGGGGCCAAAAACCGTCGATTTTACAACCAGATGACCCGGCCTGGATGAAGGCGGGGCCGGGGGAGGGGACCCGCAGGCGCGACAAGGCTTAGAATGACCGGCTGCACCCATCCCGTTCGACCCTTGGAGTACCCCATGACTGTTGCGCAGTTCTACCCGATCGGCACCCCCGGACAGCCCTGGGGCGACGCGGAACGCGCACAGTGGCGGGCCCGCCAGCAGCGCCAGCGCAGCTACCACGACGACGTGGTGGCCGCCCTTGAACGCCTGGACGACAGCTTCGATGTAATCCAGTACGGTCAGCTGGACTATGCACCTGACCATTACCCGCTGTTCGCCGTGGTCAACCACGACTGGAACCCGGCGCTGCCGACCGCGCTGATCACCGGCGGCGTGCATGGCTACGAGACCAGCGGCGTGCATGGCGCCCTGCAGTTCCTGGAACAGCAGGCCGAGCGTTACCTGGGCCGGCTGAACCTGATCGTGGCGCCGTGCGTCAGCCCGTGGGGCTACGAGCGCATCCAGCGCTGGAACCCGGATGCGATCGACCCGAACCGCAGCTTCCGTGACGGTGGCCAGATCGAGGAAGCCGCCGCGCTGATGCGCTGGGTGGCCGAGCGCAAGCCGAACCTGCTGGTGCACCTGGACCTGCACGAGACCACCGACAGCGACCTGCACGAGTTCGATCCGGCGCGCTGCGCCCGCGACGGCAAGCCGTTCGAGCGCGACACCATTCCGGATGGTTTCTACGTGATCGGCAACAGCGAAGATCCGCAGGCCGAGTTCCAGAAGGCCCTGATCGCCGCAGTGGCGCCCATCACCCACATCGCCCCGGCAGACGCCGAAGGCAACCTGGTCGGCCTGCCGCTGCAGTCGCCGGGCGTGGTCTGGGGCGAGTCGCGTTCGATCGGCGCCTGCGCCGGCTTCACCGACGCGCGCTTTGCCACCACCACCGAGGTCTACCCGGACAGCCCGCGCACCAACCCGCAGGAATGCAATGATGCGCAGGTGGCGGCGGTGTGCGCAGGCCTGGATTTCGCCCTGACGAAGTAAGGCACGTGGGTGTGCAAGCGGACCCGGCAGGTTCCTGCACGATGCGCCGGGTCATAGGATCGATTGTCGGGTTACGATCGGGCGATGACCACGATCAAGATTCTGCTCCGGCCATCACTCGTATCGGTCCTGGTGGCGACGACCGCACTCGGTGGATGCAAGCTGTCGGCGCTCGATCTGACGCCGCCGCGGGTGATCCAGCTGTCCTGCAGCAGCACAAGCGCCACGCCCCAGGCGCCGATGGTGTTGATCCTGGACTCCGGCCAGGCGTCGGTGGTCTGGGTCAACCGTCCGAGCGCGCGCGCGGGCAAGCTGGAGGTGGAGGCGAACCTGTATCGGCTGGATTTTCCTTCGATCGCTGGCGCGGGCAGGCTGCAGGCGGTGATCAACCGCTACGACGGTAGAATGGCGTTGAGCGGGCCTGGCACAGATGTGGCCGGCGCTGGCCAGCCGCAGATGTCCTGTGAGGTACAGCCTGTGCAGCCCAAGGTATGAACATGCCCGATACATCGTCTGATCTGATTGCCGTGCTTACCGGCGACCTGGTCAAGTCCACGGAGATGGACGCGGCCACCATTGATGACGTCCGTGAAGTGATTTCCGTTGCCGTGGCCCAGGCCATGGAGTGGCCTGGGCCGGGCATTGTCGGCCCCGAGTTCTACCGGGGCGACGCCTGGCAGCTGGCGGTCACCCAGCCGCACGGTTTCCTGAGGTTGGCGACCTGGATCAAGGCCAAGCTTGCCGCGTCGGAGTCGCGGGCGCGCACGCGGATCGCGATTGGACTGGGTACGGTAGAGGCATTGGACCGGAAGGCGGTGTCGCGTTCGCTGGGTGAGGCATTCGTGCTGTCCGGTCGGTTGCTTGAATCCATGGGGCGCACGCAGGACATGGACGTAGCCCTGCCAGTACAACGGGAGGATCTGTACTGGTTACCGGCAGTGGTGTCTGCCTGCGATGTTATTGTTGCGCGCTGGACACGCAGTCAGGCTGAGGTGGCGTCGTTGTTTCTGATCCCCGATGCCCCCTCGCAGTTGGAAGCTGCCAATGCGTTGAACCGGCACCGACAATCGGTGAACCGGGTCTATCACGATGCTGGCGTCTTTGCCTTGCTGGCGCTGATCACGGCGGCTGAACGTGCACTGATGCAGCCGTACGGGAGCGTTCACGGTTCTGGAAAAGCAACTAAATAGCGTTGCTTTGGCTTAAGCAACTAAATTTCGTTGCTTTTGGCGGCGACTTGGCTATCGCGACGCGAGTCACAGGAAGGACTCACAGGCAGAAAGGACATGCTTGAAACGCTGCTCGTACTGTTGACCGCTCACCTTGTCGCCGATTTCGTGCTGCAGACCACGAAGATGATCGCGCGCAAGCAGGAACTGCATGGCTTGCTGCTGCACGTAGCAGTGGTGCTGCTCGTCATCGCCGCGCTGACCGGTTCAATCAACCCATGGGTCTATCTCATCATCGGTTTCAGCCATGCGGTGATGGACTGGATCAAGGTGCATTGGCTCCCGGATGGTGTGCACGCATTCGTCATTGACCAGTTGGTGCATATCGTCTTCATCGTGTTGATCGCGTTGATGTTCCCTCACGTTGCCCGCGATGGCTGGTACGGGATGATCCCGACCCAGGTCCAACTGTTGATGTATCAGGGCATGTCGATCGCGAGCGGCTTGATCCTGGTGGTCAACGTCGGCGGCGTCCTGGTGGAGAAGCTGCTTGCGCCGTTCACGGCAGGACTCAAGATGGGAAGCGCCGAATCGGCGCCTACGACCGCAGCCGCGCAGAGCGACGATCACAAGGGCATGCAGACCGCAGGGCGCTATATCGGGCGGCTGGAAAGGGGCCTGATCTTCATGTTCCTGCTGCTGGGCCAGCCGGAGGGCGTGGGGTTGATGCTGGCCGCCAAATCGGTGCTGCGCTTCGCCGACCGGCAGGCGCGGGCACACACCGAATATGTGATCATCGGTACCATGCTCAGCTTCGGTTGGGCCATCGCCGCAACCATGTTGACCAAGCTCGCCATCTCGCATTGGCGCTAGCGGCTGCGGCGTTGTGGCGCCGGGCCATGCATGGCGGGTTGGGCGCGAGCTAACCCAGCAGGATCACGCCCCACACCGTGCCGACCATCAGCAGTGCGGTGGTCTGGGCGGCGCTGCCCATGTCCTTGGCGTTCTTGGAAAGTGGGTGGTGGTCAAGCGAGATGCGGTCGACCACCGCTTCGATGGCCGAGTTCAGCAGCTCCACCAGCAGGCTGATGAAGCAGACCGCCAGCACCACGGCGCGTTCGACTCGGCTGATGTCCAGCAGGAACGCGGTGGCGATCAGCAGCGCATGCAGCAGCAACAGCTGCCGGAAGGCCGCTTCGCCACGGAAGGTGGCGATGAAGCCGTCGCGCGAATGGATCAGCGTGTAGAAGATGCGGCGAAGGCCGGTCTTGCCATGCGGGTATTTACCGCTGTCCTTGGGGGAGGGGGGCTGCATGCCGGTCCTGCCATGAAGTGATCTCACGACAGGATGTGCAGGCGGGCGTCGGGAAAGCGTCGGACGCCCGTTGGATTTTCCTTCAGCCGGCCTGGCGCTGCGCCTGGATGGCCTGGTCGAGGGCATCCAGATCGTCCGTCGGCGAGGCCAGCCAAGCCGGGTACGCCTCGGTCTCGACGAAGGCGGAGGATCGCAGCACATCATCGAACGCCGGATTGTCCTTCTCCGGGTGGCGCAGCAGGCCGGACATCAGCCCGCAGATGCGGACGGCCGCCTGGAAGGCGCCCTGCAACGAACCGGCCGGCTCGGTGACCGTGTTGAGGAAGGCCGCATAGGCCGGGCCATCGAAGATGAAGTCCTCGCGCTGCTGGAAGGCTTCGCCGCTGAGATTGGTTTCGCCGGAGACGTGCCGGGAGAATCCCCAAGACCAGATGTCGAGGAAGCGCAGGTCATCCAGCATCCGGCGCGCATCGTCATTCAGTGGAACGGCGCCGGACAGCGCGTGCTCCAGCGTGGCCGCTGCGAACAGCTCGGTGCCCTGGTGGGCCAGGAAATCGCTCAGGCAGCGCAGTGCAGCGGGATGGTCCGGGTCCAGCTGCAGCGCCCGGTAGATCACCCGTGCGCCTTCCACGTGACGGCCCTGGGCGATGAAGATGTTGAGCGCGTGGTGGGCGAGCTGGTCGGCGTTGAGGTCGGCAATCCGGGTCATCGGGTCTGGCTGGCGTAGGTGAACGGTGGGCGCCAGTCTGACAGATCACTCATTCGGCCGGGCTGCGTGAATCGCGCATCGAGTAGATCACCGAGAAGATCTTCCAGCCCCGCTCGGTGCGGACCAGTTGCCACATCTCCTTGCCCCAGTTGGTCTTCACTCCATCGTCGTGGAAGCTGTAGTCAAACGACACCGAGGCCACATCGCCATCCGTTTCGATCTTCGTGTTGAAGAATTTCTCCTCCTTCGGTTTCGGCGACGCAACGACGCCGTCGATCAGCGCGATGAAGTTGTTGGCGGGAATCTGCCGTGCCTTGATCGCATCGGGCTTGGCCTTGCGGATGTCCTGCAGGCGCACATCCTCGGAGACAAACTGCCAGCCGATGTCTTCCGCCTTGTCCGAGAAGAACAGGCCCATGTAGGTCGGCTTGTCCTTGTTGATCAACGAGGTGCGGAACGATTCGACCACCTGTTCGATGGCTTTTTCATCGGCTGGACTGTGGGCTGGACTGTTGTTGCCGGCATGGCCTGGCGACGCTGACAGCAGAAGCGCGAGGAGGGCGAGTGGTGCTCTTGATGTCTGCATCTGCGGCTTCCGGGGACAAGGGGATGCTGCCGGGGCATTTCGTTACATCAGCGCCCCGGCGCATCCCTTCATTCAACGATGCAGCGCGTCGATGATCAACCCGGTAGCAATCTCCACCAGCAGGTACTCGCTATCGGACTGCCGGACCCAACGCTGGTCGCGGCCCGGCTCGCGCAGGTGGTAGCTCGCATAGTCATCCACCCAGTAACGGCGGTCCACTTCCGCCCATGGCAGGCGCTCACCGCGACGCCAGGCCTTCTTCTGCCAGCCCGGCGGCGGTGCATCACGGTTGTGCGGGCCACCGGCGTGCGGCGGTGGCCCGTTGCCGCGCGCATGGTGCGGCGGATCGGCGAAGGCCGGTGCCGCGGCCAGCGCGGCAGCCGTGGTCAAAGCAATGGCGAACAAGCGTGCGGTGTTCATCGCAACCTCCGGGCCTTGCCGCTGCATGCGGCGTCGTGCCGTGGAGTATGGATCAAGGAATGTGAACGGACTTTTGAGCTGTCACCGTAGCAGCAGGGCGCATTCCACGGCGTTGCAGCTGGCGGCTCGGGCACGACGCCGCCGCCTCCGGCATGGCCGCCTCAAGCGCGCTCGCGCGCCTCATACCAGTTGCGTGACCGGTTCACGATCTTCACCACCGAAAGCATCACGGGTACTTCAATCAGCACCCCCACCACCGTGGCCAGCGCCGCACCGGAGTGGACACCGAAAAGGCCCACGGCCGTCGCCACCGCCAGTTCGAAGAAGTTGCTGGCGCCGATCAGTGCCGACGGCCCGGCCACACAATGCGCCACACCCAGGCGCCGGTTGAGCAGGTAGGCCAGGCCGGAGGTGAAATAGACCTGGATCAGGATCGGGACCGCGATCAACGCAATCACCATCGGCTGCTGCACGATCTGCTGGCCCTGGAACCCGAACAGCAGCACCAGCGTCAGCAGCAGCGCCGACAGTGACAGTGGCCCCAGCTGGCGCAGCGCCGTCTGCAGCCCGGATTCGCCATGGCGCGACAGGATCCAGCGCCGCAGCAATGCGGCCACCAGTACCGGAACCACGATGTACAGGCCGACCGACAGCAGCAACGTATCCCACGGTACGGTGATGGCCGACAGCCCCAGCAGCAGCGCCACCACCGGCGCATAGGCCACCACCATGATCGCGTCGTTCAGTGCCACCTGGCTCAGCGTGAAGTTGGCATCGCCGCGGCACAGGTTGCTCCATACGAACACCATGGCCGTGCACGGCGCGGCGGCCAGCAGGATCAGGCCGGCGATGTAGCTGTCGATCTGGCCGGCGGGCAGCCAGTCGGCAAAGGCGTGGCGCAGGAAGAGCCAGCCCAGCAGCGCCATCGAGAACGGCTTCACCGCCCAGTTGATGAACAGCGTCACCCCGATGCCTTTCCAGTGCTGGCCCAGCTGGCGCATCGCACCGAAATCCACCCTCAGCAGCATCGGAATGATCATCAGCCAGATCAGCACCGCCACCGGAAGGTTGACCTTGGCCACTTCAGCCGCCGCCAGGGAGGCGAAAGCACCTGGCAGGAAGTGCCCGAGCAGCGTGCCGACGATGATGCACAGCGCGACCCAGAGCGTCAGGTGGCGCTCGAACAGGCCCATGGGTGCCGCTGTGCTCATGGCGTGCGCGCTGCCGGCAGCAGATGGCCGATCTGGTCCAGCGCCTGCTGCAGCATTCCGCGGTCCTGCCACACCTGCCCGGGCAGCGCCAGCAGGGCTTGCACGCGTGCCTTCACGATGGCATGCGCGTGGGCGAAGGCGGCAGCCTTGTCGGCATCGCTGCCCCCTACCGCGGCCGGGTCCGGCAGACCCCAATGGCTGCGGATGAAATCACCGAACACCACCGGGCAGGCTTCCGCTGCCGCCGCATCGCAGACGGTAATCACCAGATCCATCGGAGCCGCGTCGGCGAACTCATCCCAGGATTTGCTGCGCAGTCCCGCCACCGGAATACCTTCCGCGCGCAGCTGTGCAAGCGCGAACGGATTGACCTGGCCGGTCGGGTGGCTGCCGGCACTGTAGGCCGTGAAGCGGTCGCCGCCCCATGCGCGCAGGGTGGCTTCGGCCAGCACGCTGCGCGCGCTGTTGCCGGTGCAGAGAAACAGGATGGAGTGGGACATGGTGGCGTTTCCGAATCAGCAGCTGCAGGGATTGCCCGACGGCGCGCACTGTTCGCTGGGCGAACCGGCGCAGCAGTTGTGCGTGAGGTACTCGATCAGGCCGCTCATTGCCCTGAAATTCGCTCGGTAGCAGACGTGGCGGCCCTGGCTCTCGCTCTCGACCAGGCCGGCCTGTACCAGCTCCTTCAGGTGGAAGCTGAGGGTGGCGGGAGGAACCTGGAGCGTTGCGGCGATGTCGCCGGCCATGCGACCGGCCGGGCCGGCTTCGACCAGCAGGCGGAAGGCTGCCAGGCGGGTGGCGTGGCCGAGTGCGGTGAGCGCAACGATTGCATTTGACGTTTCCATATTTCTAGAATAGTGGAATGAATGAGCCGAGCACAAGTCCTTCGCTGCCCCATCTGAGGCAAGCCTCGCTTCCCCAGCCTGACCACCAGCGGCTGGCCGCCGAACGCCAGGGGCCACCACGCATCCTGCTGCTGTACGGCTCACTGCGGCCGCAATCGTTCAGCCGCAAGCTGGCACTGGAAGCCGAACGCCTGCTGCAGCATCTGGGCTGCGAAACGCGCGTGTTCGATCCACATGCCTTGCCGCTGCTGGACAGCGTGGACAAGGGGCATCCGGAAGTGCAGCGGCTGCGCGAGTGGTCGCACTGGTCGGAAGGGCAGGTGTGGGTCAGCCCGGAGCGGCACGGCATGGTGACCGGCGTGTTCAAGAACCAGATTGACTGGCTGCCACTGGAAGACGGCAGCGTGCGGCCGACCCAGGGCCGGACGCCGGCGGTGATGCAGGTCTGCGGCGGCTCGCAGTCGTTCAACACGGTCAATACGCTGCGGGTGCTGGGCCGCTGGATGCGCATGCTGACCATTCCCATCCAGTCGTCGGTGGCCAAAGCCTGGCAGGAGTTCGACGAAGACGGGCGGATGAAGCCTTCGCCCTACTACGATCGTGTGGTGGATGTGGTCGAAGAACTGGTGAAGTTCACGCTGCTCACCCGCGGCCGCGCCGACTACCTCGTGGACCGTTACAGCGAGCGCAAGGGCGATGCGTTGGCGGTGGAGCTGGCGCGGGCGGCGGGAGCGACCGGCGTCTAAGGCGGGTGCCGAATCGCGTGCGGTTCCTGCTCAGCTAGTCGGCGCGGGCTGCAGGGCTTCCAGCACCCGGCAATCGGCCACGCGCCCGCCGGGGCAGTTGCCGATCATCCGCTGCAGCTCACCCTGCAGCGCCTGCAGGTCGGCAATCCTGCGCGCGATGTCGGCAATGTGTGCCTTCACCACGTCATCCACCGAACTGCACTGGTGCTCGCGTTGCTCGCCGAAGGCGATCAGTTCGCGGATCTGCTCGATGGCGAACCCCAGCTCGCGCGCACGGCGCACGAATGCCAGCCGCCGTTGGTCCTGTGCGTCGTAGCAGCGGTAGTTGCCCTGCGAACGCAGCGGCGGCTGCAGCAGGCCGATCTTTTCGTAATAGCGGATGGTCTCTGCCTTGGTGCCTGTCTGGCGGGCCAACTGGCCGATGGTGAGTGGGGCTGTCATGGGCTTGACCTTGTAGGGGCTACAAGGTTGATAAAGGCAGCTCCCTTTCATTTCAAGCCCGGGCACGCCCGGCGGAGCGCCCCCATGGACCAGTGCTGCGGCCACAAGCGCCAGGAGCTGGCATCGATAGCGCTGCACAGCGCCCAGCAGCGGGTGCTGGTGGCGGTGCTGGCAATCAACCTGGCGATGTTCTTCATCGAGTTCGGCGCGGGCCTTGCCGCGCGATCCAGCGCCCTGCAGGCCGATGCGGTCGACATGCTGGGTGATGCCATCGTCTATGGCCTGAGCCTGTGGGCGGTAAACCGGGGCGCGCGCTGGGAAGCGGGCGCGGCGCTGGCCAAGGGCCTGCTGATCCTGGCCTTCTTCGTGTTCATCGTGTTCGAAGTGGCCGGCAAGCTGGTCAACGGCGTGCCACCGTCCAGCACGCTGATGTTGATGTTCGGTGGCATTGCCCTGGTGGCGAACCTCACCTGCCTGGCGCTGCTGTGGCGTTTCCGCAGCTTGAACATAAACATGAAGAGCACGTTCGAGTGCTCGCGCAATGACGTGGCCGCGAACCTGGGCGTGCTGGTGGCCGCAGGTGGCGTGGCGATGACCGGGCGCGGCTGGCCGGACATTGTCGTCGGTGCGGTGATCGCCCTGTTGTTCCTGAGGTCGGCAGTGGGCGTGATCGCGGAAGCGTGGCCGGCATGGCGGGCAGCACGCCGACAGTGACTCAGTTGCGGTGGTGCCTGCTTGGGCAGATCGCCACCTGTTGGCTGCGCTGATCGATCAGCACCACCGCTTCCTGCAGCGCATGGGCGCCCACCACCGCTTCGGGATAGCGCTCGGACACCCGTACGTGCAGCCCCTGCAGTGCCAGGCCGCCAATCAATACGGTGGCATCCAGCCGTGCGCGTCCGCCATCGACCTCGCCGTGACTGAGGGTCAGTCGATCCCCGGTGGTCACTGCGATACCGGCGGCCTGCCGGAAGAGTGCGGTGGGCAGCACCATCGCGACGTTGGCGCCGGTGTCCAGCTGCGCCTCCGTGCTGACTGCTCCAATCTTCACCGGGATGCGGAAGGCGCGTGCATAGGCCAGCGTGTCTGGTTGCGCGGGCAGGAGATCGATGTCGCGGCGGAACTGCAGGCGCCGTTGCGGGTAATCGATGATCAGCACGCCATCAGCGAAGAATCCGCGCGCAAGGATGCCGTCGAACACTGCGTCTTTGGATTGCCGTGCGTTGTAGTCGCGGGTGAGCGCGGTCACGTCGCTGTGGCGCAGCCCTCCGAGCGCGAGGGCGTTGATGCGCACCGTATCGGCCCAGGCTGTCTGCACGCCGTCGGAGTGGCGGGTGCTGGCGTCCGCCGGCAGCGCCAGTTGACGCACCAGGCGGGCGTCCGCGCGGGCCATGCCGCTGGCGCCGGTATCGATGGCGAAGCGGTACGGGCCGCTGCCGTTGACCTGCACCTCCACATAGATGCGCCCGTCGACGATGTCGAAGGGAACGTCGATGATGCGCTCGCCCGGGCGGGCGGCGAGGGAACAGGCGCTCTCCAGCACGGGCGAGGCGAGGGTGGCCACGGAGAGCGTCAGCAGAGTGAGGATGGCGATGCTGCCCCAACGGCGAGCGCCGAGTGCGGTACGGCGATGCGGGGGAATGCGCCTCATGATCCTGTTCCATGGGTGTCCAGGATCTGCTGATGCGTGAGGGAGGCAGGCGGTTGCAGGTGTTTCCTGCCCGCAGGCTGCGCCGAAAGCTGTCGCGGTAATCGGCTGGATCTGAAATCCGCGCGGGTCGAAATGTGACGGATGTCGCAGGCCTTGACTTGAATATGTCTTCGCCTTCAACGATAAAGGCGGCATGTGGCACTGCCGCATTCCGGACCAGGGACGATCCGAAGCATGACGTGATGGGGCTCTACCCCCGCGTTCTCGTTCCCGCCGGCGCTGTGTTCGTCCAGGAAGGAGAACAGGGATGTTGGAACGACTGAAGACCCTCTCGCGTGCCGTGCTGGCGATGGTTGCCCTCGGCTGCTTCGCCTCTGCAGTGGCACAGGCGCAGGAAAGCAAGATTACCTGGCGCATTTCGCAGCCCGGCGGCGATGCGACGCAATACAAGACCCAACAGGCGGCGGTGGCTGCCATCAAGAACCTGCCCGCACCCAGCCCGTTCCCACCGGAGTTCCAGTTCGGCTGGCAATCTGTCGACAAGATCAAGTCGAAAGTCGTGGACTTGAACGGAAACACGTCGATCACCTACTGGATGGGGAAGACGCAGCCCTCCGACCCGGACTGGTCCTACATCGGGCGTGACATATTCCCGACGGAAGAGGCGATGGTGGCCGATTTTCTTGCGGACCAACAAGCCAGCAATCCCGTGTGCCCCGGGGCGGCGGTCACTCCGTCTGGCGATTGGTTTGCGGCTTCGCCCGATCAGGAAGGTGTCATCGAGTCACGCTACTACGATCTGACTTCAATGGCTGGCAACAATACGGCTGAATCGCCGTGCACCCCGTATACCGGGACGGTTGCGGTCGCGCGTACCCGGCGCTTGAACTGCCCGGTTCCGCTCACGCAGTGGTCCAACAAGCACAGCGCCTGCGTCAGCGAAGAGTTCGTTGCGACCATCACCTCGAAGTCGCAGAAGTGCGACAAGGATGGCGGCAACGGCAGCTGCCCGATGTCCCGTAACGATACAGCTACGAACATGAGTCCGCTTCCCGACAAGGACCCGGCCTCCAACGGCGGTACCTGCGACGGCAATGTCGGCAATCCGTGCGACGTCAAAACGGGCGAGAAGTACGAGATCGCGCCGGACTTCGATCTGGGCTGGATCGCGCTGACGCGCTTCTATCACTCCGGCATCTCCACCTCATCCGGTGGCTTCGGCTATGGCTGGACCCACTCGCTGGGCGCCCACCTGGCACTGGATGGCGTTGACAGTGTGGGCATCATTGAAAGTACCGGTTTCCAAAGGGCATTCAAGAAAATCGGCCAGGCCTATGAGGCGGACGACGACAGTGGCGATCGTCTGGTCCAGAACGGCAACTGGACCCTGTACTCGGCGGATTCCATCTCGATCTTCGGCCCGGACGGGCGTCTGGTCGCCAAGCGCTTCCCGGATGGCACGTCGCTGACCTATATCTACGATGACAGCGATCGCCTTGCGGCCGTCACCCACAGCAGTGGCCGCACGCTGGAGTTCGTTTACCAGTCCAACGACTACGAGGCGCTGATCAGTTCGGTGCTAGTCGAAGGCATTCCGCTGGCCACCTATACCTACACGCCTCAGAACCAGGTCGCCACGGTGACCTATGCGGGTGGCGGGGTGCGCACGTATCACTACGAGAACCAGGACTTCCCCCAGCACCTGACCGGCATCACCGCCGAGGACGGTCGGCGCTACAGCACCTTTACCTATGATTCCATCGGCCGTGTTATCTCCAGTCAGCACGCTGGCGGTGCCGATGGCGTGACGCTCGCCTACAGCCCCAACGGCGGTGCAGTCGTGACTGACGCGCTTGGGCGGCAGACCGACTACACCCTGACACCCGGCGGCGACACCGCGCCGTCGCGCAAGGTAACCGGCCTGAGTGATTCGCAGGGAACCGTCAGCCGGACCTACTACGACCAGAGTGTCGACTTCCGCCGCCGTCTGGATACCTACACCGATCACCGCGGCATCCAGACCAAGCACACCTATGCGCAGGGCACCGACCCGGTGAGCGGTCGTGCCGTCAGCATCCATACCGTGACCGAAGCGGTCGGCCTGCCCGAACAGCGGGCGGTGACCACCGCGCGCGACGTCGAAACCAATGCGGTACTGACCACCCGCATCGGCAATCGTGAAACCCGAACGTCCTTCAATACCCGGCGCCAGCCGACAACCAACACGGTGACCGACATCGCTTCCGGTCAGGCGCGCATCACCAGCTACACGTATTGCGAAGCTGCGGACGTGGCTGCGGCAGGGAGCTGCCCTGTGGAAGGGCTGCTGAAGAGCGTGGATGGTCCGCGCACGGATGTGGTCGATGCCGTTACCTACGCCTACTACCCGGCGGATGATGCGGGATGCGCGGCCAATGGCGCCTGCAGCTATCGCAAGGGCGACCTGCGCAGCGTGACCAATGCGCTGGGCCAGACGGTCGAGACCTTGGCCTACGACGCGTTCGGGCGGCCGTTGTCGGTCAAGGACGCCAACGGCGTGGTCACCGATTACACGTACCATGCTCGCGGCTGGCCGACCTCGATCACCGTACGCGGCGCGACCACTGCCGAGGATCGGGTCACCCAGCTGAGCTATTGGCCGACGGGCCAGGTGCAGAAGATCTCCGAGCCGGATGGCAGCAGCGTTTCCTACGTCTACGATGCTGCGCTGCGCTTGACCGACATCGAGGACAACGCAGGCAACACGATCCACTACACGCTGGACAATGCCGGCAACCGCCTCAAGGAAGACACGCTGGATGCTGGCGGCACCCTGCGTCGTACCCTGGCAAGGACGTTCAACACGCTCGGCCAGCTGACCGCGCTGAAGGATGCAGGTAATCACGCCACCGGCTTTGCCTACGATGCCAATGGCAACCCGCAGACGGTGACCGACGCCCTGCAGCGGGTGACCAGCCAGCAGTTCGATCCGCTGAACCGTCTGGCGCAGACCCTGCGGAACGTCGGCGGCGTGGCGGCGGAGATGCGCAGCCAGTACAACGCGCTGGACCAGGTCACCCAGATCACCGACCCGAAGGGACTGCACACCACCTACGCCTACAACGGGTTCGGTGACCTGACCGGCCAGGTCAGCCCGGACAGTGGCGCCAGCAGCTTCACCGTGGATGCGGTCGGCAATCGCAAGACGGCCACCGATGCGCGTGGCGTCACCGCCACCTATCACTACGATGCACTCAACCGCCTGATCGGCGTCGCCTATCCGGACCCCAATCTGGATGTGGGCTACAGCTATGACGTGGCGCCGGCTGCCTGCGCCGCAGACGAGCGCTTTGCCAAGTGGCGCCTGGGGCAGGTGCTGCATGCCAATGGCAGCACCCAGTACTGCCATGACCGCTTCGGCCAGGTCACCCGTAAAGTGCAGACGATCAATGGTGTCGCCAGCACGCTGCGCTACGTCTACAGCAAGTCGGGTCGCCTGACTGCGTTGACCTACCCCGACGGCAGCGTGGCCGACTACGTGCGCGATATCCAGGGCCGCATCAGCCAGATCGGCATGACCCGGCCCGGCCAGGCCCGCCAGATCGTGGTGAACCACGTGACCTACGCGGCCTTCGGCCCGGCGACCGGTTGGACCTATGGCAATGGTCGCCAGCTGCAGCGTCCGCTGGATCTGGACTACCGCCCCCAGGCGGTGCATGACCCGGCCGCAGGCGGCCTGTCGCTGGGCTATGGCTATGATCCGGTGGGTTCGATCACCGAACTGAAGAACGGCACAGGCTCGACGGTGCTGGCCAAGTACGCTTACGACGCGCTGGGTCGCCTGACCCAGACCCAGGACGGTACGACCGGCACACCGATCGAAACCTATGCGTATGACGCCACCGGTAATCGCACCGCGCTGACCACCTCGGCAGGTACCGCCAGCTACACCTATCCCGCAACCAGCCACCGCCTGACTGCGGTGGATGGCGAGGCGCGCACCTATGACGCAGCGGGCAACACCACCAGCATCGGCAGCAAGACGTTCAACTATAACGACGCCAATCGCATGAACGCGGTGAAGCAGGGTAACGCCACACTGGAGAGCTACGGCTACAACCATCGTGGCGAGCGCGTGCTGCGTACCCCGGCCGGTGGCGCAGCGCAGATCACGCTGTATGACGAGGCAGGGCAGTGGCTGGGCAACTACTCGGCCACGGGCCAGGCGCAGCAACAGGCCATCTGGCTGGATAATTACCTGGTGGCGCTGATCAATGTGCCGGGTACCGGCGTGCCGGAGCTGGCCTACGTCCAACCAGATCATCTGGGCACGCCGCGCGTGGTGATTGATCCGGTGCGGAATGTCGCGATCTGGGAGTGGAGCAACAAGAGCGAGGTGTTCGGCAACCAGATACCAAGTGCCGACCCGGATGCCGATGGTGTGGTGTTCGAGCTGGCTCTGCGTTTCCCAGGGCAGCAGGCAACGGATGCGAGTGGGCTGTTCTACAACTACCAGCGCGAGTATGACCCGGCAGCAGGGCGATACTCGCAGAGCGACCCCCTTGGATTGAACGCGGGGATGGCAACTTACGCATACGTGTCGTCAGGTCCGCTTGGTGCTGCTGATCCGTTTGGTCTGTGCGAGGATGATCACGTCTATCGTATTGATCGATTCAGTCTCTGCTCTCCGCAGTCAGCATTCAGAGCTGCAAAGGTGGTAAGTGCCCCAGGTGCGCCGCCGGCCAGAGAGGGATTCACCCCTGACGTTGAGCTTGTCGGGAACGGCGGACGAAACCACATTTCGCAATGGGTGGACTCAAAGAGCATGACAATCGTGAATTCAACGCGTCCCGGCCATCAGTTCCATCCAGGCACGGTATCGTGGAAGGTGGCGCCTGGGCCCCTGGGAATCGGGTCGCAGATAACAATCGTGGGCGAAGGATCCGGGCCCAATCCGATACTCAACGATGCGCTTGGTTTCCTGATTTTTGGTCCGGCGGCGACATTGGCCGCAACGCTTTGCATCGTTGGGCCACGATGATGGTAAAGCTCCTGACAGTGGTACTTCTGATTGGAGTGGGATTTGGATTATCCGATGGCGCTTGCGCGATCGGAAAACGGCCCTTCAAGATGATCCAGTTCTGCGTGCACGACCAAGAGGGCCTGGATCTGTTCAAGCAGACCCTCAGCGCTATCGCCAAGGACGAAAGAATGCAGTTCTTTGATGGCAGTGCTGAATTGGATCGGCAGCTTGCCAGGTCAAAGGTCGACGTGAAGCGTCCTGTCGTCTACGTCGGAGTCAAGCGGGAAGATGGCTCGGGACTGGAGGCGGGGAATCTCGGATTGGATCGCTTCGAAATAGCCATCGGCTTCTCTGAAGGAAGGACGCCCGCCGAGGCCCAGTCATTTTCTGTCCGTGTCGAACGCACCTTGGCCGAGCGCTGGAATGTACTCGCGATTCCACCGGACAAGGGCGCTACGCCGCTGGCATGTCGGGCGGGAAGGCCACAATCGGTCGCGCGATGAAAGAGCTTATGTCGGATGATGGAAGGAGCAGCCTGATCGTCCGCTGCCATTACGGATCAATCTGCAACCGCCCCATCGCCTGCGCGCACAACGACTGGCAGGCCATGACCAACCCCTCCATCACCCGGTCTCCCACGTACTCTTCCGGTTCGCCGTTCTGTCGGGTGCGTTCGGCCGCCAGCATCATTTCCAGCACCACCCGCAATCCACTCAACGCGCAATCGGCATCGGCCAGGGCCAGGCAGCGCCCGGGCAGCTGATGCCGCTCCCGCCAGGGTTGGCCATCGGCCGCCGCACCGACGCCGATGCGATGGAGGTTGGCAATGAAGGTGTTCCTGTCCACTGCGGGCACAGCCTGTGGCGAACCGTCGTCGTGGGCGGTGCTGCGGTAGGCGTGCAGATGCGGGAAGTCCGATTCGTTCATGGCAAGGCTCCGTGCAGGGCAATCGGTAGCCGCCACTCATAAAAGTGGCGGACGGTACGTGGTTCGAACACCGGGTTGATGTCAGTCCGGCGGGCCCGAAGGCCCCCACGCACCGCCCGCCATAGCCGGCAGACGGATTGCCAGCCGGCGCCACGCTAAGGTGACGCCGGCTGGCAAGCGCATACATCAACATCAACTCGGGTGTTCGAAGCCCGGCCACCCTTTTCCGGTGGCACGCCATCTGAGCCCCTGGCGCTGTGCAATGCCAATCAGAAGAGTTGCAAACATCGCTCGATTGGAGACGCTTTCGGCATTCTCCCACGCTGTTAAGCACTGCCAGCGCGGGCTGGCGCGGTGATCCGCCCGCTCCGTGCAATCTGCGACAGGTGTCGAGGTTGGGCGAGGAAAGGAAGCGGGTGGGGAGGGGCGATGGCGACAGGCTCCGCGCGAGGCTGAGTCGAGCCTGGCCGGGCCCCAGCAGCGCCAAAGCGTGACGTGCGACTCGGGTTGACGTTCCCAGCCACCAAGCGCAGGCTTGTTCAGCACGTTTCCTAACCAGAAGGAGACTTATGACCGCGACCGCTTCGCTGCACCCAACCCCCGACACCCAAGGCCGTTCGCGCCTCTGGAGTGTGTTCTGGCTGCAGGGCGTCATTCCCAGCAACATTCTGTGGGCGGTAGCCCTCTGGGCCCTGGCCAACCAGCGCACCACGCTGCTGCTGGGGGTATTTGCCGTGCTGCTGCTCTATACCGGCTGGATCATCCCGGCGGTGTGGCGGGCGGCGCCCACCGCGCACAACCCCAACCTGGGCGTGGCCGCGCGCGGGCTGACCGTGGCCTGGGGCCTGAACACCGTGCTGGTGATCTTCTTCCTGACCCTGCAGCTGGTGGCTCAATAGAACTGAACAGGCTCGCCGCCCCGGTCGAAGGCGGCGAAGCGGCCGATCTGACCGTCATGGATGGCGTTGACCATCAGCTGCAGCGGGCGCGCGGCTTCGTCGCTGTTGGGCGCGAAACCGCCACGGCCGTCCAGCGCCGCCACGAAGACCAGGTCCCAGTCGATGCCGGTGGTGGTCGACTCGGCCGCCAGCGCCTGGAAGCTGGGTACTTCGGTCGGCAGCTTGTCCACGCACAGCACCGGCGACAGGGTGCCGCCCTCGCGGCGGTCATGCCGGTCGCGCTGGTCGCTGGTGGGCGATTCGGGCAGCTCGGCGCGCACGAATACGAACAGCAAGCGTTGCGGTTCAGCCTGCTGGCCTGCGGCGTGCAGCAGCTGCTGGAAATCGTTCATCATCATGAGGGTTGTCACACGCCTACTGCACGGAAAGCCGCATGCTGCCATAACGCCTGCCGCGCGGGGCCGAAGACGATTGATTTAAGTCATGCCCATGGAACTGACTGCCGCGTACTCTGGCAATCGTTCCAGCAGACGAGGGTTTCCGGGCCGTTCCGGGTACAGGCAAGACGGTGGAGCAACAAGGTGGACCAGCCATGAGCCAACTCACCGACGGTTTCGGACGCAGCTTTCCGTACCTGCGCCTGTCGTTGACCGAAGCCTGCAACTTCCGTTGCAGCTACTGCCTGCCCGACGGTTACCAGGCCGATGGCCGCCCGCGCTTCCTGCAGGTGGATGAAATCGCGCGCCTGGTGCGCGCGTTCGCCGCGCTGGGCATGAGCAAGATCCGCCTGACCGGTGGCGAGCCCAGCCTGCGCAAGGACCTGGACGAGATCATCGCCACTGTGGCGGCAGTGCCGGGCATCCGCAAGGTGGCCATCACCACCAATGGCACGCTGCTGCCGCGGCGCCTGCCGGGCTGGCACCGCGCCGGCCTGACTGCGCTGAACGTAAGCATGGACAGCCTGCAGCGCGAACGCTTCAGGACCATCACCGGACACGACCGCCTGCCGGAGATCGAACAGGGCCTGGCCCTGGCACAGGCGCTGGGCCTGCCGGCCATCAAGCTCAACGCGGTACTGCTGCGTGGCCTGAACGACGACGAGCTGCCGCATTGGATGGACTACCTGCGTGACCGTCCTTTCAGCGTGCGCTTCATCGAGCTGATGCGCACCGGCGACAACGAAGCCTATTTCCAGCGCCACCACCTGCGTGCCGACGTGGTGATCGAGCAGCTGCTGGCGGCCGGCTGGCACGAGCGTCCGCGCGCGGCCGATGCCGGCCCGGCGCGCGAGTTCGGCCACCCAGACCATCGCGGCAGCATCGGCATCATCGCCCCGTATTCGCGTGACTTCTGCAAAGGCTGCAACCGCCTGCGGGTGACCGCGAAGGGCGACCTGCGGCTATGCCTGTTCGGCGAGTTCGGCGTGCCGCTGCGCCCGCTGCTGCAGCGCGACGACGACCACGACGCGCTGCTGGCACGCATCACCACACAGCTTGGCCTGAAAGCGGCCGGGCATGGACTGCACCAGGGCCAGACCGGGCTGACCCCGCACCTGGCCTCCATCGGAGGATGAGCAACACGATGAGTGGGGAATTGAATGCGGCCTTCCACATGGCCGATGTCCGCGACAAGCGCATCACCCGCCGCCGTGCGGTGGCGGTGGGCGAGCTGCATGCCGGCCCGGTGGCCTATCCGCTGATCGTCGAGCGCCGCCTGCCCAAGGGCGATGCGCTGGTGATGGCCGAAATTGCCGGCCTGCAGGGCGCCAAGATGGCCTCGATGCTGATGCCGCTGTGCCACCCGCTGCCGCTGGAACTGGTGCAGGTGTTCTGCGCGCCGGTACCGGAACGGCAGGCGATCCGCGTGTGGTGCGAGTGCGCCAGCGAGGCGCGCACCGGCGTGGAGATGGAGGCGCTGGCTGGCGTCAATGCGGCACTGCTGACCCTGTACGACCTGAGCAAGCCAGTAGAGCCGGCACTGCGCATCGAAGGCATCCGCCTGCTGTTCAAGGAAGGTGGCAAGCGCGGTGTGTGGCTGCACCCCGACGGCATGGACGATGCCGAGCGCGCGCGTTTCAAGCCGCGCGCGCCGAAGGGGTTGGAGGGCGCCGCCTGCGCGGTGATCACGCTGAGTGATCGTGCCAGCGAAGGCACGTATGAAGATGTGTCTGGCCCGACCCTGGTGACCGGCGTGAAAAAGCTGGGCGGCGAGGTGGTGACGGCCGAGGTGTTGCCCGATGGCATCGAGCCATTGGCGGGCCGCCTGCAGGCGTTGGCCGCCGATGGCGTGCGCCTGTGCCTGTGCACCGGCGGTACCGGGCTGGGCCCGCGTGACCTGACGCCGGAGGCGCTGCGTTCCTTGAACGCACGGCCGGTGCATGGCCTGGCGCAGATGGTGCGGGCACTGAGTGCGCAGCACACGCCGATGGCCTGGCTGAGCCGCGCCGAAGTGGTGCAGCTGGGCAACATGCTGGTGTTCGCATTGCCCGGCAGCCCGAAGGCGGCGGCGCAGTGCCTGGACATCCTGGCGCCGGTACTGGGCCACGCCCTGGCGATGGTCGATGGTGGTGGCCACTGATGATTGCCTACAGCGAAGCCCTGCAGCACCTGCTGGACGCGGCCACGCCGCTGCCGGCCGAGCACCTGCCGCTGCATGAGGTCGCTGGTCGCACTCTGGCCAGTGACATCGTCAGTGGGCAGTCGCTGCCGCCGTTCGACAATTCGGCAATGGACGGCTTCGCGCTGCGCGCCAACGGCGCGACGTTCGAAGCTGGTACCGAATTCGCGGTGCAGGGCTGGCAGGCGGCCGGCGATGCCGGTGCCGAAGGCGGCGAGGGTGCCTGGGAAATCATGACCGGCGCGCGCATGCCGGTTGGGCTGGATACGGTGGTGCCCGTCGAGAACGTGGACGTCCTCGCCAGCGAGGATGGCCGCCCGACCCGCATCGCCTTGAAGGGCACGGTGAAGCCGGGCCAGAACGTGCGCCTGCGCGGCCAGGATGTACGCGAAGGCGAGCGTGTGCTGCAGGCTGGGCAGGTGCTGGATATCAATGCGCGCACTCTGCTGCATGCCATCGGCGTGGGCCAGGTGGCGGTGGTGGCGCGGCCGAAGGCGGCAGTGATCGCTACCGGCAAGGAGTTGGTGACCGAGGCGGCGCAGACGCTGGAATCCGGCCAGATCCGTGACAGCAACCGGCCGTATCTGGTTGGCCGCCTGCAGGCCGCCGGTGCCGAAGTGGTCTGGCAGGGCACGGTGGGTGACGATGTGGCGGCGTTCAATGCGGTGCTGGATGACGCGCTGGCTGCCGGCGCGCAGCTGCTGATCAGCACGGGCGCGGTGTCGGCCGGCCGCTACGATTTCGTTCCCGATGCGCTGCGTGGACGTGGTGCGCGCATCGTGTTCCACAAGGTGGCGATCCGCCCCGGCAAGCCGCTGTTGTTCGCGGTGCTGCCCAATGGCGCGCTGTATTTCGGCCTGCCTGGCAACCCGGTCTCGGCCGCCGTGGGCCAGCGCTTCTTCGTGGAGCCGGTGCTGCGGCGCCTGCTGGGACTGGCACCGGAAACCGTGTTGCAGCTGCCGCTGCAGGCCGACGTGCGCAAGCCGCCAGGCCTGCGCTTCCATGCGCGGGCGCGGGTGGAAGTGGACGCGCAGGGGCGCCTGAGTGCGCGCGTGCTGTCCGGGCAGGAGTCGTTCCGTTTGATGTCCATGCTGCAGGCCAACGCCTGGGTGGTGCTGGAGGCCGAGGGAGACCTGGCCACCGCTGGCACCTACGTGCGCGTGCAGGGCTGGGGTCACCATGACCCGGTGCAGCTGGCGAGCCAGGAGTCGTGATGAAACAGGTGAATCTGCAGTTGTTCGGTGCGTTTTCCGATCTGGATGCCAGCCGCGAGATCGCCGTGGAGGTGGCTGGTGGCACCGTGGCCGATCTGCGCCAGGCGCTGCGCGAGCTGCTGCCGACGCGTTGGCCGGGTTTCCGCGCCGGCCTGCTGGACTACTCGGCATTTGCCGACCAGCAACGCGTGCTGCGTGACCACGAGGCGCTGCCCGACGATGGCTGGGTGGCGATCCTGCCGCCGGTGAGCGGGGGCTGAGCGATGAGCGAGAAGAAGATCATCGCCAAGGTGGTGGACCGCGCGCAGGCGGCGATCGATCCGGCCGAGGGCATCGCTGCGGTGTCCGATCCGGGTTTCGGTGGCATCGATGTGTTCATCGGCAAGGTGCGCGACGTCAACATCGGCCGGCCGGTGAACGGGATTACCTATGACCTGTTCGAGCCGCTGGTGCTGAACGAGTTCAAGCGCTTGGCCGCCGAGGTCGAGGCGACGTTCGGTCCGAAGCTGAAGCTGTATGTGGCCCATGCCAAGGGCCGGTTGGGCATTGGCGATGTGGCGGTGGTGGTGGCTGCGGGCAGCCCGCATCGAGACGAGGCATTCAGGGCCTGCCGGCAGTTGATCGAGGTGGTGAAGCACCAGTGCCCGATCTGGAAGCAGGAGCATTACGAGGACGGCGACAGCGAGTGGAGCGAGGGTTGCAGCCTGTGCCATGCGGACAGCGAACCCGCACATGCCCATGACCATGCGCACGACCACCACCATTGAGTCCGCTGCAGCCACGCATGGCGTGGCTCTACCATGAATGGAACCATCAACGGCATCGTGCTGGCCGGCGGCCTGTCCAGCCGGATGGGCCGCGACAAGGCGCTGCTGCCGTGGCAGGGGCGCACGCTGCTGGAACACATGCGTGGCCTGCTGCTGCAGGCCGGCGCCGAACGGGTGTGGGTCAGCGGCGACTATCCGGCCTTCGGCGGCATCCCCGATCAGGTGGCGCGCTGCGGTCCCCTGGGTGGACTGCACAGCGTGATGCAGCAGATGCCCGATAGCCCGGCCTGGGTGGTAGCGGTGGACACCCCGTTGCTGGCGCCGCGGCTGCTGCAACGGCTGGCTGCCGTGGGGCAGGGCGCATGCACGATCTTTGACGGGCATCCCTTTCCCATGCTGTTGAATGTGGACAATGCCACTCGTAGCGTGCTGGCCGCGATGCTGGATGATGCGCAGGGGCCGCGCTCGGTACAGGCCTTCCAGCGTCGCCTGCAGATGCACGTGCTGGCGCTGGAAAGCGTTGACGAAGCCTGCCTGGTCAACTGCAATACCCCCGAACAATGGGAGGATGTTGCGTCATGAAAGTGCAGTTGCAGGACCAATCGGTACGGCTTCGCCTGGACGAGGCCGAACTGGCGCGCCTGCTGGCCGGTGAATCGGTCGAGAACATGACCCGCTTCGGCGGTATCGAGGGCTGGGGCATGGCGGTGTCGCTGCATGGCGGCGAGCAGCCCGTGCTGCTGGACGGGGGCACCTTCTGCCGCCTGGTACTGCCGCGCCCGGCCGTCGAGGCCTTGGCGGCGCGGTTGCCGTGCCGTGATGGCCTGCCGTTCGACATTGCCCTGGAAGATGGCGGCCAGCTTCAGCTGCAGTTCGATGTGGACGTGCGCGACAGCGTGCGCCAGCGCGGGGTGACCCGCCGCAACACCGCTTCATCGGTTTGACATTTGTCAGGGGCAGGGTGGAAACCGGCCCCTGATTGATCCAGATCAACCCCGTCGTCCGCGCTGCACGGCCTAATGGCTGCATGACGACGGGTCACAACTTGAAACGCAGTACCCACGTCATTTCACAGCCTTGGAGCCATGTATGACCGTCGGTAGCGATCCTGTTGTCCGCAGCACTGCCCGTCCGGGTCGCGTCATCAGCGACTGGACGCCGGAGGACCCCGGCTACTGGGCGCGCACCGGCAAGCGGGTCGCCACCCGCAACCTGGTCATCTCGATTCCCTCGCTGCTGCTGGCCTTCTCGGTCTGGGTGCTGTTCTCGGCGGTGTCGATCAGCCTGCCGAAGATCGGCTTCAACTTCAGTACCGACCAGCTGTTCTGGCTGGTGGCGCTGCCCAGCCTGTCCGGCGCCACCCTGCGCATCTTCTATTCATTCGTGATCCCGATCTTCGGCGGCCGCCGCTGGACAGCACTGTCGACCGCGTCGCTGCTGGCGCCGACGCTCTGGCTCGGCTTTGCGGTACAGAACCCGGCCACGCCGTACGGGGTGTTCGTGGCCATCGCAATCCTGTGCGGCTTCGGTGGCGCGAACTTCTCGTCGTCGATGTCCAACATCTCCTTCTTCTACCCCAAGCAGAAGCAGGGCCTGGCGCTGGGCCTGAACGCCGGCCTGGGCAACGTGGGCGTGTCGGTGGCGCAGGCGGTGATTCCCCTGGTCATCACCGTGGGCGTGTTCGGTGCGCTGGGTGGTGCACCGCAGCCCACGGTGGAGGGTGGGGCGCCGCTGTTCCTGCAGAACGCCGGCTTCATCTGGGTGCCGGCCATCGCGCTGTGCGCCATCGCGGCCTGGTTCGGCATGAACGACCTGACCAGCGCCCGCTCGTCGTTCTCCGAACAGGCGGTGATCTTCCGCCGCAAGCACAACTGGCTGATGTGCTGGTTGTACATCGGCACCTTCGGTTCCTACATCGGCTTTTCGGCCGGCTTCCCGATGCTGGTGAAGAGCCAGTTCCCGGACGTGAACCCGCTGGCCTACGCCTTCATCGGCCCGCTGCTGGGTGCGTTGATGCGTTCGGTGGGTGGCAGCATGGCCGACCGCTGGGGCGGCGCACGCCTGACTTTCTGGGTGTTCGCGCTGATGATCGCGGCGGTGTTCGGCGTGCTGCACTTCCTGCCCAGTGATGGCCAGGGCGGCAACTTCAATGGCTTCCTGCTCAGCTTCATGGCGCTGTTCGTGCTCAGTGGCATCGGCAACGGCACTACGTTCCGCATGATCCCGGTGATCTTCCGCACCCTGCATGAGCGCTGGTCGGCCAACGACAACGCCGAGGGCAAGGCTGCTGCTGCCCACCAGGCCAGCATCGAATCGGCCGCGGTGGTCGGCTTCTCCGGTGCGATCGGTGCCTACGGCGGCTTCTTCATTCCCAAGAGCTACGGCTCGTCCATCACATTGACCGGCAGCCCCGACATGGCGCTGTACGGATTCGTTGTTTTCTACGTCACCTGCCTGGCCGTGACCTGGTGGTGGTACTACCGGCGCGGTGCCGAGACACCCTGCTGACGACATGAAAACGCACCGCAGCCAGATGACACACACAGCCACGATGCCGATGTCCGCAAAGGGAGACCCCCGATGAGTTATTTCCTCGATCGCTTGCAGTTCTTCAAGCGTGACCCCCAGACCTTTGCCGATGGCCACGGATTCGCCAAGAGCGAAGGCCGTGACTGGGAAAACAGTTACCGCGCCCGCTGGCAGTACGACAAGATCGTGCGTTCCACCCACGGCGTGAACTGCACGGGTTCGTGCAGCTGGAAGATCTACGTCAAGAACGGCCTGGTCACCTGGGAAACCCAGCAGACCGACTACCCGCGTACGCGCCCGGACCTGCCCAACCACGAACCGCGTGGCTGCCCGCGTGGCGCCAGCTATTCCTGGTACCTGTACAGCGCCAACCGGCTGAAGTACCCGCTGATCCGCGGCACGCTGCTGCGCCTGTGGCGCGAAGCGCGCAAGAGCAAGGGCCCGGTCGACGCCTGGGCCAGCATCGTGGAGGACAAGGAGAAGGCGCGCTCGTACAAGACCCGCCGCGGCATGGGTGGCTTCGTGCGCCTGCAGTGGGAAGAGGCCAACGAGATCATCGCCGCCTCCAACCTGTACACGGTGAAGCAGTATGGCCCGGACCGCGTGGTCGGCTTCTCGCCGATTCCGGCGATGTCGATGGTGTCCTATGCCGCCGGCGCGCGTTACCTGTCCCTGCTGGGTGGCGCCTGCCTGTCCTTCTATGACTGGTACTGCGATCTGCCGCCGGCCTCGCCGCAGATCTGGGGCGAGCAGACCGACGTGCCCGAATCGGCCGACTGGTACAACAGCCGCTACATCATCGCCTGGGGCTCGAACGTGCCGCAGACGCGCACGCCCGATGCGCACTTCTTCACCGAGGCGCGCTACAACGGCACCAAGACGGTGGCGATCTGCCCGGACTATTCCGAGCTGGCCAAGCTGACCGACCATTGGCTGCACCCGAAGCAGGGCACCGATGCGGCGCTGGCCTTCGCCTTCGGTCATGTGATCCTGCGCGAGTTTCATGTGGATTCGCCCTCGCAGTATTTCCAGGACTATTGCCGGCAGTACTCGGACATGCCGATGCTGGTGCGCCTGGAGCGCCGCGACGACGGCCGCCTGGTGCCGGGCCGTTTCCTGCGTGCCAGTGAACTGGGCGGGCTGGGTGAAGCCAACAACCCGGACTGGAAGACGCTGGCCTACGACGAGAACAGCGGCCAGATCGTGGTGCCCAACGGCTCGATCGGCTTCCGCTGGGGCGAGAAGGGCAAGTGGAACATCGAGGAGAAGGAAAGCAAGGGCGCCGATACGCGCCTGCGGCTGAGCCTGGCCGACGCCCATGAGGGCATCGAGGCGGTCAGCTTCCCGTACTTCGGTGGCATCGAGACCGACGGCTGGACCGCTGCGCCGGCCGACGACGTGCTTGAGCGCAACATCCCGGTGCGTCGCCTGGCCCTGGCCGAGGGTGGCGAGACCCTGGTGGCCACGGTCTACGACCTGCTGCTGGCCCAGTACGGCGTGGACCGTGGCTTTGGCGGCGGCAACGTGGCATCGAGCTTCGACGACATGGTGCCGGGCACGCCGGCGTGGCAGGAGCGCATCACCGGCGTGTCGCGCGCCGAGGTGATCGAGATCGCCCGCGAGTTCGCGCGTACCGCCGACAAGACCCATGGCCGCTCGATGATCATCGTCGGCGCGGGCATGAACCACTGGTTCCACAACGACATGAACTACCGCGGCCTGATCAACATGCTGATCATGTGCGGTTGCGTGGGCCAGACCGGTGGCGGCTGGGCGCACTACGTGGGCCAGGAGAAGCTGCGCCCGCAGACCGGCTGGCAGCCGCTGGCGTTCGGCCTGGACTGGAGCCGCCCGCCGCGCCACATGAACGGCACGTCGTTCTTCTACTTCAACACCGGGCAGTGGCGCTACGAGAAGCTGCAGGTGGATGAGCTGCTGTCGCCGCTGGCCGATGCCAGCAAGTACAGCGGCAGCCTGGCCGACCTGAACCTGCGCGCGGTGCGCATGGGCTGGTTGCCGTGTGCCCCGCAGCTGGACCGCAACCCGCTGCAGTTGGCACGCGAGGCCGAAGCGGCCGGCGTGGCCCCGGCCGACTATGCGCTGGGCAAGTTCAAGGACGGTTCGCTGGACTTCGCCTTCGCCGACCCGGACGCCAGCCAGAACCACCCTCGCATGATGTTCATCTGGCGCTCGAACCTGCTCGGTTCCTCGGGCAAGGGCCACGAGTACATGCTGCGGCATCTGCTGGGGACGCGCCACGGGCTGCAGGGCAAGGACCTGGGCGAGATGGGGGCGATCAAGCCGGAGGAAGTGAGGTGGCGTGACGAGGCACCGGAAGGCAAGCTGGACCTGCTGGTCACGCTCGACTTCCGCATGTGCACCACCGCGCTGTACTCGGACATCGTGCTGCCGACCGCGACCTGGTACGAGAAGGACGACCTCAATACCTCGGACATGCACCCGTTCATCCACCCGCTGTCGAAGGCGGTGGATCCGGCGTGGGAATCGCGCAGCGACTGGGAGATCTTCAAGGAGGTCGCCCGTACGGTGAGTGAGATGGCGCCGGGCGTGCTGGGCGTGGAGAAGGACCTGGTGCTGGTGCCGACCCTGCACGACACCCCCAACGAGCTGGGCATGCCGTTCGGCGTGGCCGACTGGAAGAAGGGCGAGTGCGAGGCCATCCCGGGCCAGACCATGCCGTCGATGACGGTGGTGGAGCGCGACTACCCGAACCTGTACCGCAAGTTCACCTCGCTGGGCCCGCTGCTGGACAAGCTGGGCAACGGCGGCAAGGGCATGAGCTGGGACACCAAGCACGAGGTCGAATTCCTCGGCAAGCTCAACCACACCGTGCACGACGCGGGCGTGAGCCAGGGTCGCCCGGCCATTTCGACCGCGATCGACGCGGCCGAGGTGATCCTGCACCTGGCACCGGAAACCAATGGCCACGTCGCAGTGAAGGCCTGGGAGTCGCTGGGCACCTTCACCGGCCGCGAGCACACCCACCTGGCGGTGGGCAAGGAGCACGAGGCGATCCGCTTCCGTGACATCCAGGCGCAGCCGCGCAAGATCATTTCCTCGCCGATCTGGTCGGGCCTGGAGGACGACAACGTCAGCTACAACGCCGGCTATACCAACGTGCACGAACTGATTCCGTGGCGCACGGTGACCGGCCGCCAGCAGTTCTACCAGGACCACGAGTGGATGATCGACTTCGGCGAGGCCTTCATGGGCTACCGGCCGCCGGTCAACACGCGCACGGTGGAGCCGCTGCTGAACCAGCGCCCGAACGGCAACAAGGAGATCGTGCTGAACTGGATCACCCCGCACCAGAAGTGGGGCATCCACAGCACCTACAGCGACAACCTGATCATGCAGACGCTGTCGCGCGGCGGACCCATCGTGTGGATCAGCGAGGACGACGCGCGCAGCGCCGGCATCGTCGACAACGACTGGATCGAGCTGTTCAACGTGAACGGTGCGATTGCCGCGCGTGCGGTGGTCAGCCAGCGCGTGATGCCGGGCATGGCGATGATGTACCACGCCCAGGAACGCATCATCAACGTGCCGGGCTCGGAGATTTCCGGGACCCGCGGCGGCATCCACAACTCGGTGACCCGGATCGTGCTCAAGCCCACCCACATGATCGGCGGCTACGCGCAGCTGGCCTACGGCTTCAACTACTACGGCACCTGCGGCACCAACCGCGACGAGTTCGTGATCGTGCGCAAGATGGACAAGATCGATTGGCTGGACGATGAACAAGGAAGTTCGAGTGTCGCGGGCGCAGGACGCGCGGGAGCGACCGGCGAGGCCGTACCGGCCGCCGCCAAGGAGGTGGTGTGATGAAGGTCCGTGCACAGATCGCGATGGTGCTGAACCTGGACAAGTGCATCGGCTGCCATACCTGCTCGATCACCTGCAAGAACGTCTGGACCTCGCGCGAGGGCGTCGAGTACGCCTGGTTCAACAACGTGGAAACCAAGCCGGGCATCGGCTACCCGAAGGAATGGGAGAACCAGGACAAGTGGAACGGCGGCTGGGTGCGTACCCGCGCAGGCAAGCTGGTGCCGCGTGCCGGTGGCCGTTGGCGCATGCTGGCCAAGATCTTCGCCAATCCGGATCTGCCGCAGATCGACGACTACTACGAGCCGTTCGATTTCGACTACCAGAACCTGCACACCGCCAAGGACAGCCAGCACCAGCCCACCGCGCGGCCGCGCTCGCTCATCAGTGGCGAGCGCATGCAGAAGATCGAGTGGGGCCCGAACTGGGAGGAGATCCTGGGTTCGGAGTTCAGCAAGCGCTCGCGCGACTACAACTTCGACCAGGTGCAGAAGGAGATCTACGGCGCCTTCGAGAAGACCTTCATGATGTACCTGCCGCGCCTGTGCGAGCACTGCCTGAACCCTGCGTGCGTGTCGGCCTGCCCGTCGGGTGCGATCTACAAGCGCGAGGAAGACGGCATCGTGCTGATCGACCAGGACAAATGCCGTGGCTGGCGCATGTGCGTGTCGGCCTGTCCGTACAAGAAGATCTACTACAACTGGAAGAGCGGCAAGTCGGAGAAGTGCATCTTCTGCTACCCGCGCATCGAGATGGGCGAGCCGACCGTGTGTTCGGAAACCTGCGTGGGCCGCATCCGCTACCTGGGCGTGATGCTGTATGACGCCGACCGCATCGCCGAGGCCGCTTCGGTGGCCGCCGAGAAAGACCTGTACCAGGCCCACCTGGACATCTTCCTGGACCCGAACGATCCGGCGGTGATCGCCGCCGCGCGCAAGGAGGGCATCCCGGGCAGCTGGCTGGATGCGGCCAGGCAGTCGCCGGTGTACAAGCTGGCGATCGACTGGAAGCTCGCGCTGCCGCTGCACCCGGAATACCGCACGCTGCCGATGGTCTGGTACGTACCGCCGCTGTCGCCGATCCAGTCCGCCGCCGAACGTGGCCGCGTGGGCATGAGCGGTGAGCTGCCGGACGTGGCCTCGCTGCGCATCCCGATGCGCTACCTGGCCAACCTGCTGACGGCGGGTGACGAAGCGCCGGTGGTACGCGCACTGGAACGGCTGATGGCCATGCGTGCCTGGCGCCGGGCCAAGAACGTGGATGGCGTGGAAGACACCGCCGTGCTGGAACAGACCGGGCTGAGCATCGCCCAGGTGGAAGAGATGTACCGCTACCTGGCCATCGCCAACTATGAGGACCGTTTCGTGATTCCGACCGGCCACCGCGAGTATGCCAACGATGCCTTCGGAGAGCGCGGCGGCTGCGGCTTCACCTTCGGCAACGGCTGCAACGGTGACAGCCCGGCCGACCTGTTCGGCCAGCGCAAGAGCACCACCTTCGTTGTGGACAAGGGCCCGAACCATCGCCGCAAGGAGGTGGTGTGATGAGCGTGCTCAAGTTGATTGGGGTGCTGCTGGATTACCCCCGCGAAGAACTGTGGCAGCACGGCGAGGAACTGCTCGCCGCCTGCGACGACCCGGCGCTGGGCGCCGCCCGCCGCCAGCAGCTGCGCATCTTCGTGCAGCAGCTGCTGGCTACCGATGCGCTGGATGCGCAGGCGGCGTGGCTGGCCAGTTTCGACCGCGGCCGCTCGATGAGCCTGCTGCTGTTCGAACACATCCATGGCGAGTCGCGCGATCGCGGCCAGGCCATGGTCGATCTGGTCGAGACCTACCGCCGCAACGGCTTCGAACTGGATGCGCGCGAGCTGCCGGACTACCTGCCGCTGCTGCTGGAGTTCCTGGCCCATCGCCCCGGCAGCGAGGCCCGCGAGTGGCTGCACCACATCGGCCATATCGCCGGGATGCTGGCGGCGCGTGCCGCCGAGCGTGAGCTGCCGCACCGGGTGCTGTTCGAGATCCTGGTCGAAGCCGGCGACGGCAAGGCCGATCTGCAGGCGCTGCGCCAGCGTGCCAGCGAGGAAGTCCGCGACGATACCGCCGAGGCCATGGACCGCTTGTGGGAGGAGGAGGCGGTGCGCTTCGGTGCCGAAGCCCCTGCCGAAGACTGCAAGCCGCCCGTGCGTTCGCCGGCCCGTCCTTCGCATCGAGAGGTCCAGCCATGAGTTACTCCGTGCATCAATTCGCCTTCCAGTACTACCCGTACATCGCCGTGGCGGTGCTGCTGATCGGCAGCTGGGCCCGCTACGACAAGGCCATGTATACCTGGCGCACCGGCTCCAGCCAGATGCTGTCGGACAAGGGCATGCGGATCGGCAGCAACTGCTTCCACATCGGCATCCTGGCCATCCTCGGTGGCCATCTGGTCGGCCTGCTGACCCCGCATGCGGTGTACGAGCACTTCATCACCTCGTCGCAGAAGCAGATGCTGGCGATGGTGGTGGGCGGCGTGTTCGGCGCGCTGTGCTTCATCGGCATCAGCATCCTGCTGGTACGCCGCCTGTTCAATGCGCGCGTGCGGGCCACCGGCAGCTTCGGCGATACCCTGGTGCTGGTGCTGCTGTTCGCCCAGCTGTGCCTGGGCCTGTACAGCATCCGCATCTCGTCCGGCCACCTTGATGGTGGGGTGATGGTGCAGCTGGCCGAATGGGCGCAGCACATCGTGACCTTCCGCGCCGGTGCCGCCGATTACATCGAGGGCGTCAGCTGGGTCTACAAGATGCATATCTTCCTGGGCCTGACCCTGTTCCTGATCGCGCCGTTCACTCGCCTGGTGCACGTGTGGAGCATTCCGATCAGCTACCTGTGGAGGCCGTACCAGGTGGTGCGCCGCCGCCAGGCCACGCTGCGCTACGGTCCGCGGGAGTAAACCATGGGCAGCCTGCCGAAATTCCTGCCGATCACCGTGATCGACTCCGCCGCACCGGTTCCTGCCGAGGCGCATTCGCATCACCACGACGCGGCAGCGCAGGGGCCGCGCTCGCTCGGGCAGCCGGCGCCGTGCCGGCTGTTCGTGGACGAGACCGCGATCAGCGAGGCCGATATCGCCCGTGAAATGCAGCACCACCGGGCGATGCGCCCGGAACAGTCACGCGCCGAAGCGGCGCGTGCACTGGTGGTGCGCGAGCTGCTGCGACTGGAAGCGCAGCGGCTGGGCCTGCAGGCGCCGGAGGGCGGCCGGGTCAGCGATGAAGAGGTGCTGATCCAGCAGCTGCTGGAAGACGCGATCGAGGATCGGGTGCCGACCGACGCGGACTGCCGCCGCTACTTCGCGCAGAACCGCGAGCGCTTCCGCTCGCCCGATCGCGTGCGCCTGCGCCATATCCTGCTGGCCGCGCCGGCCGACGATGTGGCCGGGCGCTTCGCCGCTCGCACCGAAGGCGAGCGGCTGGTCGGGTTGCTGAAGGAATCGCCGCACCTGTTCGCCGATTTCGCCCTGCGCCATTCGCGCTGCCCGTCCAGCAGCGAAGGTGGTGACCTGGGCTGGCTGCAGCGCGGGCAGACCACGCCGGAGTTCGACCGCCAGGTGTTCCGCCTGCGCGAGGGCCTGGCCGGGTTCCCGGTGGAGTCGCGCTGGGGCTACCACGTGGTCTGCGTCGATGCCCGCGAGGAGGGCCAGCCGCAGCCATTCGAGGCGGTGCTGCCGCAGCTGCGTGACTATCTTGAACTGCAGGTGCGCCAGCGCGAGGTGCAGGCCTACCTGCTGCAGCTGCAGGAACGCTACCCGGTGCGCGGGCTGGACGAGATCGAAGCCGAAGCGGATATCGGCTGACCCCCATTGAACGAGGAAACCCCATGAACCAGGCCCTTGCCCCCGCCAGTGCCGGGCAGCAGCAACGTGCGCTGTGGCTGAGCACGTTCGCCTTCACCGTGTGCTTCGCGGTGTGGATGATCTTTTCGATCATCGGTATCCAGATCAGCCAGCAGCTCGGGTTGAATGACACCCAGTTCGGCCTGTTGATCGCCACGCCGGTGCTGACCGGTTCGGTCAGCCGGGTCTTCCTCGGCATCTGGTCCGACCAGTTCGGTGGCCGCAAGGTGATGGTGCTGGTGATGCTGTGTGGTGCTGTGGCCACCTGGATGCTGACCTACGCGCAGACCTACACCCAGTTCCTGATTGCCGCGCTGTGCGTGGGCATCGCCGGTGGCAACTTCTCGGTAGGCGTGGCCTACGTTTCGAAGTGGTTCCCGGCCAGCAAGCAGGGCACTGCGCTGGGCATCTTCGGTGCCGGCAACATCGGCTCGGCGGTGACCAAGCTGCTGGCGCCGCTGGTGATGGTGGCGGCCGGCTGGACCATGGTTGCCAAGGTATGGGCTGTAGCGCTGGCGGTCACCGCGGTACTGTTCTTCCTCTTCAGCAAGGAAGACCCGTCGCTGGAGCAGCGCCGCCGCGAAGGCGTGAAGCCGGTCCCGTTCGCGGAGCAGATGGCGCCGCTGAAGAACCTGCAGGTGTGGCGGTTCTCGCTGTACTACTTCTTCGTGTTCGGCGGCTTCGTGGCGCTGGCGCTGTGGCTGCCGCACTACCTGGTGGGCGCCTATGGCATGGACGTGGGCCACGCCGGCATGCTGGCGGCGTGCTATTCGATCCCGGCCAGCCTGTTCCGCGTGGTCGGTGGCTGGATGTCGGACCGGATGGGCGCGCGGCGGGTGATGTACTGGACCTTCGGCGTGTCGGCCATCTGCACCTTCCTGCTGGCCTATCCGGATACCGAGTACGTAGTGAAGGGCATCCACGGCCCGATCCACTTCCATCTGGCCATCGGCGTGGTGATGTTCACCGTGCTGGTGTTCGTGCTGGGCTTCTTCATGTCGCTGGGCAAGGCCGCGGTCTACAAGCACATTCCGGTGTACTACCCCAAGCACGTGGGTGCGGTGGGCGGTGTGGTCGGCATGATCGGCGGCCTGGGTGGCTTCATCCTGCCGATCGTGTTCGGGGCATTGAACGATGCCGTGGGCATCTGGAGCAGCTGTTTCATGCTGCTGTTCGTGCTGGTGGCGGCTGCACTGGCGTGGATGCACTTCGCGATCCGTCGCATGGAGCGCCGTCACTTCCCGCAGATCGACCGCGAGACCGACCTGCCCGAAGCCATCGATGCGGCCGCCGCCGAGCGGATGCGCGGCAGGTGAACGGGGTTGCCGGCCCGCGGCCGGCACTACCGGAACGGTGCGCGGGGGGTGCAGGGGGGGTGGGCGGGGGGCGGGGGGGCGGCCCGCGGGGGGGGGGGGGGTGGGGGGTGGCCCGCCCGGCGCCGGCCACTACCGGGTAGCGGGTGAAAGGGTAGTGCCGGCCGCTGGCCGGCATGAACCCACCGATGCACCGCGCTTGATTTCAATCAGGGCCACGCGAAGAGGAACGCCCGAAGATGTGTGCCATGAGCTTCCACGTCGATGAGAGTGAGGACACTGCGCTGCAGGCGGCATTGCTGCGGCAACCCCGGTATGTGCTGTTTCCGGCGGCTGACCAGTTCAGCACCGGCTTTGGCGAAAGCGGCTGGCGTGCCGCCGTGCGTGCCAGCAACGAGCACCTGATCCCGCGTGGCTTGACGCTCGGCTTCCAGGCCGGTCGTGGCGGGCGCGATGCGCCACCGCAGGCGTATCTGGACACCTTGCTGCTGGCGTTGCGGCTGCAGGCCGACGCTCTGGCCGAGGACCGCGAAGTGGTGGCGATGGTGTTGCAGCTGGGATTGGCCGAGACGCTGCCGCCGCCCCAGCTGGGCCAGCTGCTGGATGCGGTGCCGCAGCACCTGCGCACGGTGGCGCGGCCACAGGTGGAGGTGCGGCTGGACGCCGGCAGCGCGCTGGCGCCGGCGCAGCTGCGCGCGGTGGGCTGCACCCGCCTGAACGTGATCGATCGTGCCGATGCGCCGGGGCCGACCCTGCTGGCACAGGCGCGGCAGGTCGGCTTCACTGCGCGCTACTACCAGCTGCGCGTGCCCAGCTGCGAGGACGCCGGCTTCATCGAACGGCTGCATGAAGTTCTGGCTGAAGCACCCGAGCGTATTCTGCTGCCGGCGCCGTGTGCGCTGCCAGAGCATCCCTCGGCCGCACGATGGCTGCAGAGCTGGCGGCTGCTGCGCGCAGCCGGCTACGAGGCGATCGGTGGCGATCATTACCAGCGGGGCGACCTGCCGAACCCGCACGGGCCGGGTGACGGCCAGCGCCATTGCGACCTGGCCGGCGTGCCGCGTCGCGACCGCAGTGATTTCATCGGCCTCGGCCTGTCTGCCTGCAGCCAGATCGGCGAGGTGTTCTACCGGCTGGAGGACGAACTGGGTGAATGGCGTGCGCGTTTGCAAGCGGGTCACATGGGTGTGGCTGCCGGGCTGATTCTGTCCGAGGACGAGCGCTTGGTGGCTGAAGTGGCGCAGAGCATCGCCTGCGACCATGCCCTCGATGCCGCGGCCTTCGAATGGCGCAACGAAGAACCGTTCGAGGAATGCTTCGCCGAGCAGCTGCCCGCGCTGTCGCCGCTGCTGGCGCGCGACTGGGCACACTGGGATGCACGCGTGCTGCGGCTGGCCGAAGAAGGGCGCCTGCTGTGGCGTATGATGGCCGCATGCTTCCGGCCGGCGGCCGCCATCGCTTGAGTCCTGCCTCGATGTCTTCAACTCCGCCTACCCAGGGCCGCCTCGGCCGGGCCACGCCGAATCCCGCTGCCGCCGATGACGGCGACGCGCTGCATTTCTGCAGTACCTGTGCATTTTCCGATGCCTGCATGTCGCAGGGGTACGACAAGACCGCGCTGGGCGACCTGCACGTGCTGGTCGACCACGTCGGTCCGTTCCATGCGGGTGACTACATCTTCCGCGCCGGCGAATCGTTCGATTCGATTGCTGCGGTGCGCGCCGGCATGGTCAAGACCTTCGTCGATGACAGCCAGGGCAACGAGCAGGTGCTGGGCTTCAGCCTGCCGGGCGAAGTGATCGGCCTCAACGCAATTCACGGTTCGCGCTTCCCCTGCAATGCGGTGGCGCTGGACACCGTGCACCTGTGCCGCATCTCGTTCCCCAAGTTGAGCCTGCTGGCCACGCGCATGCCGGGGCTGCAGGCCAAGCTGTTCAGCCTGCTCAGTGCGGAGATCGGCAAGGTCGCCACGCTGGCCGCCAACCACCGTACCGAAGAGCGCATGGCTGCGTTCCTGCTGGACATGTCCGAGCGTTACGCGCGGCGCGGTTTTTCCGCCACGCGTTTCAACCTGACGATGGCACGTACCGAGATCGCCAATTATCTGCGGATGGCGCCGGAAACCGCCAGCCGCGTGCTGCGCCGCCTGAGCGATGATGGGATCATCGCGGTGAAGCAGCGTGAGATCCTGCTGCTGCAGCCCGAGCGCCTGGCGGCGCTGGCGGTGGCCGACGAATCTGATCCGAATTGAACCTGGCCGGGAGCCGATGATGAAGCGCGCTGGACTGTTGTTGCTGGGACTGCTGGCCACGCTGCCGGCCTGGGCGGCCGAGCTGACGGTGTCGGCGGCCTCGAGCCTGACCGAGAGCTTCCGCGAGCTGGGCGCTGCCTATGAGAAGGCGCACCCGGGTACCAAGGTCGATTTCAACTTCGCCGCCTCTGGCGTGCTGCTGCAGCAGATCAGCCGTGGCGCGCCGGTGGACGTGTTCGCGTCGGCCGATGAAACCACGATGGACCAGGCCCAACAGCAGGATCTGCTGGCGGTTGGCACCCGCGAGGTGTTCGCGGTGAACGCGCTGTGGGTGGTGGCGCCGCCGCAGGCCAAGGCCGCGCCGCGTAGCTTGAAGGACCTGGCCGATGCCGGCGTGCAGCGCATCGCACTGGGCAACCCGGACAGCGTGCCGGTCGGCCGCTATGCCAAGGGCGCGCTGCAGGCAGCCGGCCTGTGGCCGTCGGTGCAGGGCAGGATCATCACCACGCAGAACGTGCGCCAATCACTTGATTACGTGGCGCGCGGTGAAGTGGATGCCGGCTTCGTCTACGCCACCGATGCGCAGGCGATGCCCGACCGCGTGCGCCGTGCCTTCGCGGTGCCGGTGGCAGGGCGCATCGCCTATCCCCTGGCGGTGACCAAGGCCAGTGCGCAGCCGGCCGAAGCCAAGCGTTTCACCGCCTTCGTGCGTTCGGCGCAGGGCCAGGCGATCCTGGCCAAGCACGGGTTCGGTAAGCCCTGAGGCATGGATCTCGACTGGAGCGCGCTGAGGTTGTCGCTGAAGGTGGCCGGTTGGGCCACCGCGATCAATCTGGTGCTGGGCGTGGCACTGGGCGCGCTGTTGGCGCGGCGGCGATTTCCCGGCCGTGAGCTGCTGGATTCGCTGCTGACCCTGCCGATGGTGCTGCCGCCGACGGTGCTGGGGTATTACCTGCTGGTGCTGATCGGCCGCAACGGACCGATCGGCGCGTGGCTGCAGTCGTGGTTCGGCATCAACCTGGTGTTCACCTGGCAGGCGGCGGTGATCGCTGCGGCGGTGGCTTCGCTGCCGCTGGTGTTCAAGCCGGCGCGCGCGGCGTTCGAGGAAGTGGACGGACAGCTGGAGCAGGCCGCGCGCACGCTCGGGGTATCCGAAGCGGCGGTGTTCTTCCGCATCACGCTGCCGCTGGCCTGGCGCGGCATCCTCGCCGGCCTGCTGCTGGCCTTCGCGCGCGCGATGGGCGAGTTTGGCGCCACCCTGATGGTGGCCGGCAGCATTCCGGGCCGCACGCAGACGTTGTCGATCGCCATCTACGAAGCGGTGCAGGCCGGTCAGGACGGTAAGGCCAATGCGCTGGTGATCCTGACCTCGGTGGTCTGCATCGTGATCCTGCTGCTGGCCGCACGGCTGGTGGGCGGGCGTCGCCGGGAGCTGCGTGATGTGGCTTGACCTGCAGGTACAGCGCCGACTGCAGGCGGCCGGCCAGAGTTTCGTGCTGGACGTGGCGTTGCAGTGCACGCAGCGGCAGGTGGTGCTGTTCGGACCCTCCGGCGCGGGCAAGAGCCTGACCCTGAAGGCAGTGGCCGGGCTGCTGCGGCCTGGCCAAGGTCATGTGCGGCTGCAGGGGCAGACCCTGTTCGATGCGGCCACCGGTGTGGATCTGCCGCCGCAGCGCCGCCGGCTGGGCTATGTGTTCCAGGACTATGCGTTGTTCCCGCACCTGAGCGTGCGCCAGAACGTGGCGTTTGGGCTGGAGAAGGGCTGGCTCAATCCGCGCGCCGGCCAGCGCTTCGAGGCGGTGGAGCAGTGGTTGCATGCATTCCGTATCGACACCGTGGGCGATCTGCTGCCCTCGCAGGTCTCCGGGGGGCAGCGTCAGCGTACCGCCCTGGCGCGTGCCCTGGTGACGCAGCCGCAGGCGCTGCTGCTGGATGAGCCGTTCTCCGCGCTGGACCATGATCTGCGCCAGCACCTGCGCCAGGAGCTGGAGACCGTGCTGGACACCACCGGCATCCCGCTGCTGTTGATCAGCCACGATCCGCAGGATGTGGCGATGTTCGGCCAGCAGGTGGCGCGCATGGTGGACGGCCGTATCGTCGCCGGTTGACCCGTGATGGTAGTGCCGGCCGCTGGCCGGCAACCGTGGAATCCGGGGCAGCCGGCCAGCGGCCGGCTCTACTGATCCAGCGTTCGCGCAATCCAGTGGAATGGATCAATACAGCTCGCAGTGCGTGCGGCCTTCACCCCGCAGCGCGTCCCAGTGCCCTTCGCCACTGATGGCATCGATGGCCTCGCGCACCGCGCCTTCCAGGTGGCTCTTGTTGCCGCACAGGTAAAGATGCCCGCCGCGGGCCAGCACGTCGCGCACTTCATCGCCGCGCTGCTGCAGCACATGCTGCACATAGACCTTTTCGGCGCCATCGCGCGAGAACGCGGTATGCAGGCCGGCCAGCACACCACGCGTGTGCCAGTCCTGCAGCTGGTCGCGATACAGGTAGTCGTGCTGGCTGTGCTTCTCGCCGAACACCAGGTGCACTTCGCGTTGGCAGGCGGTGGCCTGCAGCTCCTGCATCAGGCCCATCAGCGGCGCGATGCCGGTGCCGGTGCCGACCAGCAGAAGGGGAGCTTCGCCGGTATCTGGCAGATGGAAGCCGGGATTGGAGCGGCAGTACACACGGGCGTGGTCGCCGCCGTGCAGCAGGCTGCCGGTGGCAGTGCCGAAGCGCTCGCGACCGCGCAGGGTGTAGCGTACTTCGCGCACGCACAGGCTGAGCTGGTCGTTGCAGGGGTGCGAGGCGATCGAATAGGCGCGCGGCAGTCGCGGTGACAGTAGTTCGCGAAGGCGGGCCAGCGGCACGCTGTCCGGCGTGGCGTGGTCCTGCAGCACGTCCAGCACGTCCAGCCCGTGCAGGTAGGCTTCCAGCTCGCGCTTCTGGCTGACCTTCAACAGGCCCTTCAGCACCTCGCTGCCGCCGAGCTTGGCCAGTTCGCGCAGCACGCCCTTGCTCAGCAGGCGCAGCTCGCGGTCATGCAGGGCGGCCACGGCGGCGGTGTCGCCGTACCAGGTGGCCAATGCCTGCAGCAGGGCAGGGTCGTTCTCGGGTACCACGTGCAGGGTGTCGCCCGCGCGGTAGGCCATGCCACTGCCGGCAATGTCCAGCTGCAGGTGCCAGGCGGCCGGGTCGCTGCTGTTCAAGCGGCGGCGTTCGAGAATGGGGGCGGCAAACGCATTGTCTTCGCCATAGGCAGTCACCTGCAGGTGCAGGTCCTGGCCAGCGTTCACGTCGCCGTCCAGGACCTGGCCCAGCACCGGCTGCCATTGCTGGAAGAACTGCTCGTAGCCCAGATCGGCATCCACGCGGTGCAGCAGCGGCTGCGCCTGGCGCTCGCTCAGCGCGGCATCCAGCGCCTTGGTGAAGCCGCAGAAGCTGGGGTAGCCGGTGTCGCCGAGGCCGAACACCGCATAGCGAAGGCCGCTCAGCGTCGAAGTCTGGCGCAGGGTTTCAAAGAACTGTTCGCCGTTGGCCGGCGGTTCGCCATCGCCGAACGAGCTGGAGATCGCCAGCAGCACATCGCCGTGGCCGAGGCTGGCCACGTCGATGTCGTTGAACGGAAGCACCTGCGGCCCGTGCGGCTGCAGGTCCGCGCCCAGGCGCTGGGCCAGGGCGCGGGCATTGCCCGACTCGGACGCGAAACCCACCAGCAGGCGGCTGAAGGGCGTACTGGTCGGGAGGGCGTTCACGCGGCCTCGTAGAAGTCGTCGAACTTTTCCTTGCTGAACTCGACCAGGTCGTAGTTCTGCATCAGGTCGTTCACCACGCGGCGGATGCTGATGTACGAGGTGATGTTGCCGTCGGCGTCGAACAGCGGCTGCACGGTGGTGTCGACCACGTAGAGCACGCCGCCCTTGCCGAGGTTGGGCACGATGCCGGTCCAGGTCTTGCCGGCCTTGATGGTGTCCCACATGTCCTTGTAGACCGCCTTGGGCACATCCGGATGGCGCACGATGCTGTGCGGCTGGCCGATCAGTTCCTCGCGGGCGAAGCCGGTAAGCGTGCAGAACAGGTCGTTGGCGTAGGTGATGTTGCCCTGCAGGTCGGTGGTGGAGATCACCATGACGTTCTGCATGGCGTTCAGCAGCTGGGCGTTGTCGGGGGTGTAGCTCATCGCAGGGTCCTTGTGGATGCCGGTAACGCCGGCGTGTTCGGTTCCTGCATAGAAATACGCCCGCACGGCGGCGGGCGGTTTGACATTGATCAAGTAGGTGGCGCGATGGCCTGCGACCGGGTGTCGCAGGGGGCGTTCACTGCTGCTGGGGAAAGCCGATCGTCTCGTGGCAATGCTGCACGAGGTGGCGACCTCCCTCATTGATGTGCAAGATGTCTGCGCCACCGAAGAACCGCAGCAGTGCTGCCCCGGTCGTACTGCCCGCATGCGCGGAGCGCCTGGCTGCGGATGGCAGGAACGGATCAGCTCGCGGATCATGTCCGCCAGGCAGATCCGCACGTGCAAGGGCGCCTTCGATCACTAGCTGGGCACATGCGCCTGCCAGATAGGCGTCTGGTTCTCGCTGCCGGCCGCGCCGCGGCTGCCCTGACAATGCGGTGGCGATATGCTGGAACTCATGGGCGGTGGTGGCGATCACGTGCCTGCGCAGCGAGTCGGTGTCGGGGCCGGAGGGAAACCAGAAACTGACCATCTGGCCCTGCGGCTCTGGTCCTGGCAGCTGTCGCCAGATGCCGCCTCCGTCACTTACGATCGTGAGCTGATAGCGCATTGGTGTCCGTTCCTGCCCATTGGCCTGGAGCGGCAATTCAGCGGATCGTGCGGCGGCCTCGCAGAGCCGCGACGCCTGCATGGCTGAAAGCGCTCGATCTGCCCAGAGGACTCGAGTTGCGACGGATGACCTCCTGCACTCGATGGATCGATTGGGATACTCCGAGCTTTCCGGGCCGGGTAGCACCGATACTGTGCTGATCTTCAGATGCGAGAAAGGGCCTCGCAGCAGGGTGGCATACCCTCCATCGGGACTGACCAGGTTCCGGGGAGGCAGCTGGAGGGATTGGCACGCACTTGTGGCCAGAAGGATTGCCGCCAGCCCAGCATAGTGCCCGAGGGCGGGGTCTGGTTGGGTACGCCTGGACTGGCGGCGCTGCATCAGGGGGTCAGCCCGCATTGATACGGCGATGGATATTTCGTACAGACTTGAAAGTCCGAGACTGAGGCCGCCTTGGTGGCTCCGCCGTATCGAGAGGCCGCCGCGATGGTGTTTGGTCCAGGGGCTGCACCTACATCGAATGTTGCGAGGTCGTACCTCAACTCGGTCGCTGGACCGGACGCAGATGCGGCCCAGGCGTTCGCATCATCCGGATCGACAAGCCGGAGGACGGTTCCTGTTCGATGCCATTGGAACTGCTTGGCGGCGATGGTGGCTCCTTGCCGGGCATCAAACAACAGCAGGGTTACGAATCCATTGGCTGGGAAGGCTATGGATGAACCCGAGACGTCGATTTCGAACTGCGCGGCATCTGGTACTTCTGATGTCGACGCCAGCAGAACTCGCTCGAACCAAGGTAGGCCATCGCGTTCGCCTACGCCGATCTTGCCTCCAATCCTGCCTTCTATCCGGCACTTCTTGGTTTCTTCGCACGATGCGCTCAACTGCCACTCCATCGGCCCGCAGCCAGCAGAGACGAGGGTGATACCGACAGCTGCCACGACAACTCGCAGATTGCTCATTGGTAATCTCCACGTTGGACGTCGATTGACCGATCAGCTCAACCTGCTGATCCGGCAGTCGATCCGTACCGGATCAGGCTCGATCAGGCAATCGGAAGTGTTTCAAGGACCTCTGGTAGCTGGCTCCGGGCCTCATTCGACGCGCCAGACACATGCGCAGGTCGCGCCAATGGCGACACTTGCGCCTGCAGTCACACCACGTGGGGAACTCGCGGGCGCATCAGCCCATCAGATAACGCAACACACCCGCAGAAACCACGCCGATCAGCACCGTCGGCAGCATCGACAACCGCGTGGCGGCCAGCAGGGTGATCGCCAGTGCGGCCAGGTCGGCGGGCTTGTCGGCGACGAAGTCGGGCGCGATCACCGAGATCAGCACGCAGCCCGGTGCGGCCTCCATCACGGTCACCGCGCGCTTGCTCAACGTGCGGTTGCGCAGCGCGAGGAAGCCGACGATGCGGGTCAGATAGGTCGCGGCGGCCATCAACACGATGGTCAGTACCGAGGTCCAGTGGATCAGGCCGTTGAAGATCATGCCGCGTCCTCCGCCAGCAGCCAGGCCGCGGCCAGGCCCGCCAGTGCGCCGCTGGCCACGTACCACGCACCCGGCACCAGCAGGTAGGTGGCAGCGGCCACCACCAGGCTGACCAGCCACGGGCGCGCGGCCTTCATGCCCTGCCACATGCCACGCAGCAGCACCAGGAACACGGCGGGGAAGGCCATGTCGAAGCCGTAGGCGTGGATATCGCCCAGCATCGGCCCAACGATCGCACCCAGCGCGGTGCAGGCCACCCAGACCGTGTACAGGCCTGCCGACACGCCCAGGTAGTAGGCCAGGCTGAAGCCGAGCGCACGGCGGCGCGCATCGGCCACGCCCATCGCCCAGCTCTCGTCGCACATGAAGAACAGGGCCGGCAGCACCCGGCGGCGCGGCAGGTGCTGCAGCAGCGGGGCCAGGCTGGCGCCCATCAGCAGGTGGCGGCTGTTGACCAGCGCGGTGATGGCCACAATCAGTGCAATGTGCGGTGGCGAGGTCCACAGTTCGACGGCGGCGAACTCCGAGCCGCCAGCGAAGTTGAGGCCGGTCATCAGCGGCACTTCCAGTGCGCTCAGGCCTTTCTGGGCCGCCTGGGCGCCGAGCACCAGGGCGAACGGAATGAAGCCGATCATCACCGGCACGGCGGCGCGCAGGCCGCGCAGGAATTCGGCACGCGGCGCGGTATCGCAGGTGTCGGGCAGGGAGAGGGTGGTACGGGCGTCCATGGAACGGCACAACGAGGTGGGGGTGGCCCATGCTAGCGGTCCAATCGCGAAATCGGGTTGCGTTGATGCCATTCGATTCGGGAGTATTGAGATTCCATGCGGCCAAGGTCGCCAAAGGTGAAATTCAATGCAGTACCAGCTCGACAACCTCGATCGCCGCATCCTCGACGCCCTGCAGCGTGACGGACGGCTGCAGAACCTGGAGCTGGCCCGGCAGGTGGGCCTTTCGCCCTCGGCCTGTCTGCGGCGGGTGCGGTTGCTGGAGGAGGGCGGCTACATCGATCGCTATGTTGCCCTGCTGAATGAGGCCAAGGTGGGACGTGGCTTCACGGTGTTCGTGCGGGTGTGGCTGCGCGGGCAGGACGAGGACACGACCAATCACTTCATCAACAGCATCAAGTCTTTCCCGGAAGTACTTGAATGCCATCTGATGGCGGGGGACTGCGATTTCCTGCTGCGGGTGGCGGTGGCGGATCTGGACGCCTACCGGCAGTTCCAGATGCAGCACCTGAACCGGATTGCCGGGGTGCAGAACACCAAGACCGAGATCCCGATGCAGCGGATCAAGCAGACGACCCAGTTGCCGCTTTGAGGGATGGGGGTTCCGGCCGGGTTGCACCCGGCACCCGCGGTAGTGCCGGCCGCTGGCCGGCAACCTCAGGAGCAACAGCAACCGCAACGGCGATGTTCCCAGGGCGGCGGGGCGGTGTGGCCAGGCAGGACACGCCGTAGACCCATCCATGGGGGCTCGATGGCGCCATCCATGGCGCCAACGGTCCTGCCTGCCCACACCGCCCCGCGCCTGACAGTTCCCCGCGACCTGTTGGGGTCGGATCCCGTTGCTGTGCAACGGGCTCTGACCCCGGGAGCAGATGGACATGTCTGTTCGATTCATTGATTCCTGATGCGTGACTGGGTTCACGGAGCCTGGCTCAACGCCGGGCGTAGGCAGTGGTCATCGCAATGACATCTGGCCCCGGTACGGTTTGAGCCTGCTTGCTGGTCGCGCGGGCCGGGTCTCCGGTCGTGGCGCGCGTCCACTGCAGCTGCTGTCGCTGCCGAGGGTCATGTGTTCTACGTCAGGGGGCTGAATGGACACCATGCGGTCAGAACTTGGAAGGTGGCCATCGCCGCATGGCTGCTGCTGTCCTCTGCCGCTGCCGCGCAGGACGGTGTTCATGCCTACGATATCCCTGCGCAGCCGCTGGAACAGGCGGTCGAGCGCTTCAGTGTCATCAGCGGGTGGTCGGTGATGTACCCGGGCGACCTCGCCGCGGGCCGCAGCAGCCATGCGCTGCGCGCCAGCCTGATGCCGCTGCCTGCGTTGCAGATGCTGCTGCAGGACACCGGCATCGAGGCCGAGGTGATCGGCGAGCAGCGCGTGGTGCTGCGCCGGGGAACGTCCTCGGCCGCCGAACCCCGTGTTGGCGTCGATCTTCCCGAGGCCGAACGTCGCCGCCGCTATGGCGGCCTGCAGCAGCGCCTGCGCGCGGCGTTCTGTGACGACCCTGAGATCGCGCCCGGCCGCTATGCCGCAACCCTGCGCTTCCGCGTCGACGCCGAGGGCCAGGTGCAGCAGCCCGAACTGCTGTCCGGTAGTGGCAGTGCCCGCCGCGATGCGCGCCTGCTGCAGGCGCTGCAGGGCCTGGTGCTGGCGCCCGACGCCGCTGCGCTGCCGCAGCCGGTGACGCTGCAGATCCGACCTTCCGGCACCGACCACGACTGTGGCCGGCGCGCGCCCCTTCCATGACTTCAAGGATTCGAACATGAGCAACGGTACGGCTGGGGCAGTTGACCTGATGGACCACCTTCTGGGGGCCTACGACGAGCTGAAGCGCCGCCTGGTGCGCAAGCTGGGCTCGGAGGAGCTGGCCGGCGATGCGCTGCAGGACACCTGGATGCGCCTGAGTGCGCGCCGTGACCGCCTGGATGCCGTGCAGAACCCCGCGGCCTACCTGTTGCGCATGGCGATGAACACGGTGATCGACCGCCAGCGTGCCGACCACCGCCTGCTGAGCCTGGAAGAGGTGGATACGCTGATGGAGATGGCCGACCCTGCACCGGGCCCGGCGCAGGCGGCCGAACTGGATTTCGCGCTGGAGGACATGGTCGGCCTGCTGCAGCGCATGCCCGAGCGCCGACGCCGCATCCTGCTGGCGATCCGCGTCGATGGCCTGCAGCAGCGCGACGTCGCCGACCAGCTGGGCGTGTCGCTGCGGCTTGTGCAGCGCGAGCTGAAAGCGGCCCAGGACTACTTGGCCGAGCGCAGTGGACAGGGGCGTCAGGTGCGGTTCTGAGCGACGGCATCCGTCTACACTTTGACGCCGAGCAGAACCCCGCAGCGTGCGGGTCCGGCATGAGCCCCCATGGATCCTGACGATCGCCTGCAACGCCCGCTGGATGCCGTCGAGCGTCAGGCCCACGCGTGGGTGGTGCGGCTGACTTCGGGCGAGGCGACCGCCGCCGATGGGCGCAGGTTCCGCGAGTGGTGCGAGGCTGACCCGCGTCATCGCGAAGCATTCGGCCGTGCGCGCCGGCAATGGGAGCGGGTACGCCTGGCCGGCGAACAGCTGCCCGCCGCTGCGCGCCAGCCGGTCGCGCCGACGCCGGCCCAGCGCTGGAGCCGGCGCGCCTTCCTGGGCGCCGCGATTGCTGCGCCAGCCAGCCTGGTGGTGGTGGCGGCGATCCGCCCACCGCTGGGGCTGTGGCCGTCGGTGACGGCCATGGCGGCCGATTTCCACACCGGCACCGGCGAACGGCTGCGGATCGCGCCCCTGCCGCAGTTGAAGATCGAACTGGATACGCAGAGCAGCCTGCGCCGCCGTGCGGACGCGCAGGGCGAAGGCTTCGAGCTGGTGCAGGGCCAGGCCGCGATCGAAACCGAGGCTGGCCTGCGCCTGGCCTTGTTCGCGGGGCCAGGCTGCGTGATTGCCGAGGAAGGTGCGGTGCGCCTGGACGTGCGCAATACCCATGGACAGGTACGGGTGACCTGCCTGCAGGGCAGTGCCCGCATCGAGCACCCACAGGGCCGCCTGCAGCTGCAGGCGGGCCAGCAGACCCAGTACGACGAGCGCCTCAGTGGTGTGGTGGCCGAGGCCGTGGCTTCGGAGGTGGGCGCCTGGACCGAGGGCATGCTGGTATTCCGCCGCGCACCGCTGCGCGAGGTGGTGGATGAGATCAACCGATACCGCCGCGGCAAGGTACTGCTGGGCGAATCGGCGTTGGCGCGTGCCCCGGTCAGTGGCCGCTTCCGCATCGATGATCCGGACGCCGCGCTGGAGCAGCTGCGACTGACGATGTCGCTGGATCTGCGTCGCTTTCCGGGTGGCATTGCCGTCCTTGGTTAGGTGAAGACGCTGGCCGTGTGCGCCGCGCAGGGCTGTTGCAAGCAAGGAGACGCCAAGGATGCGCAACGAGACCATCGGTGTGCTGGATCTGCGCCGCAATCTGTCGGCGTTGCTGGAAACCACGCAGCGACGGCCCTTGATGGTGCATCGCTATGGATCGCCGTGGGTGTGCGTGGTATCCGATGCGCAATGGCAGCAACAGGCCGTTCTGCTGGAGTTCGATCCGCAGTCGCACCCGTTGGCGATGCTGTTGCGGCTGCAGCAGCAGGTGCTGCCCCTCGCTGAGGCCGGCACGCTACCGCCTGCGGCGATGGCGCGCGTGCTGCTGCTGATGGGCATGCACGGCATCGACGATCTCGTGCAACTGCACGAGCAGGTACAGCATCATCGTCTTTGGCACTGGTTCGTGGCCGGCACCCATGGCGTGATGGATGGCTGGCAGCTGCCGGCGCTGCGTGTTGCTATGGCGTCATGGTGCGATGACATGGATATGTCCAATGCGCTGGCAACGTTCGCCGCGCGCAGCGATGTGGCGATACTGGCGCGCCGTTGCGGGGGCGAAGCACCGCGACTGGAGCGCGAAGCCTGCAGGCAGATGACGCTGCGATGACGTTGCTGATGAAGCGCCACGCAGCGCACAGAGACGCATTCGCGTTGTCGCTTCTCCTGCCTTGCTGACGTCTTCTCCAGAGTACGACGCACCACGCGTCGCGGAGCACGGGCGGCGCCGATGGCAGACAGTCGCAGGATCAGCATGCTGGAGCTGGATCGTCACCTGAGCCAGTCGCTGGAACAGGCACGGCATACGCCCGTGAACGTGCAGCGCTATGGGCACTCGTGGGTCTGGGTACTGTCCAGTGACGCCTGGGCAGATGCGGCGCGCTGGGCGGCACTGGACAGCAGCGCGCATCCGCTGGCGGCGTTGCGGCGCGCCCTCGATCTGCAGCTGCGGCCCTGGCCCGAAGCGGCCATGAACGCGCTGCCGCTTGATGCAGGCGATGTGCGGCTGCTGCAACGTGCGGCGCTGCTGGTGGTCGTGCGTGATCTCAACAGTGCGCAGCGCGTGTACGACGATCTGCGCTACCACCAGGCCTACCGGATGTTCATCGGCCTCGACCATGGCACCGCGTGGTCGCCGATGCAGTGCGTGCGCCTGCTGCAGGCCTGCGCGCACCCGTTGCTGCGCGGCTGCATCGACGATGCGCTGGCCAGCGTGCCGCAGCACCTGTTCGAGTCTGCATGTGCCCCGGCTACACGTGTTGCGCCTGCACAGGCACGCGCGCAGCGAATAGCAGGCGGATGTTTATCGTACTGACACATGCACCGCTGACCATGGCGCAGCGGTCTCTTCCAGGATGACGAGGGCGGAACAATGGCAAGGCAGGTGGGTAGTCGCAGGGCTCGGCAGCAGGGCTTCAGCCTGATCGAGATCATGGTGGTGGTGGTGATCATCGGCATTCTCGCGGCATTGATCGTGCCGCGGTTGATGGACCGTCCCGACCAGGCGCGCGTGGTGGCGGCGCGCCAGGACATCGCGGCGCTGATGCAGGCATTGAAGTTGTTCAAGCTGGACAACGGTCGCTATCCCAGCGCCGAACAGGGCCTGCAGGCGCTGGTGAAGCCGCCGCAGGGCAGCGGTGCGATGCCGGTGACACCGTATCTGGATCGCCTGCCGAATGACCCATGGGGCCATCCGTACCAGTACCAGATTCCCGGAACCCATGGCGACATCGATGTGTTCTCGCTGGGTGCGGACAGCAAACCCGGTGGCGACGCCGGGAACGCGGACATCGGCTCCTGGCAGCTGTGAGGCGTGCAGATGACAGCCCGGACGCGTTCGGTCCCGTGCACCCGCCAGCGCGGCATGGCGGTGATCGTCGCCCTGCTGGTGGTGGCATTGGTGGCGGTGATTGCCACTGCACTGCTGACCCGGCAGTCGGCACAGCTGCGTGCGCTGCGTGGCGACCAGCTGCGTGCGCAGGTGCGCATGGCGGTCGATGCCACCCTGGAGCGCGCGGCGCAGCAGCTGCGTGACGATGTAAAGGAGCAGTTGACCACGGTGCGCAGCGGCCGTTGGGCGCGTCCACTGACGCTGCAGGCGCCGCTGCCGGTGCAGTTGCAGCTGGTCGATGCACAGTCCATGTTCAACCTGCGCAACCTGCTGGCCTATGGCAAGCCGGACCCGGAGGCACGGCGCGCGTTGATCGCGCTGTGTGCCGGGCAGGGCCTGGGGCAGGGTGCCTGTGCATCTGCTGCCGATCACATCCAGGCGAGGCTGCGTGATGGCGACCTGCAGGCGCAGGCGCCGTTGCCGCGTGAATCGCTGATCGAGCAGGCCTTGGCGGGCGCCGACCCAGTGGCGGTGCAGGCACTGGCACGGCGCACCGTGGTGCTGCCGGCCCAGACCCTGGTCAATGCCAACACCAGTGACATCAGCGTGTTGCAGGCGGTCACTCCCGGCGTGGAGCCGGGGCGCCTGCAGGCGCTGCTCGGTGAGCGCGACGGTGGCCATTGGCTGCTCAACCGCGGCGATATCGCCAATCGACTGCAACTGAGCAGCGCGCAGATGGCCGTGGTGCCGCTTGGCATTCATAGCGAGTGGTTCCTTGCCGTCGGCCAGGTACAGGCCGATGGCAATGCGGTCGACTTCCGGGCCCTGATCTGGCGCGAGTACCGCGATGACAGTGTGCGCGTGCAGCGTGTGTGGACGAGGATTGGAGCATGAGCGTGCAGCTGAGGGTGCGCCTGCCGGCGCTGGAACACCTGCGCGCCGACAGTACGGTCGAGTGGGCGCAGATGCACAAGGGTGGGGTGCTGGCCCATGGCCGCGAGGGCTTGGCCGTGCTCGGGCAACGTCATCCGCAGGCCGAGGTGCTGGCCTGTCTCGATCCGCAGGACCTGATCCTGCTGGAACTGCAGCTGCCGCCGCTGTCGGGCCGCAGGCTGCAGGCCGCATTGCAGGGCGAAGTAGAGGCGATGCTGCTGGATGACCTGCAGGAGGTGGCGCTGGCGCACGGTGCACAGGCGGCTGACGGTACCGTTCCGGTGGCCTGGCTCGGCCAGCAGGCGGTCCTGCAGGCGCAGCAGCTGCTGGCCTCGTGCGCACTGCAGCTGCAGGCGCTGTATCCGACGCCGCTGCTGCTGCCGTGGCAGGACGGACAGGCCACGCTGCAGGTCAGCGGCGAGCACCTGCTGGTGCGCAGCGGGCGCGATCGTGGGTTCGTCCAATGGTATGGCGGACGTGACGCGTGTGCCGTGATGCAAGCCCTGGCCGTGCGCCTGCAGCAGGCCGGCGTGCAGGCCGTGCAATGGATCGACAGCGTGCCGTCGGCGTGGCCGGAGAACCTGCCGGCCACCGTGGTCGCGCATGAACGGCAGGCCAGCGGACCCGTGCCAGCGTGGTCGTTGCCACTGCCTGGTCGCAGCAGGCAGGCACCACGCGTGGCGATCGGCCTCGCATTGGCGGCGGTGTTGCTGGCTGCGCTTGGGCTGCAGCTGCAGGTCTCGCGCTGGCGCAGCGAGGGCGAGGCGTTGCAGCAGGACATGGCGCGGCAGTTCAGCTCGCACTTTCCGGAGATCACCGATGTGGTGGACCCGGTGCTGCAGGCGCGGCGCGCGCTGGCCGTGCCGTTGCCGGCGCCGCCGTTGCCACCGGTGCAGCGGCAGGTCGCAACGACGCTGCAGGCGATTCCGGAGTTGGGCGGCCAGGTGCGCGGCCTGCGCTATCAACCCGGCCAGCTGGAACTGGAGCTGGACGCCGATGCGCAGGCGGTAGCCGATGACGCACAGCGGCTGGAGCAGTGGCAGCAGGCGGCGCAGGCGCAGGGCCTGCAGCTGGCGCGCGAGGCCGGTGGACGCCTGCGCGTGAGTGGGGGCGGACAGTGACCGCCAGAGCCGTGCGCCTGGGCGAGGGTGTGGCCGGTCTGCAGCGACGCTGGCAGCACCTGCCGCCGCGCGACCGCTGGATGCTGTGGGTGATGGTGCTGGCGCTGCTGGTAGCGGGGCTGTGGTCATTCTGGCTGGAGCCGCTGCTGAAACAGCGTGCGCACTGGCAGGCTGAGCTGCCGCGGCTGCAGGCGCAGGCGCGCGCACTGGCGCCGCTGCTGCGTGCACGCGAACGCCAGCAGCAGGTGCAGGGGCAGCGCCCGACGCTGGCCGCGCTGCGTAATGGAATCAAGTCCGCCGGCCTCGCCGATGGACTGCATGTCGAAGCACGCGACGGGCGTTGGCACCTGCAGGTGCAGGCCGTACCTGCTGACGCACTGTGGAACTGGCTGCTGCCCGTGCTGGCCGATCCGGCCATCGAACTGCAGCAGCTGCAACTGACACGCACAGGGGATGCGAACATGCCGGCGGCACGGATATCCGGAAACATCGTGATGGCACTCACTGCGGGTGGCCATTCATGAGGGCGATGCGCAGCCTTGCCTGCAGCACTGTACTGGCCCTGATCGTGGGTGGCGCTCAGGTTGTTGCACCGGCACAGGCGCAGGACGCCCCCGATGAACCGGTGCAGCTGAACCTGGTGGATACCGATATCCGCGGCGTGCTGCGCATGGCGGCACGGTTCACCGGCCGCCAGTTCCTGGTCGACCCGCGGGTGACCGGCAAGATGACGGTGGTTTCCGATGGCCCGGTCAGCCGTACCCAGGCCTACCAGTTGCTGCTGGGCGCGCTGCGCATGCGTGGCTTCGCGGTGGTCGAGAATGGCGGCGTCAGCCGGGTGGTGCCGCAGGTCGAGGCCAAGCTGTTGGGAGGGCGCGTCGGCACCGGTGGTGCAGGGGGCGAGGTCGCCACGCGTACCTTCGCGCTGCGCTACGAGAACGCGGCTGCGCTGGTGGCGGTGCTGCGGCCGATGATCAGCCCGGACAATCCGATCACCGCCAACCCGGGCAACAACACCCTGGTGATCACTGACTATGCCGACAACCTGGAGCGCATCGCGCGGGTGATCGCCAGCGTCGATACACCGGCCGGCATGGACACGGATGTGGTGAAGCTGCAGCAGGGCATTGCCGTTGACGTAGCGGCGATGGTCGCGCCGTTGCTGGATGCGCAGGGCGCCGAGCCCAGCCAGAAGGTGGTGGTGATGGCCGACCCCCGCAGCAACAGCGTGCTGCTGCGCTCCAGCAGCCCGGGCCGAACGCGCCTGGCGCGGCAGCTGGTGGAGAAGCTGGACCGTGCCCAGGACGAGTCCGGCAACCTGCATGTGGTCTACCTGCGCAATGCCCAGGCCAACCAGCTCGCCGGTGTGCTGCGCGGCGTGGTGGCCGGGCAGAGCGATGCACCGGCAATGGGCAGCAACGAAGGCATCACGCCACTGCCCGGCGATGCAAACCGTTCCACACCCGCGCAGCCGTCGCAGCCACAGCAGGCCAAGACCGGTGGCAATGCGCTGGAATCGCAGCGGCTGGACCCGAACCGCCGCGACCCGATCGACGCCGGAAGCACGGGCTTCAGCCAGAACGGCATTTCGGTGCAGGCCGACGTGGCCACCAACACGCTGCTGATCTCGGCGCCGGAGCCGGTCTACCGCAACCTTCGGCGGGTGATCGACCAGCTCGACCAGCGCCGTGCACAGGTGCTGGTGGAAAGCCTCATCGTGGAGGTCAACCAGACCGACGCGGCCGAACTGGGCGTGCAGTGGATGCTGGGCAATGGCCGCACCTTCGGCGGCACCCATTTCGGTGGTGTCACCGGCGGCAGCGGCCTGAACACCGCCGCGCGCACCACCCTGGACGTCCTGCCCAAGGACGGTCTGAAGATCGGTGTCATCGACGGCACCATCAACCTGCCCGGTGTCGGCCAGATCCTCAACATGAAGGCGTTGGCCAATGCGTTGCAGAGCAAGGGTGGTGCCAACATCCTGTCCACGCCGAACCTGATGACGCTGGACAACGAGGCGGCCAGCATCATGGTCGGCCAGACCGTGCCGTTCGTCAGCGGTCGCTACGTGACTGACGGTGGCGGCGGCAGCAACAACCCGTTCCAGACCATCGTGCGCGAGGATGTGGGCCTGAAGCTGCGGGTCCGCCCGCAGATTTCCGAGGGCGGCACGGTGAAGCTGGACATCTACCAGGAAGTCAGCAGCATCGACGCGCAGAGCGCGAACAGCACGGCCGGCATCATCACCAACAAGCGAGCGCTGGATACCAGCGTACTGCTGGACGATGGCCAGATCATGGTGCTGGGTGGCCTGCTGGAGGACAACGTCAGCCACGGTCGTGACGCGGTGCCGGGGCTGGGAAAGATCCCGGTGCTGGGGGCGCTGTTCCGCAGTGATACGCGCAAGCGCTCCAAGACCAACCTGATGGTGTTTCTGCGGCCGCACGTGGTGCGCGACCCCGCCGCTGGCCAGCGCCTGACCCGCGACCGCTACGACTACATGCGCAACGCGCAGGCGGGTGCGCAGCCGGCGCAGAGCTGGGCATTGCCGGCGCTGTCCGCACCGCAGCTGCCGCCGCAGGACCTGTCTGTACTCGGCCAGGGCAATGCGCGCGATGGCCAGGGCCAGCCGCTGCAGAACAGCAGCCTGGCGGCGCTTTACCCGTCCGGTGACGGCGATGCGCAGCTGGTGCAGTTCGCGCAGGGGTTGGACCCCGCGCGTGCCAGCCAGGGCGTGGCGCAGGTGCGGGCACTGGGCCTGCAGGCCTATGCCGAAGCGACGCCGGGTGAGAGCGGGCAACGCCTGCGGGTGCGATTGCCGCGCGACCCGGCGACGCTGGATCCGGCGCTGCAGCAGCTGCGCGGGCTGGGCTACACGCCGGAACTGGTGATCGGGCCGTGAGCACCGCCGCGCCACTGCCGTACGCCTGGGTGCGCAGCCACGGCGTGATGCTGTCCGAAGTTGGCGGCGAGTCGGTGCTGCTGGGTACCGCCGAAACCGCGGCGTGGGCCGTGGCCGAACTGCGCCGACGGCATGGTCCGCTGCCGTTCCAGGCACTGGATGCCGCGACCTGGCAGCAGCGGCTGGGTGAGCAGTACCGTGACGGCGGCGATGCCGCTGCCGTGGTCGGTGCCGCTGAAAGCGAAGTCGATCTGGACCGGCTGATGCAGGACATGCCGGAAGTCACCGACCTGCTGGACGCGCAGGACGATGCGCCGGTGATCCGCATGATCAACGCGCTGCTGGCACAGGCCGCACGCGATGGCGCCAGCGACCTGCACATCGAGCCATTCGAGACCCACTCGGTGGTGCGCTACCGGGTGGACGGCACCCTGCGCGACATGGTGCAGCCGCGGCGCGCACTGCACGCGGCGCTGGTGTCGCGCATCAAGATCATGGCGCACCTAGACATCGCCGAGAAGCGCCTGCCGCAGGACGGGCGCATCGCGATCCGCGTGGGTGGGCGTCCGCTGGATATCCGTGTCTCCACGGTGCCGACCGGGCATGGCGAGCGCGCCGTGCTGCGACTGCTGGAAAAGGATGCCGGCCGCCTGCAGCTGCAGCGCCTGGGCATGGCCGATGACACACTGGCCACGTTCACCGGATTGATCCGGCAGCCGCATGGCATCGTGCTGGTCACCGGGCCGACCGGCAGCGGCAAGACCACTTCGCTGTACGCCGCGCTGGGCCAGCTCGACAGCAGCACCAGCAACATCCTCACCGTGGAAGACCCGGTGGAGTACGACTTCGCCGGCATCGGCCAGATCCAGGTCAACGCGCGTATCGGCATGAGCTTCGGCACGGCGCTGCGCGCGATTCTGCGCCAGGACCCGGACACCATCATGATCGGTGAGATCCGCGACCTGGAAACCGCACAGATTGCGGTGCAGTCGTCGCTGACCGGCCATGGCGTGCTGGCGTCCCTGCACACCAACGACGCGATCTCGGCGGTGACCCGCCTGGCCGACATGGGCGTGGAACCGTTCCTGCTGGCCTCGTCGCTGCGCGGTGTGCTGGCGCAGCGGTTGGTGCGGCGGCTCTGCACGCAATGCAGGCGTGCCGAGGTGGACGGCGAGGGCCGTACCGTGTGGCGAGCGGTGGGCTGCGCGGCCTGTGCCAACAGCGGCTACCGGGGACGCACCGGCATCCATGAGCTGTTCGTGGTCGACGACCGCGTGCGTGCGTTGATCCATGAAGGGCAGGGTGAACCTGCGCTGCGCGAGGCTGCGCGGCGTGCCGGCATGCGGACCTTGCGCCAGGACGGCCAGCGTTGGGTCGACAGCGGGGTGACCACGCTGGAAGAGATCCTGCGCGTCACCGGCGACGACTGAGGCCTGCATGGCACTGTTCGACTACCAGGCTGCCAACGCGCAGGGCCGCATCGAGAAGGGTCAGCTGGACGCCGACAGCCCGCGCGGCGCACGCCAGCTGCTGCGCGGTCGCGGGCTGACACCCGTGCAGGTCAGCGCGGCGCGCGGTGCGGGCAGTGGCTGGGGCGCCCGCCGGCTGTCTGCCAGCGAGCTGGCCTGGGCCACGCGCCAGCTGGCCAGCCTGCTGGCCGCGAGCCTGCCGTTGGAAGCCGCATTGACTGCGGTGATCGAACAGGCCGAGCGCCCGCATGTGGCCCAGGCACTCACCGCCGTACGCGCCGACGTGCGTGCCGGCCAGCGCCTGACCGTTGCGCTGGCCGCGCGGCCGCGCGATTTCCCGCCGATCTATCGGGCGCTGGTGGGCGCAGGTGAAGACTCCGGTGACCTGGCGCGGGTGATGGAGCGCCTTGCCGACTACATCGAAGAACGCAACGCGCTGCAGGCCAAAGTACTGACCGCCTTCATCTACCCAGCGGCAATCAGCCTGGTGTCGGTGGCGATCGTGATCTTCCTGCTCAGCTACGTAGTGCCGCAGGTGGTGACCGCGTTCGTGCAGGCGCGGCAGACGCTGCCGATGCTGACCCAGGTGATGCTGGCGGCCAGCGCGTTCGTGCGCGGCTGGGGAGTGTGGGCGGGGCTCGGCATCGCTGCGTTGGTGGTGGCATGGCGGTTGGCTCTGCGCAAGCCCGAGCTGCGCCTGCGCTGGGACGCGATGCTGCTGCGGGTGCCGATGGTCGGTCGTTTCGTACTGGGTGTGAACAGTGCGCGCTTTGCCTCGACCCTGGCGATCCTGCTGGATGCCGGCGTGCCGCTGCTGCGTGCACTGGAAGCGGCGCGGCAGACGCTTGGCAATGCGCTGCTGGCGCGTTGCGCTGATGACGTGTCCGCGCGCGTACGCGAAGGTGCCGCGCTTGGCTCTGCGCTGAAGGTGCAGAAGGTGTATCCGCCGATCCTGGTGCACCTGGTGGCCAGCGGCGAGAAGACCGGCGCATTGGCACCACTGCTGGATCGCGCGGCACAGACGATCTCGCGCGAGATCGAGCGCCGCGCGATGGCACTGACCGCGTTGCTGGAGCCGACCATGATCCTGGTGATGGGCGGCGTGGTGCTGACCATCGTGCTGGCCGTGCTGATGCCGATCATGGAAATGAACCAGCTGGTGCAGTGATGCGCAACGGACATCACGGGTAGCGCCGCGCCATGCCCGGCGAGCGCGCAGCGCGGCACGCTTCCGATTCTCCACACAATCCTCCACACCTTTTTTCGATCTTCCACAGGTTTCTTAAGCGGCCTGTCATCGGCGCGGACCAGCATGGACACGTCGCCGCAGAGTGGGCTGGGAGGCCCTCGGCGGCAGCAGGCGTGTAGTGACCGTTCCTCCCTTGGTGTTTCCCTTCGCAGTAAACCCTTCAGGAGAAGATCATGAACAAGTACAAGACCCTGGCCGCGCTGGTTGCCACCGCGCTGCTCGCTACCGTTGGCGCCGCCTCGGCGCAGACCGTTACCGGCGGCGGCGCTTCGCTGCCGGCCGACCTCTACAAGGGTTCGTCCGACAGCATCCTGCCGGCGAACTTCACCTACGCCGTGACCGGTTCGGGCACCGGCAAGAAGGCCTTCCTGGAAAACAACTCGCTGCTGTTCTCGACCACCGGCACCGTGCACTTCGCCGGCAGTGATTCGGTGCTGAGCAGCACCGAGCTGAGCACCTACACCACCAACTTCAACCAGCCGACCAACGCCAACCGCTACGGCGCGCTGATCCAGGTGCCGTCGGTGGCCACGTCGGTCACCATCCCGTTCAACAAGGCCGGTTCGGCGGTGGACCTGAGCGTGGCGCAGATCTGCGGCGTGTTCTCGGGTGCGATCAGCGACTGGTCGACCATCGATTCCAACCGCAGCGGTCCGATCCAGGTGGTGTACCGCCCGGAAAGCAGCGGTACCAGCGAAATGTTCAGCCGCTTCCTGACCGCCGCCTGTGCCGCTGAGAACGCTGAAACCTCGAAGCTGGTGGGTGGCAAGTTCGCCATCAAGTCGACTTTCGCCGACCTGTACAAGCGCGATGACAACGGCGCCCTGCCGGCGTTCCTGGTGGCCGCCCCGGCCACCGGTGGCACCTCGCTGTACAACGCTGTCTACGCTGCTGAAGGCCGTATCGGCTACGTCGGCCCGGACGTGATCCCGAGCCTGACCGATGCGACCAAGGTCGCCAAGGTCAAGGGCTTCTCGCCGGACCAGGTGAGCGTGCAGGCTACCCTGGACACCGTCGCTCCGCCGACCGGCGCCGCTGCTGAGGACCCCGCCAACTGGGTGCCGGTGTTCGGCAACCCGTCGGCCGGCTATCCGATCGCCGGCTACACCAACCTGGTGATCGGCCAGTGCTACAAGGATTCGAGCGTCGCCACCAGCCTGCGCGGCTTCCTGGCCCGCCACTATCCGGCGACCTACACCGTCGCTTATGAGAAGTCGATCACCGACCACGGCTTCATCCCGCTGACCAAGGCCTGGCGCGATGCTATCCGCAACCGCTTCGTGCTGGCCAGCAGCGCTGCCGGCCTGAACAACCCCAGCACCTGCTCGGGCATCGGTCGTCCGCTGTAATCCGCAGCACTGGTTGAGTCCTGCTTGACCCGACGCCGGCCTTCTGGGCCGGCGTCGCCATTTCCGCGACGGTGCCGCCGCTGCAGCGTTTCGCTGTCGGCTTCGTGTCACGTGAACCGTCTATCTGTGGCAGGGCATGCGTTGCGCGTGCCTCCCCGATCGTCGCCGCAGCCGCGGCCCACCAGGTTGATGAGGTTCCGATGTCGCACCCGCTCCCGTCCGCTGTTCATCCGGCCGCGCCGATGCGCCGCAATCATCCGATGGCGTGGGCCATCGCGGTCGCCCTGGGCAGCATGGTGGCCCCGGCCAGCCAGGCGCAGCAGGCATTCAGTCCGGGCTGGTTCGCCGACCGCGGCGCGGCCCAGGGCAGCGCGGCACAGAGTGGCCGCATGCCCAACGGCGTGCCGATCCAGTTCCAGTTGCCGGCCCAGCAGCAGGATGCAGCACGGCAGAAGCTGCAGCAGTCGATCGACAATCTCGGCACCGCAGCGCAGGCGATTGCCCTGCAGCAGCGCTTGCAGGAACAGGCGCGGCAGGCGCGCCGCGAGGCTGGCTTCATCGTTGCCGATGGCCTCGGCAAGGACGGCCTGAGCGTCGACCAGAACCCGCTGACCCGTGGCTGGCTCAACGCGCGCGACGCGGTCCAGTCGCAGGGCAGCGACGGGCGGGTGCAGGTCACGGTCGAGCAGACCGCGGACAAGGCGATCCTGAACTGGGAGACCTTCAACATCGGCGGTAACACCACGCTGAACTTCCTGCAGAACCCTGACTGGGCCGTGCTGAACCGGGTCAATGACCCGGGTGCGCGGCCCAGCCAGATCCTGGGGCAGCTCAACGCCAATGGCACGGTGTTCGTGGCCAACCGCAATGGCGTGGTGTTCGGCAACAACAGCCAGGTCAATGTACGTAACCTGCTGGCAGCCGCAGCACGGATCAGCGATGCGCAGTTCCGCGACAACGGCCTGTACAGCCCCGACGCCAGCAGCAGCGCGCTCAGCGATGCATTCGGCAAGGTGATGGTGGAGCAGGGCGCCCGCATCGCGACCCATGAGCCGACCAGTGCGACGCGCGGCGGTGGTTACGTGCTGCTGGCCGGGCACAGCGTGGAGAATGCAGGACATATCGAGGCGCGCAAGGGCCAGGTGCAGCTCGCTGCCGGTGACAGTTTCGTGATCCGGCGCGGCGTGGGTACGGCGACCAATACCAGCTCCACCACCCGCGGCAATGAAATCGCGCCGCGCTTCATCGCTGGCAGCACGGCTGGCAGCGTGCGCAACACCGGCCTGCTGCGCGCCCGCGAGGGTGACGTGACCCTGGCCGGGCGCAGCGTCGAGCAGGCCGGTGTGGCCGTGGCCAGCACCACGCTTGCGCAACGCGGCACCGTGCATCTTCTGGCTTCGGCCAGTGATGCCGGCAGCAGCGTCACGCTTGCCGATGGAGCCACCACGGCGGTGCTGATCGAGGACGATGGCAAGGCCACGGTGCTGGATACGCAGCGCGACAGCCTCATCAAGGAATCGGCAGAGCAGGACGCGATCCGCGCCGGCGCGCGCTCGGCAACCTTCGACAATCTGTCCCAGCACAATGATCGCCGGGACCAGTCGCGGGTGGAGATCGTCTCGGGTGGCAACATCCATTTCAGTGCGGATTCGCTGACGGTTGCCACGGGCGGCCAGATCATTGCCGATGCGGCGGCCCGCAGCTACGTAGACGACGCGGCACGCGTGGATGTTTCCGGTGCAGTGGGCGTACAGGTGTCGATGGAGAGCAACAATGTCCAGGTCAAGGTCCAGGGCAACGAACTGCGCGATGCCCTGGACAACCGCGACAGCGGCAAGCTGACCAGCAGCGAGGTCTGGGTCGACCGCCGCCGGCTGGTCCACGTTCCGGCCGGTACCGGGGGCTACGAGGGTGAGCGCTGGTACGCGGCGGGTGGCCTGCTGGAAGTGGGCGGCTACCTCGACAACCAGGGGCACTCGATCGGCGAATGGGCCGCGCAGGGAGGCACCGTCCTGCTGGGCGGCAGGGAAGTGATCACGCATGGCGGCTCACGCATCAACCTTGCCGGTGGCAGTCTGGATGTGCAGAGCGGCGTGATCCGGCAGAGCTGGGTGCGCGGCGTCGATGGCCAGGTCTACCGCCTCGATGATGCGCCGGCGGAGATGCTGTTCGATGGGTTGTACAGCGGCCATGAAGTAAAGCAGGAGCGCTGGGGCATCACCGAGACCTTCCGTGATCCGATCGTATTCGCGGCGCAGCGTGTCGATAACGGGTACACGGTCGGCCGCGACGCAGGACGCCTGATCGTCTCCGCACCGACCGCGGTGCTGGATGGGCAGGTTGAGACTGCCACCTTCCAGGGCGCGCAGCAGAACCGCAGGCCGGATTCCGCGCTGGAGGGTTATGCGCAGGCGCAGACGGCGGCCGCACGCAACGCGCAGCTGTACCTGGGGCGCTACGACGGCCAGGGCCGCAGCGGTGTGTTCGGCTCGGAGGTGCGCCTGGATGACAAGGCTCCGACGAAGGCGGCGTGGTCGCTGCTGGCGCCGGTCAACGAGGAGCAGCGTGACACAGTGTGGCTGGATACCGCAGAGCTGAGTGCCCAGCAGTGGGGACGGATCGACCTGGCGACCGCCGATCGCATCCGCATCGATGGCAGCCTTCGCCTTCAGGCAGGCGGACAGCTCAATCTGACCGGCAGCGAGGTGGAACTGGCAGGCGACATCGGCATTGCCGGCGGCCAGCTGTCGGCGGGCAACCTGCTGGATGTCCAGGGCCGGCCGACGGCGCTGCTGCACGATGGCCGCGCCCGCACCGCCATTGCCGACGGCACGCGGATCGATCTCTCCGGTGAATGGAGCAATGCGTCACTGGCGATGCCGCTCGACGCCAGCGGTGCATGGACGGATGGCGGTCGCCTGAGCCTGAGCAACAGTCATGACGTGGTCGTGGGCGCCGAGGCATCGGTTGACGTGGAGGCCGGCGCCGCGTTGGACCTGCGCGGCAAGGGCCGCATCGGCAAAGGGGGCAGCGTCAGCCTGCAGGCGAACAGCAGCACGGTTGCGACCGACGGCAGTGGACGGGTGCAGCTGGGCGAGGGGAGCCGGTTCAGTGGCCGAGGACAGGGCAGTGGTTCCTTCTCGCTGGGAACCGGTGGCCACGTTCGGGTGGGCGATGCGGACCCGGCGGGCGCGTCGCTGCGACTGGACCCCGGCCTGTTCGGCAGTGGCTTTGCGCAGTACGACATCAATGGCCACCAGGGCCTGGAGGTGACCGATGGCGCGCAGCTGGTCGCTGCCCTGCCGGGCCTGCAGCTGACCCAGGGCGCTCGGATGGCAACTGATCGGGCGAGCGCGCTGGCGGCGTGGGATGCGCCGCTGTACAGCGCCGATCCGTCGAGCGGGCGCGTCAGCCAGCGCGCAGGCGCGAGCATCAGCCTGCGTTCGGACCGCAACAGCGTGGGCGGTGACCTGCGGGTCGGCACGGATGCACTGGTGGCGGTCGATCCAGGGCAGACGATCTCGCTGCTTGGTGCAGGCAACATCGATGTTGAAGGCACGCTGCGCGCCAAGGGCGGCCGCATCCTGATCGACGATGTGCGACCGGAAAACGCGCTGTACGCCGGGCAGCGCACCGAACGCACCTGGCGTTTCGCCGAAGGCGCGCTGCTGGATGCCGATGCCGACGCGATTTCGCTGCCCGATGCCAGCGGCCGCCTGCGCGGGCAGGTGCGCGCGGGCGGACGCATCGAGATTGGTGGGGCGCTGGACTGGGAGAGCACAGCATTCGTCGACAACCGTCCACCGGAAGCCTTCGTGGTGGTCGAACGCGGTGCGCGCCTGCAGGCGCGGGGCGCGTCGGCCGAACTGGACATCGACGGCCAGGGCCGTGTGCGCGTGGACAGCGACGGCGGGCAGATCGTGCTGCGCTCTGCCAATGCGCTGTACCTGGACGGCGGGATGGACGCGGCCGCCGGTGGTGCCGGCGCACGCGGCGGCACGCTTGGCCTGGCCTTTGGCGGCAGCATCCATGCACGTGGCGCCAGCGATGAGGTACTGCGGGCGCGTGCGATCAGCCTCAGCCAGCACAACGCACCGGCGCAGCCACTGCCGGCCGCATTGGAATATGGCCACGCCGCGTTGTCGGTCGAGCAGCTGCAGGCCGGCGGCTTCGGTAGCCTGTCCGTGTTCGGTGACATCCGCGCCGCCGGCGATGTCGACCTGCGCCTGGCCCAGAGCCTGCGCTTCCACGGCCAGGGAACTTCGAGCCTGGGCATGGCCGTGGATGCCGGACCGTCCTCGGGGCTGCGACTGAGTGCGCCCTACGTCCGCCTGGCGCAGGCGCGCTGGCGCCAGCTGCCGGGCGAGAACCTGCTGGTCACGGCCGATGTTGCCTCGGCGGCGCCGGACCAGCATGCGCTGGCGGTGCAGGCCGAGCTGATCGACATCCGCGACGTCACCTGGCTGCCCGGGTTCGAACACGTGGCGCTGGAAAGCCGCAGTGATGTGCGCCTGACCAACAGCATTGCCAGCAATGGCAACACCAGCGCGTTGATGACGGCCGGTTCGATGGATGTGACCGCTGCCCGCCTGTACCCCACCACGGGTGCGGCCGGCACGCTGGTGGCCGGCGCTTCTGCGCAGACCGTGCAGACCGCTGATTACTGGGCTGATCCAGATGCCGTGCTGCGCATCCACGGCATCGGTGCGGGTACGCAGCCGGCGCCGGAATCGGCGCGGGGCACGCTTCGCCTGGTGGCCGCCACGGTGCAGCAGGGCGGCAACGTACAGGTGCCGATGGGCACGCTGCAGCTGGGCGGCCTGATCCAGAACGGAACCGTCGGCAGCCGGGTGGAACTGCTCCCGGGCAGCGTTACCTCCACCAGCGGTGCCGGCCTGTCGCTGCCCTATGGTGGCACCGTCGATGGTGTCGACTGGCGGGTCGGCACGCGCAGCGTGAGTTCGCTGACGCCGGCCGGCATCTCCTCGATGGGGGTGACCCTGAAGGCCAACGAGGTCGAGGTGGCGCCGGGGGCACTGCTGGACATGTCCGGCGGTGGTGAGTTGACTGGTGCGGCCTTCGTGTCCGGGCGCGGCGGCTCTGTCGACGTGCTGCGCACGGCGTTGGCCGACGCCAATCCGCGCTATGAATTCAGTGCGTCGGGCAACCCGGTGTATGCAATCGTGCCGGGACGCGCCGGGACATTCGCCCCCAGCGGCGAGGAAGGATTCGCCGCACCGGGGGTGGGTCAGCAGATCACCGTGCCGGCGGGCGTGCCCGGCCTGGTGGCAGGCACCTACACGCTGATGCCGGCCAGCTATGCGCTGCAGCCCGGTGCCTTCCGGGTGGAGCTGGGCGCCACCGGGGCCTCGGGCATCGCGCAACCCATCGCGACCGGCACCGGCACCTGGCGTGTGTCCGGGCAGCAGCGCGCGGCGCTGGGCGCGGCAATCTCGCCGTTGCTCACCGACATCCTGCTGACCCCCGCCGCGGTGGTACGCCGGCACTCGGGCTACAACGAAACCTCCTACAACAGCTTCGCGCAATCGGTGGCCGACCGCCGCGGCGAGTCGCGCGGCTGGCAGACCATCGATGCGCTCGGGTTGACCCTGGCGCTGGGCGAAGGCGCAGGTCGTGCAGACACGCCTGCCATCCGCTTCGCCGGCACCGCGCGGTTCGGCGCCGCCACCGACAACGGGCGCGGCGGCACGCTGACAGCCACGTTGGCCAGCCCGGCGGTCGGTTCACTGGAGATCGTCGATGGCGGTGCGCAATCGCAGGCGCGTGATCGCGGTGCCACCTTCAGCGACGACGCGCTCAATGCCTTCCTGCCTGTGCGGATGATGATCGGCGGGCAGTTCAACCAGGTGACTTCGCAGGTGGCGGTGACCGGCCAGGCACGCAGCGTGGCGATCCGTTCCGGAGTCACCCTGAACGCACCGGAAGTGCTGGTGGCAGCGGCCTCCGGTGGCAGCGGCGTGCTGGTCGAGGCCGGTGCGACCCTCGATACACTGCCGTTCGCATCCGCCAACGCGGATGCCAGGGCGACGCTGCCTTACCAGGTCTCCGGCGGCCTGCTGGCGGTGTCCAACCAGCGCCTGAACCTGATCACCGGCACCACCGGCGTGGAGGCCGGTCCGGTGGCAATCGACATCGGGGGGTGCCAGACGGCGTGCGACGGCCAGACCCGGCTGGTTTCCGATGGCAGCATCGCGGTAGCGACCGATGGCACGCTGCAGATGCGCGACTCGGCCAGCTATGGCACCCGTCAGCTCGGCCTGAGCATGGCGGCGCTGAACCTCGGCAGTGCCGAAGCGATCGCGCAGGCCGCTGCGGCAGGGGCGCTGCCCAGTGGCATGACCATGAACCAGTCCGTGCTGCAGCAACTGCTGCGCGGCAATGATGCCACCGGCGCGCCGGCGCTGGACACGCTGAGCCTGGTCGCGCGGGATTCTGTCAACGTCTTCGGCAGCGTCGACCTGGATGCGCGCGACAGTGCCACCGGCCGCGGTGGCCTGCAGACGCTGGTACTGGGCGCGCAGGCCATCCATGGCTATGGTGCGGCGAGCGACCGTGCGCGCATCCTGGTGGACACACTGGTCTGGGACGGTTCGCTGGCGGCGACGCAGGGTCCGGGCAGCGATGCGTCGGTGCCGCCGGCCGATCCGATGGTGGACCGGCTCGGCGCCGGGCAGCTGGACATCGTCACCCGCAACCTGCAGCTGGCGCGCGCCCCGTTCAGCCGTCCCAGCTCCGAGGTGCCTGCCAACCGTCAGGTACTCGGATTCAGTGCGCTGAACCTGAGTGCTTCGGAGCAGCTGTCGTTCTCCGCGCAGGGCACGCTGGACGTGTTCCAGCAGCGCGGCGACTATCTGGCCGACAAGGGCTGGCAGTACAGCGGAGGCAGCCTGGGTATCGATACACCGCTGTTGACCGCCGATCCCGGCGCGCAGCTGCGCGTGCGCACCGGCGGCGACTTCCGCCTGCAGGGGGGCACCGGCAAGGCGGGTGGCGATGCACTGGGCAGTGAGCTGAGCATCGACGCCAACCGGATCACGCTGGACAGCACGCTCGCGCTGGCGTCAGGACGGCTGTCTGCGAACGCGCGCGAGGGCATCACGCTTGGCAGCCGGGCGGCGCTGGACCTTGCCGGGCGCAAGGTCTCGCTGTACGACGTGGACAAGTTCAGCTGGGGCGGTGATGTCCTGCTGTCCAGCGACACGGGGGACATCCGCACCGATGCGGCCTCCCGCATCGATGTTTCCGCCCGCAACAACCGCGGCGGGCGCATGACGGTCACCGCAATGGCCGGCCGAGCCGATCTGGCGGGTGATCTGCAGGGCACCGCCAGTGGCCGCTACGATGCCGGTGGCACGCTGGTGCCCTACGACGGTGGTGAACTGGTGGTGCGGGCACGCCAGTTGCAAGACTTCACCGGCCTCAACCAGCGATTGACCGCCGGCGGCGTCGTCGGTGGTCGCAGCTTCCAGATCGGTGAAGGCGATCTGCGGATCGGCGACGAAGTGAAGGCGCGCCGGGTCGACATCAGTGTCGACGCGGGCAGCATGACCGTGGCCGGCCGCATCGATGCCAGCGGCGAGCAGGTCGGCAGCATCCGCCTGTACGCCCGTGATCAGTTGCAGGTGGACGGCACGCTGGACGCGCACGGTACCGGCCTGCGCGTGGACAGCCATGGCAAGATCATCGACAGTCCGAACCGCGCCACCATCACGCTGGGCAGCGCCGAAGGCGCCGTTGGTCTGGGCAGCGCGGCACACCTGGACATGCGTGCAGGCAGCGACGTTGCCCTCGGTGACGGCCCTGGACAGAACGACGGCATGGCGCGGGGCTCGCTGAAGATCGATGTGCCGCGGCTGGGCAGCAACGACGCGGCGATTGCCGCGGCCAGCGGCCTGCGCATCGATGGCGCGGCCGACATCCAGCTCAATGGTGTCCGTCGCTACGACGATGCGCCCCTGGCCACCACCGCTGATGTGCGCGGCAACCGCGCGCAGCTGGTCACCCAGCAGTGGCTGGACCAGGTGGTCGATCCGCACAGCGTGGCCTGGATCGATGGCGCGCTGGGCAATCCGGATCTGCAGCAGCGCACCGCCGCGCTGGGCGACGTCCGCCTGCGTCCCGGCGTGCAGGTGGTGGCGCGGCGCAGCGAGGCCAATCCCGAGGGCGACCTGACCATTGCCGGCGACATCGATCTGTCCGGCTACCGCTACGGGCCCGAAGCCAACCGCGCCGATCCATCGCGGCGTGGCTTCGGTGAATCGGCTTCGCTGGTACTGCGCGCCGAAGGCAACATCAACGTCTATGGCAGCATCAACGATGGTTTCGCACCGCCGCCGTCCACGCCGGACGAGGGCGGTTGGCAGTTGTATGAGGCTCGCAATGGCAGCGCCGGGCACACCCCCTTCGGTGGCGACCTGGTGGTGCCGGTGGACGGAGTGAAGCTGCAGCCCGGCACCGAGTTCCAGGCCGGCACCCGCCTGAACTATGACGTGCCGGTCGAATCGGTAACGCTTCCGGTCGGTACCGTGCTGCCCGCGCCGATGGTGATCTCGCAGACCCTGCGCCTGCCTGCGGGCACGGTGCTGGGTGCGGCGGTGACCACCGACTCCGGGCAGACGCTGGCGGCGGGCACCGTGCTGCAGAAGCCGCTGGTGCTGGCGGCCGGTGCGCGCCTGGGGGCCGGCTTCCGCCTGCGCAGCGCCGTACAGATGGCGGCACAGGAGTGGCCCGCCGGCGCGGTGCTGCCGGTTGCGCTGCGCCTGGCACGCGAAGTCGAGCTCAAGGTGGGCGCCTACATCCCATCGTTGACCAAGGTGGAGCTGCCCGGCAACGGGCCGGTGAATCTGCGGCCGGCCGATGCCAACGGCAACCAGGGGCGCAACTGGGCGCTGGCGCCGATGCTGGCCGAGGGCACCACCTCCTGGGACCTGACCGTGGTTGCCGGTGCCGATTCCGGGGCGGCCGATCCACGCAGCCGGCGCTGGGGCGCCGAAGGCAGCGTGGTGCTGGCCGATACCCACCAGGGCTCGATCGGTACGGTCAAGACCGAAATCATCTGGGTGGGTGATCGTGTGTTGACTGAGCGGGCATCGCTGGACTGGATCGGCGACACCTCCTATGCGGGCCGTCCGATCGCGGAGCTGGCCGACATGTACGGCTTCACCGAAGATGAGTTCTGTGCGATGTCGGCTGACTACTGCGGCCCGGCCCCCCGCCAGGTGGCCGCGCAGGGCTCGCTGGATTACTGGGGCGATGAGTCCTACGTGGGCACCCCTGCGAAGGACTTCGCGGCGATGTTCGGCATGACCGAAGACGAGTTCTGCAGCACCGCACCCAGCTACTGCGCCGGCGGTGGCACGCAGACCGAAGTGACCACCTACGGCAAGCGCGCGGGCACGCCGGCCTGGAGCGTGCTGCGCACCGGCAAGGGGGACCTGGAACTGCTCGCTGCCGGTGATGTCGTGATGAAGTCCGGCTTCGGTGTGTACACGGCGGGCACTCCCACCACGCTGGGCGAGGGCCGCGACGCTGCCTTCAATTCGCCCCGTGCAGCAGCCCCCAGGAACACCGCACTGCTGGGTCCGAACCTGGTGCCGGGCAGCTATGATGCCGCGTTGGCCGCCTACCAGGCCTGGTATCCCGATCATGGCGGCAACCTGCGCGTCGAAGCCGGGCGAGATATCGTCGGTGACGTCTGGACCGGGCGCGCAGAGTCGGGCACCAGCGAGCGTGACTGGGCGCTGTACTCCAGTGCCGCGGTCGGCAATTGGCTGTGGCGGCAGGGAACCGGCAGCACCACCGGCGTGGAGCCGGTGCCGACCAGCTGGTGGGTGAACTTTGGCGCCTACACCAACGTGTCCGCTGCTGCTGGCGCCTCTCCGCGGATGGTCGGCTTCACCGGCTTCGGTACATTGGGCGGCGGCAACTTGACGCTGGAGGCCGGGCGTGACGCCGGCGTGCGCGATGCGATAGGTGACGCGCTGGACTCGACGATCGCACCGCGCTCGGGTGCGATCATCGCGGCGGTGGGATCGACCGGCCGGGTCAGCGATGGCCAGCTGCACCTGACCGGCGGCGGCGACCTGCAACTGCGTATCGGTGGCGCACTGAATCCGAATCTGCGGGCGACGTTCTCCAGCCTCAATGCCTCCAGGGCGGGACAGAATCTCGACCTCAACGGTACCTTCAGCAATCTGCGTGGCAGCCTGCAGCTGGATGCGGGACGCATCGGTGCAATGGGCGTCACCCTGGAAAGCTACGCGACGCTGGGCCAGCTGCGTGCGGCCGATCTGTTCGCCGCCGACGCCGCTCGCCCGATGGGCGGGCCGGTGCTGGTGCTGGGCGATGCGGTCGCGCAGCTGCAGGCGCGGGGTGACGTCGTGCTCGGCGGCGTCGCCGATGCCGGTCGGGTTCCACCGGCCAACTACAGCGCGGTGGTGCAGGACAACGGCAGCCGCGCTGCGGGCAGCACCTGGTTCTCCCTGTGGACCGACACGACCGCCATGGACCTGTTCAGTGCCGGTGGCGACCTGGCGCCGGGCCTGGCCGGGCCGGATAACGTGACCGGCAGCAATCTGTGGCCCGAGCAGGTTGCGCTGGCACCGGGCAGCCGGGAGGAGCTGCTGAACTACTGGCTCTATCCTTCGCGCTTCAGCGCCGTTGCTGCGCAGGGCGACGTCAAGCTGGACCGGATCAGCACCACGCCGGGGACGCAGGATGTGATCCTGCTGGCACCCTCGGCGACAGGACGGCTGGACGTCCTGGCCGGTGGCGGCATCTTCGCCCAGCGTGGCGCGACCCAGATCGCGCGCTCCGCCAGCGACGCGCGCCTGCCGGGACCCTTCGACCCTGCATTCATGGCCGAGCAGGGGGATTCCAGCGGCAATGTGACCCGCTCGCGTCACAACCTGTCGGTCGACGGCAACATTGCATCGCCGCAGGCGTCGCTTCCGCTGTTTGCGTTCGGTCCGAATACTCCGCTGTCCACCGTGTCTGCGGCCCTGGCGCCGAGCCGCTTCTACGCGGTGCAGGGCGACATCATCGGTCTGGCCACCGGCGCCCAACGCACGCTGACTCCCAACGGGGGGCAGCGCACGCAGCTGAACTGGTTCGAGGCCGCCGGCGCCGTGCAACTGCGGGCAGGCCGGGACATCCTCGGGGTGTCGATGACCGCGCTGAACACCGCGCCCACCGACTTCACGGTGGTGGCGGCGGGCCGCGACATCGTGCATCTGAACGCGACCATCGCCGGCCCCGGCAACACCGAGATCAATGCCGGCCGCCAGCTGCGCCAGGAGGATGCGGGCAGCATCGTCAGCCTCGGTGGCATCGTGCAGGGCGATAACCGTCCCGGCGCCAGCATCGCGCTGATGGCCGGCAACCAGCAGATCGATTTCGCGGCCCTGCGTGCCCGCTATCTGGATCCTGCGAATCTGGCCGATCCCGCGCAATCGCTCGCGTCGCAGCCGGGCAAGGCCGTCAAGGTCTACAACCAGGAGCTGAAGCAGTGGCTGCAGCAGCGCTTCGGCGTGGCTGCCGACGGCGACGGGGCGCTGGCTGCATTCGACGCACTGCCGCAGGAACAGCAGCGCATCTTCCTGCGTCAGGTGTACTACGCCGAACTGCGCGAAGGTGGGCGTGAGTACACCGATGCAGAAGGGCCCCGCTTCGGCTCCTACCTGCGCGGGCGCGAAGCCATCGCCACGCTGATGCCGGACAGGAATGCGGCCGGTGCGACGATCGACCGTACCGGCGATATCGTGATGTACGGCGGTTCCGGCGTGCGCACCGAGGCGGGCGGCAACATCGAACTGATGGCACCGGGCGGACAGATCGTGGTCGGCGTACAGGGCGTGGTGCCGCCTGCCAGCGCCGGCCTCGTCACCCAGGGGCAGGGCGATATCCGCCTGTTCAGCCAGGACAGCGTGCTGCTGGGCCTGTCGCGGGTGATGACCACGTTTGGCGGCGACATCCTGGCCTGGTCGGAGCAGGGTGACATCAATGCCGGTCGCGGTTCGCAGACGACGCTGCTGTACACGCCACCGCGTCGCCTCTATGACGGCTGGGGCAATGTGATCCTGTCGCCGCAGGCTCCCGCCAGTGGCGCAGGCATTGCGACCTTGAACCCCATCGCCGAAGTGCCGCCGGGCGACGTCGACCTGATCGCGCCGCTGGGCACCATCGATGCGGGCGAGGCCGGTATCCGCGTCTCGGGCAACATCAATCTGGCGGCGCTGCAGGTGCTCAACGCCGCCAATATCCAGGTACAGGGCGAGAGCAAGGGCCTGCCGGTGCTGGCCACGGTGAACGTCAATGCGCTGGCCTCGGCCAGTGCGGCGGCGAACAGTGCCAGCCAGGCCGCACAGGATGTGATGCGCAAGAGCCAGGACGATGCACGGCGCAACCAGCCATCGGTGATCAGCGTGCAGATTCTGGGCTTTGGCAGTGGTACAAGCAGTATCGCTCCGCCTGCGCGTGGCACGACCGCCGGCAGTGGCTACGACACCAACAGCGCCTTCCAGTTCCCGCAGGCCAGCCGGGACGAGGGCACCGAGCGCCGCTAGGCATCCACGCCCCGGCAGGTGCCGACCTTGGTCGGCACGCATTGCCCGGTGCAGCGCATCGGGCTGCAGCATCGGGCCAGCCGCCACGGAACGGTGGCGGCCCCAGCCAGGACGGCACGGAGGGCAGGGAGCGGCCATCAGCGGTGAGGACCACCGACACAGCGCCGTCGGGTGCAGGAGAGCACCCGGCGGCAGGAGGGCAGGGAATCCATGCCATGCCTGGAGCAGTCTCTGCAGTAGATCCTCGCCCTGCGTGGATGGCGGGGCTGGCGCAGTGCCGACCAACGGTCGGCACCCACCAGAGCAGCCTCAGCAGTAGATCCACGCCATGCGTGGATGCGGTGCCACGAACGAACCCTACAACTCCAGCACCCGCCGGTAGCTCAGCGGCCCACGCCCATCGCGAAGGCCCAGCCGCAGCTCCAGCCCCGTCGCCGGCAATACCTCGCCTTCGCCCGGCAGCACCGCCCAACCGGCACCGGGCTGCCAGGCACGCACCTCGAACCGCTGCACATCACGGGCCACCGCGATGCCCCTCGATTGCTCAGGCGCTGGCAGCGGATACCGGTCGGTCGCCTCGCCACTGGCCCGCCACAGCGTGTTGCCCTGTTGCCACCAGCGCACCCGCTGCCAGCGCAGCCCGTCGCTGCCGACGCTGCGGGTGATCTCCAGCGCGAAGCTGCCATCCGGATGCCGTTCGCTCACCAGCGAAGGTGGCAGCAGTCGCTGCGGCTGGTCCGCCGGGCGCACGGCGCCATTCATCAGCGCGTCGTCTGCGCGCATGTCGATATCACGCTGGAACTGCTGCAGCACGCGCAGCGCCGTGGTGGTCTCGGCATCGGCCTGGCGCAGGCGCTGGTCGCTGCTGGCCACGCTGTCGAGCGTACGCCAGCAGATCAGCGCCAGCACGCCCATGATGGTGATCGCGATCATCACCTCGATCAGGGTGAAGCCGCGCACGGCGCGCTTCACGGTGCGAGCGTCCACGGCAGCTGCATCCGCGCCAGCGGTCGCCGCGGTGCGTCCTCGGCCACCACGCTCAGTTCCAGCTGCGGCTGGCCGTCGCTGCCCGTGCCAAGATGCTGCAGCACCAGGAAGCTGCCGCGTCCCTGCACGCAGCGCTGGCGGCCATCCTGCGCTGCCTGTCCGGTCAGGCGCAGTTCCTGCCAGCGGTCCTGCGCGCACATCAGCGCCAGGCGGCGATCGCGCAGCCGCGATTGATCGTCGGTCGCCACCGCCACCGAACGCATCACCGCCGCCAACGCAATCGATACGATCGCCAGCGCGATCAGCACTTCGATCAGGGTGAATCCTCGCATCGCCTGCTTCACTGCACGACCTGCAATTGTCCGCTGCCATCATCACGAAGACGCAGTGTGCGGCCCTCCAGCGACAGCCCCAGCTCCCAGGCAGTGCCGATCCATTCCGGGCTCAGTTCGATGGCGCTGGCGGGCACTACCGCAATGCCAGCGGCCTGCCACTGCTGCGGCCGCAACAGGTCATCGCGTTCCACGGTCACCCAGCGGCCGCCTTCGCGGCGGCTGAAACGATAGCCCTTGGCATCGGACTGCCAGCGCAGGGGCCGGCCATCGATTCGGGCTTCGTCGCGTGCCACCTGCAGCCGCTGCGCCAACCGCTCGGCTTCCTGGCGCAGTTGCCGGGCCGGATCGAGCAGGCTGCCCAGGCCAAGGCCGATACCGGCAGTGCAGATGCCGATGATCACCAATACCACCATCAGCTCCAGCAGGGTAAAACCGCGCGGGATGCGTTGCACCGACATTGCCTCCGGTCCTTGCCGATACGCGCCAGCATAGGCCTGTACGATGAAACAAAAGCGTCAGCCGCAGCTGCTAGCGTAGGCGGACACGAACGTTGCGATGGTGCGGAACATGGATGGCAGGCGCTGGGATCGCAATCGCATGCTGACCCTGCTGGCAGCGATGCTGCTGCTGGCCGTGGTGGCCTATTGGAGTGTCACCCTGTCTGCGGTGGCGCCAGCGGTGGCGGCCGGTGAAGCGCAGGCCGAGGCGCCGGTACGGCCCCTGTTCGATGCGATGGCCAGCCTGCCGCTGGTGCGGCTGCTGTCCCCCGGCGCGGTGCAGACCGAGGTGGTCGTGCTGGGCGTGATGGCGGGTGACCATGCGCCATTGGCCCTGCTCTCGGTAGATGGACGCCCAGCGGAAGCGTATGCGCCCGGCCAACGACTCGGACCCTGCACGGTACTGGCCAGCATCAGCGCCAGCGCTGTGGAACTGAACCAGGCCGGGCAAACGCGCAGCCTGCCGGTGCCTGAGCTGCCGCCGGTGCCGACCGATGGCATCGTGCCGGGCGGGTCCCTGTAGAGCCGAGCCCGCGCTCGGCTGCGTCTGGAAGAACAGTCGAGCAAGGCTCGACTCTACAAAATCCAGTGGAGCATGGCTCGACTCTACAAAATCCTGCCGAGCGCGGGCCCGGCTCCACAGCTGCGCAGGCTCAGCGCGCCGGACGCTGCGGTTCCACCGAACGACCAAAGGCATCGCCCATGCGCTGTCGTGTGCCTTCCAGGTTGTACTGCATCAGCTGGTTGCCCGGCTGCCGCATCAGGCGTTCGGCTTCAGGCAGCGCCGGTGACTTCGCCGATTTCGGCGCCGGGGCCAGTTTGCGTTGCAGGCACTCCCAGGCGGGGATGCGCTCGCCGTTGACCTGTACTTCGATGCAGGGTGCGGCATCGTCCTGCTTCTTCGCCTCTCCGGCCCAGGCCGATGGCAACGCCAGCAACAAGGCAAGGGCGAGGGCAGGGCGAAGGCCCGCGTCCAACGACTCACTCATCTTGAATCTCCTGCGACAACCGACGTTCTGCAATGAAGACGTGTGGCGAGGTCAGTCTCCGCCCGCGAGTGTTCCGGCGCCGTCAAAAGATGACAGTGCTGTCACAAAACTATTGGCGGCTTTGACGCGACGTACACGTCCTGTTGGTAGACCCACGCGCCGCTCCCTGGCCACTCCCTTCGATACGACGCGATGCCTTCGATGACTCCTGTTCCGTGCCGAGCCGTCCGCCTTCCGCTGCACCTGCATCCGCTGGTGCTGGCCCTGGCCGCGATGCCGCTGCCGTTGTTCGCGCAGGCGGCTGCACCTGCGCCCAGCGTGAACATCAATGAATACATCGTGCGCGGCAACACCGTGCTCGATCCGCGCCAGATCGAACGCGCGGTGGAGCCGTTCCTCGGCCCGGGCAAGACCCTGGCCGATGTCGAGAAGGCGCGCGATGCAGTCAATGCGCTGTACCAGCAGGCGGGCTACCAGTCGGTCTATGTGGAACTGCCCGAGCAGCAGGTCAGTGGAGGCGTGGTACTGCTGAAGGTACAGCAGACACCGATCGGCCAGCTGCGGGTCGTGGGAACGAAGCACGAATCGCCCGAACGCATCCGCGAACGCGTGCCGGCGCTGGCCGAGGGCAAGGTGCCGGATTTCGACCAGGCGCAGAAGGAACTGACCGCGCTCAATGAAGGTGGACGTCGCCAGGTGATGCCCTTGGTGCGCGAAGGCCAGGTGCCGGGCACGATGGATGTGGACCTGCAGGTCGAGGAGAAGTCGCCGTGGCGCGCCAGCGCGGCGCTCAACAACGACCACAGTGCCGACACCGAGAAGCTGCGCCTGAGTGCGTCGCTGGCCTACGACAACCTGTGGAAGCGCGGGCACAGCGCCACCATCGGCGTGTACCTGGCGCCGGAAGATACCAAGCAGGCCAAGGTGTTTTCGGCCTCGTACATGATGCCGTTCGAGGGCACGCCGTGGAGCCTGGAAGCGTCCGGCTACACGTCCGACAGCCGCGTGCTGAACGCGGGCGGACAGGTCGGTACCGGCACCGGAACCAATGTGATCGGCAACGGTCACTCGATCGGCCTCAAGCTCAACTACCGCCTTGCCGGCAGCAGCCAGTGGTGGCGCCAGCTCAGCCTTGGTGTGGATTTCAAGGACACCGAGGAAGACACGCAGATGGGCGGGGACAGCCTGAAGACGCCGCTGAAGTATGCGCCGATCACGCTGGCCTTCGTCGGCGTGCGCCAGGGCGAGCACGATCAGCTGAGCATCAACACCCAGCTGGTGGCCGGCACCCGCCGCCTGTTCGGTTACGGCAGCGACGCCACCGCCTTCGGCCAGAAGCGCTACTGGGCCGACCCGAGCTTCGTGGCGTTCAAGGCCGATGTCGCCAACACCCATACCTTCGGCAGCGACTGGCAGTGGTACGCGCGCGGCTCGCTGCAGGTGACCGACGCGCCGCTGGTGTCGGCCGAGCAGTTCGCCGCCGGTGGCATGTATACCGTACGTGGCTATCTGTCGGCCGAGGCGATCGGCGACTACGGCGGCCTGGCCAGCCTGGAATGGCGCACCCCGGCGTGGTCGCTGTGGAGCGGCACTGATCTGCGCGTCTACAGCTTTGCCGACGCGGCCTATCTGCGCCTGCGCCAACCACTGCCCGAACAGCGTGACAAGTACAACCTGGCCTCGGTCGGCCTGGGCGCGCAGCTGCGCCTGGGCGAACACCTGCAACTGCGCCTGGACTACGCCTGGCCCTATGCCGATGGCCCGGTCACGCGCAAGGACGATCCGCGCCTGCATTTCAACATCAGCGCCAGTTACTGACCCTTCCCTTGAACATGCGTTCTCCGGAGACCCCTCGCATGGACCGTTTGCTTTCCCGAGTGTTGCTGCTGCTGGCCGCGCTGGTTGCGTTGCCTGCTGCTGCGGCCGATGCCAATTGGTGGCAGGCCGAATGGAAGTACCGCAAGCCGATCACCGTCGACGCCGGCCCGCAGGGCGCGGGCCTGGCCGGTGACCCGGGCCGCACGCCGCTGCTGCTGCGCCTGCATACCGGCAACTTCGGTTTCGACGGTACCCAGGATGCGGGCAACGACCTGCGTTTCGTGTCGGGCGATGGCCGCACCGTGCTGGCCCACCAGATCGAACAGTTCGACCCCAAGCTGGGCCTGGCCCTGGTCTGGGTGGACGTGCCGGCGGTCAGCGCAGCCGCGCCGCAGACGATCTGGATGTACTACGGCAATGAGAAGGCCCCGGCCAGCGGCAATGGCCAGCAGGTATTCGACCCGGACTACACGCTGGTCTACCACTTCGCCGAAGCCAATGCGCCGGCGCGCGACACCACGGCCTACGGCAACAATGCCGGGGCCGTCGTGCCGCCGTCCGAAGGCTCGGTGATCGGCCGTGGCGTGCAGCTGGGTGCGGGCCCGCTGCCACTGCCTGCCAGCGCGTCGCTGGCGCAGGAAGCCGGCGCGCCGCTCACCGTTTCGGCCTGGATCAAGCCGGGCAGCAACAACGCCGCACAGGCGATCTACGCCCGTCGCGACGGCGCTTCGGAACTGGTGCTGGGCATCGAGAACCGGGTGCCATTCGTGCAGCTCAATGGCCAGCGCAGCACGCCGGCGCAGCCGATTCCGGAAGGGCAGTGGGCGCATGTGGCGCTGACCGCGGAGAAGGGCGCGTTGCAGCTGTACCTCAACGGTCGCGTGGTGGCCCAGCTGAGCGGCGAGCTGCCGGCGCTGGGCAGCGCGCCGGTGGTCGGTGCCGATGCCGCGGGCGCGGCGCAGCCACTGGCCAACTTCGAGGGGGCGCTGGATGAGCTGCGCGTCTCGCGTGTGGCACGCCCGGCGGCGCTGCTGCTGGCCGACGCCACCGCGCAGGGTGCCGATTCGCGCCTGATCAGCTACGGTGCCGATGAGCAGTCGGCCGGCCAGAGCCACTTCGCCTTCATCCTCAAGGCGATGCCGTTCGATGCGTGGGTGGTGGTCGCCATCCTGGGCCTGATGATGCTGCTGTCGTGGGCGATCATGATCGCCAAGAGCCGCCACTTCGGCCGTACCAGCAAGGCCAATGCCGTATTCACCGAGAGCTTCGGCAAGCTGTCCGGCGTGCCGTTGCGCACCCTGTCGGACATGGATCGCCAGGGCAAGGCACCGACCGCCATGCACGATGGCTCGTTGTGGCGCATCTACCAGGTGGCCATCGATGAAATGCAGCAGCGCCACCAGCGCGACGGCAACAGTGGCTACCTCAGTGGCGCCACCATCGCCGCGATCCGTGCCTCGATGGATGCGGTGATGGTGCGCGAGCAGGAAGCGATGGCGCGGCGCATGAACTGGCTGTCGACCACCATCGAAGGTGCGCCGTACGTGGGCCTGTTCGGCACCGTGATCGGCATCATGCTGGTGTTCGTGGTGGCGGCGATGGCCGGCGCGGTGGACATCAACTCGGTGGCGCCGGGCATGGCCGCGGCGCTGCTGTGTACCGCAGCCGGCCTCGGCGTCGCGATCCCGGCACTGTTCGGTTACAACTACCTGGGCGCGCGTGCCGAAGCGATCGGCGCGGACATGGCGGTGTTCATCGACGAGTTCGCCGCGCGCCTGGCCGAAGAGCAGGACGGGCGCGGCCCGGCCGCGGTCCAGGGCTGAGGGGCGCGCCATGGGCCAGAAGGCGAAGTTCGGCATCAAGAAGCGCGAGAAGGGCATCAACGTGACGCCCTTCGTCGATGTGCTGCTGGTGGTGCTGGTGATCTTCATCCTGACCAGCAACGCCTCCATCCCCGGCATCGAGGTCAACCTGCCGAAGGCCAGCAACAGCGTCGCATTGGAGAAGCCGAAGACCAAGGCAATCACCATCGACCCCAGCGGCCAGGTGTTCCTGGATGCCTACCCGGTGACCATGGCCGAGCTGGAGGATCGCCTGCGCACCGAGCGCGCGACCACGCCGGACTTCCCGGTGATCGTGCGCGGGGATGCGCAGGTGCAGTACGCCCGCGTGGTCGAGGTACTGGACCTGCTGCGGCGGCTGGAGCTGGCCCAGGTCGGCCTGGTCACCGGCAAGGCGCAGGGCTGAGGCATGACGGCCCATCAACCCCCTCGGCCGGAGCCCGGCATGCGCGGTCGCCAGTTGCTGGTGACCGTCGCGCTGGTGCTGGCCGCGTTGCTGGTGCTCGGCATCGCGGTGTGGTGGCTGCTGTTCAAGGACACCGCCAGCACCCGTCGGCCGGTGGTGCAACCGCCGATGCTGGCGCTGCCACCGCCGCCTCCGCCGCCACCCCCGCCGCCGGAAAAGCCGCCAGAGCCGGAAACGCCGCCGGAAGAGACGATGCCCGAGCCGGAGCCGCTGGATCAGCCGACGCCCGCTGAAGAGCCGACGCCGACCCCGGACAACGCTGACCCGGTGACGATGAATGCCGACGCGCAGGCCGGTGGTGACAACTTCGGTATCCAGTCCGGCAGTGGTGGCGGTTCGTCCGGCGTTGGCCGTGGTGGCGCCGGCAACGCTACCTACGGCCGCTACCTGGGCTACCTGATGCAGCAGGCGATCTCGCGCGACGACAAGGTCAAGCGCCTGGCGTTCCAGCTGCAGGTGAATGTGTGGCTGGCCAACGACGGCCGCTTGGAAAAGGTCGAACTGGTACGCGGCAGTGGCAACGAGGAGGCCGACGCGGCCGTGCTCGATGCCCTGCGTCGCATCGGCAAGGTTGACCAGGCACCGCCGCCGTCACTCAATTTCCCCGCCCGCGTCCTGATCCAGGGCCGCCGGCCCGGGGCCTGATTCCCGACCTCCGTGATTTCCCTTCTTTCGATGAGAACCGTGATGAACGACCACGTCCGCGCACGAACCGACTCCCGCCGCCCGCGGCCGGCCCGACGGGCGCTGCTGTGCTGCGCCGTGCTGCTCAGCCTGGCCGCCCCGGCCGGTGCGATGGCCGCCGAAACCACCATGGTCAAGCTGATCAAGGGCCTGATCGCCAGCGGTGCGCTGAAGCCCGAAGATGGCCAGGCATTGCTGGTGCAGGCCGAGGCCGAAGCAGCGGCCGCACAGCGCACTGCAGCCACGGACAGCACCGCGGCGAGTGGTGGCGTGGCCCTGGAGGCCGGTGACGTGCGCGTGCCGTACGTACCGCAGAGCGTGCGCGACGGTATCCGTGACGAAGTGCGCCAGGACGTGATGGCGCAGGCGAAGTCGGAAGGCTGGGCGGCACCCAACGAAGTGGCCGAGTGGACCAAGCGCATCAAGGTCACCGGTGACATGCGTGTGCGCAGCGAGTCGCGCTTCTACTCCGAGCGCAACAGCGACATCGTGAGCAACTGGTCGTCGATCAACGCCGGCAACGGCTTCGACACCAACACCAATACCAACCTGCAGCTGCCGCCGCTGCTCAACACCCGCCAGGACCGCCGCAACCTGTGGCGCATCCGTGCCCGCCTGGGCATCGAGGCAACCATTGGCCAGCACACCACGGCCGGCGTGCGCTTGGCCAGCGGCAGCAGCAATGGCCCGGTGTCGACCACCGAGCAGCTGGGTGGCGGCCTGAGCAAGAAGGACGTGTGGCTGGACCAGGCCTGGCTGGCCTACAGCCCGGCGGACTGGGTGACGGTGCGTGGCGGCCGCTTCGGCAATCCGTTCTGGACCAGCGACACGCTGTTCTCCAACGATCTCAATTTCGATGGTCTGGCCGCGAACCTGAAGTATGACTTCGATGGTGGCGACCTCGACCTGTTCGGCAACCTCGCGGTGGTACCGCTGGAGTACACCTCCGACAGCTCGCCGAGCCAGAGCAAGGTCAAGACTCCGAACGAGAACAAGTGGCTGTCCGGTGCCCAGGTGGGCGTGAACTGGCGCTTCAACGATGACAACGCGCTGCGTGCTGCGCTGGGCTACTACGACTTCAAGAACATCAGCGGTCGCCTGTCCTCAACGTGCTCGCTGTATTCGGGTGCGGTGGGCTGCGACACCGACTGGTCGCGCCCGGCGTTCATGCAGAAGGGCAACACCCTGATGCTGATCCGCAACATCGCGCGCAATCCGGTGGATCCGGCCGGTACGCCGACCCCGCAGTATGTCGGCCTGGCCTCGGCCTTCCGCCTGGCCACGCTGAACCTGCGCTGGGATACACAGCTGGCGCAGGGCATCGGTCTGCGCCTGGATGGCGATTACATCCGCAACCTGGCCTACGACAAGCAGGCCATGTTCAGTCGTGCCCAGAACGGCATCGTCAACAACTACGGCGCCGGCGATACTGTCGGCATCGATACCTTCCGCAGCGGCGACACCGCCTGGATGCTGCAGGCCACCTTCGGTGCCACCGAGCTGAAGGAGAAGGGCCAGTGGCAGGCACTGCTGGGCTACAAGCACATTGAGGCCGACGCGTTGCCCGACGCCTACAACGATCCGAACTTCCACCTGGGCGGCACCAACGCCCGCGGTTACTACGTGGGCGGTGCCTACGCGCTGGACGCGCGCAGCTGGATCAGCGGCAAGTGGATGGCGGCCAAGGAAGTGTCCGGTGCGCCGCTGTCGATCGACGTGTTCCAGCTGGAGTTCAACACCGGCTTCTGAGTGGCGGGCGTGATGCGGATCACGTAGTGCGTGGCGGGGGCGCAGCGATGCGCCCGTCTAAGGAAAGGAGACCACGCGTTGTTCAAAAGGAGGAGTGGATGAGCCGTCGCAAGCTGTTCGAGAGTCCCGAACCGTCCAGCCAGATGCTGGGTGTTGGACCGGCCTATGTTTCAGTGGAGGGCCTGCGCCAGCACCTGGCCGAGTTCCTGCTGTATGCGGGCCGGCCGGTGGTGATCATGCGCGGGCGCAGCGAAGTGGGCTATTTCCTGCCGGCGCGCTGCTGGCGTCAGCGTGACGATGATCCGCTGGCCGCCGCCGCCGCCGACCAGCTGCTGGATGCGGCCGGTTTTCAGGCAGAAGACATCCAGCAGGTGGAGCAGGAATTCAACGCGATGCGCCAGCGCACCGTGCTGCATTCGCGGCGCTGAGCCTTCCGTAGAGCCGGGCCCATGCTCGGCTTTTCGGGCGGTTGCACGCGACGTTGGCAACAGCCCCTGTCGTTGTCTTCGCCTCTACAGTAGATCCACGCCATGCGTGGATGGCACACGCCCGGCCGCAGCTACAACGCCAGCACCTGTCCCGGTTCCAGCGCCTGCAGAAATGCGTCGTCATGCGACACCACCACCAAAGTGCCCGGGAACACCCGCAGCACCTGCAGCAAGTGCATCCGCAGCGTCATGTCCAGGTTGTTGGTGGGTTCGTCCAGAACCAGCAGCGTCGGGGGTTTGGCCGCCATCAATGCCAATGAAAGCCGCGCCCGTTCGCCACCGGACAATGCGGACACGGGCGTCTGCGCCGTGGCATCGCCGCGGAACAGGAAGTCGGCCAGGTGCAGCCGGCACTGGGTCTGGCTCCAGTCCGGCATCTGGGCAGACAGCGCCTGGAGAGGCGTGGCCTGCATCGGCAGGTCCCGATAGTGCTGGTCGAGCAGGGCGATCTGATCAGCTGGCGGCAGCAACCAGTCACCATCACGGCAGATGCTTGGGTCGCCGCACAGCGCGCGTGCCAGCGTGGACTTGCCGCTGCCGTTGTCACCGGTGATCGCCAGGCGATCGCCGACATCCAGGCGCAGATGCAGTCCACCCAGCACCGTTTCCGTGGCATGCGCCACGCTGGCGTCGGTCAGCTGCACCACCACTCCCTCACGTCGCCAGCCGGCCGGCAACGCGAAAGTGGGCTCGATGATGGTCTCGCGCTGCAGGTCATTGCGACGAGCCTCGATGTCTTCCTGCTGCTCACGGATCTGCAGTTGCTTGCTGCCGGCGGTGGTATTGCCACGGCCGAGCTTGGTGGCTGAACGGACGCCGCCCCACTTGCGCTGTTCGACCTTGCGCACGCCGCGTTCCCGCGAGCTCGCGGCGCGCTGCTGTTCGCGCATCAACGCCTCATGGGCCTGGCCGCGCTCCTGATCCAGCTGGCGCAGCTGCCGGTCGCTGGCCTCGCGTCGCTGCTGCAGGTCCGCCTGATAGTCGCGGTAGCGACCGCCGAAGTGGCTCACGCGCCCGCCACGTATGTGCCAGAGCTCATTACAGAGCGCATCGATCAGGGCTTCATCGTGGGTGGACACCAACAGCGCGCCATGGAACTGGCGCAGGCGCGCGATCAGCGAGCGGCGTGCACTGCGGTCCAAGTGATTGCTGGGTTCATCCAGTAGCAGTACGTCGGGGTCGGCATCAAGCGCGCGGGCGAGCGTATGGCGCATCTGCTCGCCGCCGCTGCGAGAGGAGTCATCGAGCACGTGCTGCGGCACGTAGGCGATGCGTGCGCCATCGCGCCGGATGATGGTCCCACCACTGGGCACCAGAGTACCGGCCAACATCTGCAACAGGCAGCTCTTGCCGCTGCCGTTGTCGCCGATCAGGGCGATGCGGGCACCTGAGGGCAGGTGCAGGTTGACGTCGGCCAGCAGGGCGCGGCCGTTGAAATCCAGATCCAAAGCATGGGCACGTAACATCGCGTGCGGTCCTCCTGTTGCTGCGCGCTCACTGCATCCGAACGCGGACGCGCAGCTTGGAACAGGGGCGAGGCCGGCACAAGCGAGGAACCGGCCAAGATCCGCCGCAGGTGGGCCAGACCTCCTTCAGCCGCGCTCACTGGTGATGCGCGCACCTTCGCGCATCACCAGCGTCACCGGGGTCTTTTCCACCACCTCCAGCAACCGCTGCCACTGCGCATCGCTCAGCTCGGCGCTGGCATGCAGCACGCGGTGCACGTGGAAGCGTCCATCTTCGTCGCGTTCCGAGCGCAGCTCGGCATGGAACTCGCCCAGTTCCCAGCCCTTGCGCTGTGCATACATGCGCAGGGTAATGGCGGTGCAGGCGGCCAGCGAGGCCAGGTACAGATCGAACGGGGCGAAGCCCTTGCCCTGGCCGCCCAGCGAGGCAGGCTCGTCCGCATCCACATCAAAGCTGCCATTGCTGATGTGGTGCAGGTAGTTGTCGCCGGTTGAAACAATGCGTGCGTAGGCCATCAGGGTCTCCTGCCATCTGTAGAGTCGAGCCGTGCTCGACTGCTTCAAAAGACGGCGCGGGCCACCTGCCTGCGCCGCCACGAATTCACTCGGTACGATCGTACGAGAACTGGATGCCGGCGGTACCACCGGTTTCGATGAAGAGGTTCATGAACGCGGGAACCGTTTCCGAACGCGCCCAGTCGCGCTGCAGCTCGCAGAACAGCTGCGGCACGCTGATCAACTGGCCGCCGGCCTGTTCGATGCGGCGTAGTGCTGCGTCATGCGCCGCCAGCGAGGTACCGCCGACGGCGTCGACCACCACATACACCTCATAGCCTTCTTTCAGCGCATCCAGGGCCGGGAAAGTCAGGCAGGCCTCGGTCCACAGTGCGGTCATGATCAGCTTGCGGCGGCCGGTCGCCTCCACCGCCTTGCGGAACTCGACGTCCTCCCAGGAATTGATGGTGGTGCGGTCGTAGGTGGGGTAGTCGCCCAGCACCTTGCGCAGCTGCGGAATCGGCGGCTTGTTCAGGCCGGTCTTGACGTTCACCGTCGAATGCACGATCGGCAGACCGTAAGCCACAGCGGCCTTGGCGGTGCCGACGATGTTGTTGACCAGCAGCTGGCGGTCCATCGAGGCGATGGAGTTCACCTGCACCGGCTGGTAGTCGATGATGATGAAGGCGGAATTCTGCGGGGTCAGCAGGTGGTCGCTGGCCGGATCGCGGATCGGTTCACTGGACATGATGGGTCTCCGGTTGGGGGGAGTGCCGACAGCGGGCCGGCACCCCGGGGGGCAGCTCAGCTGCGCTGCGAATCCAGCTGCTCCTGGTTCTTCTGCACGTCCTGCGCCTTCAGGTAGCTTTCGATCAGCAGCTGGTAGTTCGGGAAGATCTTCGTGTAGACCTCGGCCCACTGCTGGGCATCGTCGCGGTTCCAGGTGCGCTGGATCTCCGAGGCCACCGCGGCGGTGTCCATCGGTACCACACCGGCCTGCACCACGCGGGCCAGGGTGATCTCTTCGGCCATCTTCGAATAGGTGCCCGAGGCATCGATCACCGCGAACACCTGGTAGCCATCGGCCACGGCGGCGATCGACGGGAAGGCCATGCACACGCTGGTGATGGTGCCGGCAATGATCAGCTGCTTGCGGCCGGTGGCCTTCACCGCAGCAACGAACTCCGGGTTGTCCCAGGCATTGATCTCACCCTTACGCGCTACATACTGCGCATGCGGGGCGGCCTCAGGGATCTCCGGAATCAGCGGACCGTTCGGGCCCTGCGGGACCGAGGCGGTGGTGATCACCGGCATCTTTGCCAGCGTGGCCATCTTCGCCAGCGCAGTGGCGTGGGCGCGCACGCTGGTGAATGGCATGTCACCGATGGTCTGGAACAGGCCGCTCTGGTGGTCGATCAGCAGCATCGCGGCGTTGTCCGGATCGATCACCGGGCGGGCACCGTTGAAGTTGGCGGGGGTACTCATGGTCGGTCTCCTGGGGAAGGTGGGCGATGGCCCGTTGGCGCGGCGGGTCATCACCCGCCGCGCGGAAGCGCTCAGTGCGCGATCTGGCCGAAACGGCCGCTGTTGAAGTCGTTGACCGCCTGTGCGATCTCGGCCTGGCTGTTCATCACGAACGGGCCATAGCCCACCACCGGCTCGTCGATCGGCTCGCCGCTGAGCAGCAGCACAGTGGCGTCGCTGTCGGCGTCGACGAACACGTCCTCGCCGCTGCGGTCGAAGGTGACCAGCTGTGCTTCGCCGACCGGTTGGCCGCCGTTGATCCGGACCGTGCCCTTCAGCACCACCACCGCCAGCGTGCGGCCATCGGCCACCGGCAGTTCGGCGTGGTGGCCCTGCTGCAGGCGGATGTCCCAGACATCCATCGGCGTGTGGGTACGTGCCGGACCGGCGTGGCCGTCGAAGCGGCCCGCGATGACACGCACGCGGCCGGCGCCCTCAGGCAGATCCACCGAGGGAATCTCTGCGTCAAGCAGGGTCTGGTAGCCCGGTGCGCCCATCTTGTCCCGCGCCGGCAGGTTGACCCACAGCTGCACCATGTCCAGCGTGCCGCCGCGCTTGCTGAATTCCGGCGTGTGGAATTCCTCGTGGAGGATGCCGGAGGCAGCCGTCATCCACTGCACGTCACCCGGGCCGATGGTGCCGCCGGCCCCGGTCGAATCGCGGTGCGCGACCTCGCCCTCATAGACGATGGTGACCGTCTCGAAACCGCGGTGCGGATGCTGGCCGACCCCACGCGGGGTATCGCTGGGGGCGAAGCTGTACGGGCCGGCATAGTCCAGCAGCAGGAACGGGCTCAGGTGCTGGCCGTGGGTGTTGTAGGAAAACATCGAGCGGGCGGGGAATCCATCGCCCACCCAGTGCGGGCGGGGGGCGCTGTAGGTACCGGTGACACGCTTCATGGCGATCTCCTGGCCGGGGCTGCCGGCCGCTGTTCTTCGTTGCAGGAGACGATATCGCCGCGACAATTGGGCCGGTAGACGCCAACATTTGCCGTCATAGTCCTATCTGGTGAACAATGGCGGCAGGCCGTGGGCCGCAGGAGATCGCCCCGTGTTCATCGCAGATATCCGCCGTTGTGACCTCAACGACCTGTTCTATTTCGCCATGGTGGTCGAGCACGGCGGCTTCTCGCAGGCCGGGCGGGCGCTGGCCATGCCGAAGTCGAAACTGAGCCGGCGCATCGCGCTGCTGGAAGAACGGTTGGGCGTGCGCCTGATCCAGCGCTCGACCCGGCGTTTCTCGGTCACCGAGGTCGGCCAGGACTACTACCGCCACTGCAAGGCGATGCTGGTCGAGGCCGAGGCCGCAGAAGAAGCCATCGCGATGTCGCGCGCCGAGCCGCGCGGCACCATCCGCCTGGCGTGCCCGATCGCGATCCTGCACGCGCGCATCGGCCCGATGCTGGCCGACTTCCTGGCCCTGCACCCGCAGGTGACGGTGCAGCTGGACGCTACCAACCGCCGCGTGGACGTGGTGGGCGAGGGTGTGGACGTGGCGATCCGGGTACGGCCGCCGCCATTGGAAGACAGCGACCTGGTGGTGCGCGTGCTGGCACGCCGGGTCTGGTGCACCAGTGCCAGCCCGGCGCTGCTGCAACGGTTGGGCACGCCGCAGGTGCCGGCCGACCTGGCGATGATGCCGACCGTCGATCTGGCCTCGCCCAGTCAGCAGCATGTGTGGGAATACAGTGGGCCCGGCGAGATCCAGGCCAGCGTGCATCACCGCCCGCGCCTGGTCAGCGATGACATGATCGCGTTGCGCGCCGCCGCGGTGGCCGGGGTCGGGCTGTTGATGCTGCCGCGGATGATGATCACCGATGAGCTGGAGAGCGGGGCGCTGCTGCCGGTGCTCCCCGAGTGGGTGCCGAAACACGGCATCGTGCATGCGGTGTTCCCTTCGCGGCGTGGGCTGCTGCCGGCGGTACGCGCGTTGATCGATTACCTCGCCGAGCGTTTCGAGGCGTTGGACGAACCGTAGGCTCCGCATCCACGCATGGCGTGGATCTACTGGATCCGGCGCCGCCTGGGAGATCCACGCCATGCGTGGATGATCCTGGTGCCGCGCGACGGGCTTTCGCTTGCCGCCTGCGGCCGCGCAGCCCACAATCCATGTCCGGACCGTCGCCATCACGCCCATCATTCCCCGGTCCGGCCTTGGCACCTATGTCTCCCAATGCCCTGGCGCTGGTCGAGCTGCTGATCCGCGAGCGCCGTGCGTTGTCTCGCTTCATCGCGCGCTATCTCGACCCGGCCAGTACCGAGGACACCCTGCAGAACCTGTACCTGAAGGCCAGCAGCGTGCCCGGTGATCCACCGATCCTGGAGCCGCGCGGCTATCTGTACCGGATGGCCTATCACCATGCGCTCAACCGCAGCCAGGCCGACGCCCGCGAGCGGCGCGCGATGGCCGAGTACGCCACCGACATGGCCGAGGCGGGCCACGACGGCGAGGCGCAGGCACTGGACCAGGCACAGCTGCGCGAGATCACCCAGACCATCCTCGCGCTGCCAGCGCAGGTCCGCGAGTGCTTCGTGCTCAACCGCTACCTGGGCCTGAGCGAGCGCGAGATCGCCACACGGCTGGGTATTTCCAAGAGCCTGGTCGGCAAGCACGTGCTACGCGCGGCACTGTTGATCCAGCAGCACCAGCAGGGAATGCATTGATGAGCGGCGATTGCCGTGGGCAGATCGCGCCCGCCATTGTCACAACAGGAAAGCGCACCCGTTCGCGGTGCGGCAGGCCACAACCATGACCACGTCCGAACCCTCGCCGCGTCAGGCCAGGCAGGCGTTGCGCTGGGTGATCCGGTGCAGTGCAGGCCCGCTGCCGGAACGCCAGCAACGAACCCTGCAGCGCTGGCTGCAGGCCGATCCACGCCATGCGCTGGCCTGGCGCCAGCAGACGGCGTTCTGGCGGGGGCTGGATGCCGCCGGGCCCGAGGTGCTGGCGGCGCTGCCCGAGCTCACCACCGATCGCGAGGGCCTGCGCCCGATCGCGCCGCGCCGTCGCCTGCCATGGCTGCTGGCCAGTGCCGCCGCCGTCGCACTGATGGTGACGGCGGCACCGCACGCGCTGCTGCTGGCACGCAGTGACCTGCGCAGCAGCGATGCACCACGCGTGGTGCAGCTGGAAGACGGCAGCACCGCCGTACTCGATGCGGGCACCGCATTGGCGGTCGAGTTCGACGGCCAGCAGCGTCGCCTGCGCCTGCTGCGCGGGCAGGCCTGGTTCGAGGTGGCGCACGAAGCTCGCCCGTTCCAGGTCGAGGCCGCGGGCGGCCGGGTCCGTGATATCGGCACCGCCTTCAGTGTGTCGATGCAGGACGCCACGGTCACCACCCAGGTCAGTGAGGGTGTGGTCGAAGTGCGGCCGGGCGATGGCAGTGTGCAGCGCCTGCATGCGGGGCAGTCACGGGCGTTCCGTGACGGTCGCTGGCTGGAGACTGTGCGGCTGGAAGATCCCGAGGCCGTGGCGCCATGGCGGCGGGGCGAGGTAGTGATCGATGATCAGCCGGCCACGCAGGCCATCGCCGATCTGGCGCGCTACCATCGCGCCCCGGTCTGGGTACTGGGTGGGCAGGGTGCAGGCGTACGGGTCAGTGGCTTGTTCCACCTGCAGCAGCCGGAGACGGCCATCGATGCGGTGGCCGCGCAGGCAGGACTGCGCGTGCAGCGCTTGCCCGGCGGCGCGCTGGTGGTGTGGTGAGGCCCGCGCAGCACCTGGATGAACGGGCCGCATGAAAAAAACATGAAAAAACCGTGGGCACCTGCAGTGTCCCGCTGTCTATAGAGGTATAGCCAGAGCGAAACACCGTTTTTCCTCAAGCCAGACACACCACCGGCACCGGATGTGCCCGTGGTCCAGCCACGCTTGAGGAGTTCCTGTCCATGCCGTCCACGGCATCTGCCTGTCATCGTCGCGCCACCGTTCTGGCCCTGGCCGTTTCCACCGCATTGCTGCCGCTGGCCTGGGTGCCGGCCGTGCAGGCACAACCGGCGATCGTCGCGCCGGTGCGCCAGTACGCCATCCCGGAGCAGCCACTGGCTGATGCCGTACGTGCCTTTGGCCGCCAGGCCGATGTGCAGGTGGTGTTCCGCAGCGACCTGGTCGAAGGCCGCCGCTCCAGCGCAGTGAAAGGCGAGTACAGCCAGATGCAGGCGCTGCAGCAGCTGTTGCGCGGCAGCGGCGTGCGCGCACAGCGCGGCATGGACGGCACCTGGAGCCTGCGGGCCGCAGCGGAGGCGGGTGAAGGGGAAGGGGTGCGGGTGACCGAGACACTGGACGTGGCCGGTCGCCTTCAGTCGGAAGGGGGTGAGGCCCGCGATCGGCGCGGCTACGATGATGTGTTCGCGCTGGACCTGACCACGGCGTATTCGGGGCGCGACCGGGTGGAGCGCTACCGCGGCTCCAACCCGGCCGACGTGGTCAAGGATCTGGTCGGCGTGTTCAGCGGCGATGCGCGCAACAGCGGCGCGCTGGACATCAACATCCGCGGCATCCAGGGGCCCGGGCGGGTGCCGGTCAGCATCGACGGTGGCGAACAGGCGCTCACGGTCTGGCGTGGCTACAACGGCGTCAGCAACCGCAACTACATCGATCCCAACCTGATTGGTGGCATCCAGGTCATCAAGGGGCCAGGGCTGGTGCGCGATGTGCACAGCGGGATCGGTGGTGCGCTGGTGATCAAGACCATCGACGTTGACGACATTGTTGCTGCCGGCGAGCGCTTCGGCGGGGAGCTGAAGATCGAAGGCAGCAGCAATGCGGTGGCCCCACGCCTGCCTCGCCTGCACACCGGCGAGGACTACCGAAACGTACCGGGCTTCCCGCAGGGCTCGCCGAACTCGCCCTATGACGACCGCACCCTGGTGGTGCCGGTGAAGTCGCGCAGTGGCAACAACCCCTTCGATGGCGAAGACCAGGCCTGGCGGTTGGCACTGGGCGTACGCGGCGACAACGTCGACCTGATGGCTGCCTACGCCTGGCGCAAGCGCGGCAACTACTTCTCCGGCAGCAAGGGGAGCGCGTACTACGACCAGGACCGGCGCGAGCAGTACGAGTACCAGGGCATCGACTACATCACCACGCTGGCGCGTTACTTCAAACCGGGCGATGAAGTGCCCAATACATCCAGCGAACAGGAGTCGTGGCTGGTCAAGGGCAGCTGGCAGATCAACGATGACCAGCAGTTGAAGGCGACCTGGCGGCGCACGCTGTCGCACTACGGCGAGATCATGCCGTCGCGCATCCTGTCGGCGCCCGACTACGGACGCATCCAGTGGCCGCTCAGCCGGGTTGCGTCCGATGCCTGGAACCTGGAATACCGCTTCCAGCCGGCCGGCAGCCGCTGGCTGGACCTCTACGCCAACCTGTGGCGCACCGAGACAGACAGCGATACCTATACCGCCGGTGGGTTTCCCAATTTCGCACCGGGCAATCCGGCGTGGAATCCCGGGGTCAGCCCGATCCTGCGCAACACCGCACTGGCAAATGCGCGCAATGACCGCACCGGCCTGACCCTGAGCAACCGCTTTGCGCTGCATTCCACCCTGGACCTGACCGTGGGCGGCAACTGGCAGTACGAGAAGCTGGGTTCGCGCGACCCGTACTTCGGCACGACCGATGGATGGCGCATGTTTCCACGTGCTGGCCGGCGCCAGGAGGGCGAAGGCTATCTCAACCTTGAATGGCGTCCGGTCGACTTCCTGACCCTCAACGCCGGCGTTCGCTACAGCCGCTACTGGGCCTTCGATGATTTCCTGCAGGCGCATCCGGAGCTGCTGACCAAGGGATTGGGCAGCAAGGAGGCGACCTACCGGACGAATGAGCTGCCCGAGCGGCCGGCCAGCCTGCAAGCGGAGATCGATGCACTGGAGGCCGAACGCGAGTTCTGGGAGAGCATCGGCATGGGTTCGGTGATTGACGATGCACTGCATGGTCTGCTGGCGTACTACGAGACGCCGCAGGCGGTGGAACATCGGCTTCCGTGGTTGCCCGATGCCAACGGCAACTATGCCCGTGCGACCAACCCCTGTCTCAACGGCAGGGTGGCGGCGATACCCGGCGTGCTGCCGATCTACCCCGGCAGCGACCTGGTCTGCAATATCGGCAACACCATGCAGTCGCGGCCGGTGGACGGGCGCAATGACCGCCGCCGCGATCACGCGTGGTTGCCCACTTTCTCGGCCACGGTGAACCTGTCCAGGGCTGCGCGCGTCTACCTGCGCTACAGCGAAGCAGTGCGCTTCCCCAGCATGTTCGAAAGCACCATCGCTTTCTCCAGCAGCCTCAATCCGCTGTACACGCTCAAGCCCGAGCATGCCTACAACTACGAGCTGGGCTACGTGCACAACCTGTCGGGCCTGTTCGGCAACACGGCCGATGCCGACGTCAAGCTGGCCTATTACGTGCACAAGACCCGCAACGTGATCGAGCGCGACGCCTACTTCCTGTTCGACAACATCGACAAGCAGACCATCCGCGGCATCGAGCTGCAGGCACGCTTCGACAACCGGCGGTTCTTCACCGACCTGGGTATTTCGCGCACGCTGGAGAACGAGGTGTGCGACGAAAGCACGGCAGTGCTGCTGGACGCCAACCGTGGCCTGGTGCCGAACTGCGTGCAGGACGGTTTCGTCAGTGGCTACCTGCTGACCCAGGCGATTCCGAAGTTGTCGGTGAACCTGTCGCTCGGTACGCGCCTGTTCGATGAACGGTTGGAACTGGGCAGCCGCATCGTGCACTACCAGCGCCACGAAAACCCCGACCTGCAGGCCTACCGCGACCGGTTGATGGCCGGTGGCAGCAGCCTGCTGTGGCAGAACGTGCCGTTCACCTGGGGCAACATCACCACCGTCGATGCATACGCGCGCTGGCGCTTCAACGAGCACGCCAGCGTCGAGCTGGTGGGCAGCAACCTCGGCAACCGCTACTACGTCGACCCGGCCACGCGCTCCACGCTGCCGGCGCCGGGCCGCACCCTCAAGCTCGGCATCACCGCGCGCTTCTGACCTCCCGCTTTCAAGCGTTGTACCCGTAGTTCCCACAACCCAAGGAGCAATACCATGAAGATGATCTCCCGCTCGGTGCTCGCCGTTGCTGCCACCTTTGCCCTGGCCGGCGCCGCGCATGCCGCTGACATCGTCGGTGCGGCCAGCCCGGTGACCGACGCCGAGCTGTACGTCGCCGTCGGCGAATCGCAGGTCAACGGTGGCCCGCACCAGGCAGGCAAGGCCGGTATCGGCGTCGGCACCGTGTCCAACGCAAAGCCGGTCGATTTCCAGGGCCTAAGCCTGTACTCGGGCACCACCACCGTCAATGGCACCGCCGTGCGTACCCTGGCCATGCCGATCACCGGCGCACCAGGTAGCCATGCCGGCATGGGCCACTTCAACTTCGTCAAGGTCGGCAGCGGCGATGTGTGGTTCGGCGAATGGTCCAAGGATGGCGCCGCCGGTGGCTTCAACAACCGCCAGGTGTACTTCGTCGGTGACCGTGCCGGCACCACGCTGCCCGCCGGTGTGGCCACCTACAGCGTCGCGGGCCTGAACAAGTTCAACGGCAGCAACCTGCTGTCCGGCACCTTCCGTGCGGACTTCGGCAGCGGCAAGCTGCTCGGCGGCCTGACCGGTGGCGGCCTGGCGATCAACGTCAACGCCAACATCAACGCCGCCAACGCCTCGTTCGCGGGTACCGCCACCGCCAACGGCACCGTTGCCGGTGCCACCCAGGGCCAGTTCTTCGGCGCCAACGCCGCCACCCTGGCCGGTATCGCCACGTTCGCCGGCAACAGCCAGTACGACACCGCCTTCGGCGGCAGCAAGAACTGATCGCCACGCCCCTGACGGGGCAGGGCAGGGACAAGCCGCGATCCGCCAGTCCCTGCTTCGGCCCGCTGCATGCACCACCACGGATCGACCATGCGCCACTCCATCTTCCTTGTCGTACTGCTGTTGGCTGCCACCGATGTGCGCGCCCAGCAGGACGATCTTCGACGCGTGCTTGAACAGGGCACCGACCTTCGCCACCAGCAGCAGGACCAGCAGCGCCTGCAGCAGGCCGAGTCGGCGCGGCCGACCATCACCATCGATGGCCAGACGCTGCGCGTGGAGCGCACCGTCGACGATCTGGGCCAGGCGCTGTACCTGTCGCTGCAGCATCAGCAATGGGGCGCCGCGCAACGCTTCCTGGATGAATACATCGAACTGCCTGGCCACGACCCGTTGCTGCGCCACTATGCGCAGGGCGGCCTGGCGCGGGTGGCCGGCAATCACCATCGCGCGGCCAACGAGTACGAAGCGCTGCTGGAGGCACAGCCGGATTTCCTGCCGGCCCGCCTTGAATTGGCGCGCGTCTACGCTGAGGACCAGCGCGATCGCGATGCGGTGGCGTTGTTCACGGCGATCGCGGATGGCATCAATGCCGATGACCCTGCCACCGCAGGTGTACGCGGACGGGTGGACGCCTATCTGGCTGCGCTGCAGGCGCGCCAGCGCTGGAAAGGCGCGCTGTCCGCCGGCCCGGCATGGAGTGACAACATCAACCGTAGTTCGGCCAGCCGCACCTGCCTGTTCGGGGTAGGCGACACCTGCATCATCCAGCGCAATCTTCCCGATGCCCAGCGCGCCATGGGCCTGGACTACGACGGTAACCTCGAACGTCGCTGGGCCCTGAGGGGCCACCATGGCGTGTACGTGCGTGGCCTTGCATTCGGCCAGGCATGGCGCGGGCAGAGCGCCTACAACGAGCTAAATGCCAACGTGCAGGCGGGTTACAGCTGGCGTAGCGCACGGCATACCCTTCAGATCGCCCCCAGCTATGACTATCAGAGCCTCGGCAACCGGGCCCTGCAGGGCGGCAGCGGGCTGCATGGCGAATGGCAATATGCCCTGGATGCGCGCAGCCTGCTCAAGCTGGAGGCCGACTGGAAGCGCCAGCGGTATCGCCAGCAGGGGCTGGCCAGCAACTACGACGGCGAGCTGGCATCGTTGTATGCCACCTGGTTCCGCGCGTTCAATCCGCGCTGGACGGTGTTCGCCGGGCTGGATGTCACCGGCAGCAGCGCAGCCGACCCGGCCAACGGCTACCGCCAGCGCGGCCTGCGGCTGGGCGCGGCACGGCAGTGGAGTGGCACCACGGCCACGGTGTTCGTGTCGCTGCGCCATCGCGATTACGATGCCTGGAGTCCGCTGCTGGAGGCGCGCAGGCAGGACGACGAACAGAACCTGATCGCCATCGTGCGCAGCGAGCGTCTTGCCGTGGCCGGGCTGGTACCCAGCCTGAGCCTGCGCTACGCGCGCATCGACAGCAACGTTGGCTGGCTGTACAGCCACGACCGCAGCCTGCTCAGCCTGAAGTGGGAGCGGGCCTTCTGAACACGCCGCTGCAATGCCGCGGTGAACGGGCCGTGGCCGCGATCTTCATCCATCATCACGCGCTCTTGTAGCCCGGTTCGCGCATCCTGCGGGCGTTGCGGCAGAGCTGGGCCGCGTGTATCGAGGAGCGCCGGTCGTGCTGGAAGCGGGCAACAAACCAGAGGGCCTGAAAGGGCTGCGTGTACTGGTGGCGGAGGATGAATTCGCCATCGCGATGTTCCTGGTCGACTATCTGGAGCTGAAAGGCGCACAGGTGGTGGGGCCGGCCGGTGACCTGCAGGCGCTGGGGCAACTGGTCGATACCCATCCCATCGATGTGGCATTGCTGGACATCAACCTGGGCGGTGAGCAGGTCTATCCGCTGGCCGATCGGCTGGCCGAGGCGGGTACGCCCTTTCTGCTGACCTCCGGTTACGACGACAACCTGCCCAGCCGCTTCGCCAGCGCGCCGCGCTGTACCAAGCCTTATCACATCGAAACCCTGGTGCAGCAGCTGGCCGGGCTGGTGGCGGCGCCGCAGGTCTCTGCGGGCATCGCCTGATTGCGCGGCATGTCGCGCGGTCCTGAAGGCATCCACGCTGCCAAGCTGCGTGGCTCGATGCCACCTGCGCCGCGCCTGCATGCGCGCCACGATGGCATGGCCGCGCGCATCGCCCGCCACGACTGGTCGTCCACGCCATTGGGTGCCTGTGAGCAGTGGCCGCCCCACCTGCGCGCCACCGTCGACCTGATGCTGGCCCATGGCTTCCCGATGATCGTGCTGTGGGGCGAGCAGCTGGTGCAGCTCTACAACGATGGTTATGCCGAGATCCTGGCCGACAAGCATCCCGGCGGGCTCGGCCAGCCGACCCGCGAGTGCTGGCCCGAGGTGTGGCATATCAACGGGCCGATCTACCAGCGCGTCTGGCAGGGCGAAACCATCACTTACGAGGACAAGCTCTATCCTCTGGCGCGCCGAGGGCGGTTGGAGGACGTCTGGTTCACCATTACCTACAGCCCGATCCGTGGCGAGGAGGGGCGCATCAACGGCGTGTTGGTGACCATGTTCGAGACCACAGCGGCACATGTGGCCCAATTGGCACGCGAGCGCGAAGAGCAGAAGCGGCGGGAGGCGGACCGGCGCCTGGCATTGGCCTTCAAGGTGCTGCCGGTAGGTGTCTGCATTGTCGACACCGAGGGGCGCTTGCAGCTGTCCAACGACCAGATGCGTGCCTACCTGCCCAGCGGCAAGGTGCCTTCCACGGATGAGGTGAACCTGCATCGATGGCGCGGGTGGCATGCGGACGGTAACGCCATCGAGGCGCACGACTTCGCCATCGCCCGCGCGATGCGCGGCGAGACCGTGGTGCCGGGGCTGGAGTTCCAGTACCTGCATGATGATGGCCGCGCGCGCTGGACCCGCGTCGCTGCCGCGCCCCTGCGCGATGGCGACGGTGAGGTCAGCGGGGTATTTGCCATCGCGGTGGACATCGACGACCTCAAGCGTGCCACTGAGTGTCAATCGGTATTGCTGGCCGAACTGCAGCACCGGGTGCGCAACATCATGTCGACCATCCATGCCATTGCCTGGCGGACCCGCGAGTCGGTCAGCAGTGTGGATGAATACGCTGAACGGTTGTGCGGGCGACTGATGTCGCTGGCACGCACGCAGAGCCTGCTGACCCGTGGTGCCAATGCCGGCGTCTGCCTGCGTGGCATGCTCGACGAGGAGATCGCTGCGCAGACGCCGGCAGCGGCCGCCTACCGCCTGCAGGGCGAGGACGTGCTGCTGCCGCCGAAAGCAGCCGAAGTACTGTCCCTGGCGATCCACGAATTAGCGACCAACGCGCTGAGGCATGGCGCGCTCACCCATGAGGATGGCCGGATCGAGGTCACCTGGGATCTGCAGGTTCAGGCCGGCCAGCCATGGCTGGGCCTGCACTGGTGCGAGCGTCATGCCGAGGTGGAGGACTGGGAGCTGCCCCGCCAGCGCGGCCTGGGCCGGGCGCTGATCGAGCAGCGCGTGCCGTACGAACTGGCTGGCAGCGGGGAGCTGCGCTTTGGCCCACAAGGCCTGGATGCCTGGATCCGCTTCCCGTTGCGGGAGCGCGACAGCCTGCTGCAGACCGATGCTCCGGGCGCGGCGGCGGAGGGTTCCGTCAGGTAAAGGTCCATTTATCCCCAATTGGGCCAAATTGGGCATAATGGCCTCAACTATCCCCGTCTGGAGCCGTGCCATGACCCTGCCGCTGGATCTGCCTGGCCTCGAAAAGGCCCCGGCCTCGTCGGTGAAGACCCGTGGCTGGCCGAGCCTGATGCGCACCGTGCGCGAGAAGCAGGCACTGGTCATCACCAACCATAATCATCCCGAAGCGGTGATCGTGGATATCCGCACATACCAGGAGCTGCTGGCCAAGGCCGCTGGCGGTGACGCCGGTGAGCGCAGTGAAGAACTGCTGCGCCTGCGCGGTGAGTTCGACCAGACCCTGGCCAGCCTGCAGCGCGGTGAGGGGCTGGGCAAGGTGCTGGGCCAGCCGATCCGCCGTGGCCGCAAGGTCACCCTCGGCCGTCCGCTCTGAACGATGGGGCGGATCCTGGTGCTGGCCGGCGTCAATGGCGCCGGCAAAAGTTCGCTGCTGGGTACCTGGCTGGAAGCCGAAGGACTGAGCTGGTTCAACCCCGATTCGTTCACCCGCCGCCTGGTCGAGGCTGGCTGGCCGCTGCCCGAAGCCAATGCCGAGGCCTGGCAGGAAGGCACCCGCCGCCTGCGCCAGGCCATGGCCGATGGCACGGACTTCGCCTTCGAGACCACGTTGGGTGGCAACACCATTCCACGCCTGCTTCGCGAGGCCTGCGAGCACCATCACGTCGCGATCTGGTTCTGTGGCCTGGCCACGGTCGAGCTGCACATCGCCCGCGTGGCGGCGCGGGTAGAGGCCGGTGGCCACGATATTCCGGTGGAAAAGATCCACGCCCGCTTCGATTCGGCGCGCGAGAACCTGTTGGACCTGCTGCCGCACCTGGCTGAGCTGCATGTCTACGACAACAGCGCGCCGGCCGACGCAGAAGGCTGCGTCGAGCCGCTACCGGTGCTGGCGATGGCGCATGGCCAGCTGCAGTACCCGGTCTCGGTGGCCGAACTGCTGCATACGCCGGACTGGGCCAAACCGATCGTGATGCGTGCGATGGAGTTGGACACCCCGCAGTAGATCCGCGCCGTGCATGACTTGCGCCACCGGAGCTGCGGTTAGACTGACCGCACAATCAAGGAGGATGACATGCACGGACCAGCGACGTTCCGCTCCACTTCGATCTGTCTGGTGCTTGCTGCGCTGGCACTGTCCAGCCTGACGGCGACGGCCGCACCTGCCGCGTCCAAGCGGGTGGTGCCGCCGCCCAGCCTGGTACAGGCCTACCACGCCGCCGAAGCCAACCTGCGGCTGATTCCCGGCGACGACATTGAATCCGATTTCCGTCCGGTGTGGACCGCTGTTGCCGACCTCGATGGCGATGGCCGTGCCGAGGTCGTGTACTTCTACACGTCCACCTACACCGGCGGCAGCTTCGCGCAACGCAATGTGGTGGCGGTGATGACGGCGCTGACAGCGAACGATCCGCGCGGCCAGGAGAACCCGAACAGCCTGTCGCCGGTGGAAGCAGAGGACTATGCCGCCATCCGCCAGTATGGCTATGGTGACGACGCGGTTGAACAGATTCCAGGCGCCATCCGCGCGATCCGCATCCAGGGGGATCGCATCATTGTCGATTTCACCGTCAGTGCCGGGGCGACGGTCTGCGAATGGAAGAGCCCGAACCGCCACGTCTGTCCGCCGGACGGAAACTACACCTGGACGCTGCGTTGGACGCCGGGGAAGCTGACCCGCATCAAGAAATAGCGCCAGGTAGCGCCGGGCGTATCCGCCCGGCGCCGCAGGCCCCATGTAGATCCAGGCCATGCGTGTGGCATTTCGCGGCGAGCCTCAGGCCGGCTTCACCTGCTCAGGCTCAGCAACGTCCGGCAGCGGCGGCAGGCTCGGGTCCACCGTGACCGGCACATCGCTCTTCAACAGCGCCGCAGCTTCCCTGTCGCTGCCGACGGCCGGCGGTGAACCACGCAACGGCAGGCCGGCGGTTTCCTTCACGAACAGCATCGTGATCAGGCCGACCACCGCCGCGCCCATCAGGTAGTAGGCCGGCACCAGCGGGTCGCCGGTACGCTCCACCAGCCACGCGGTCACCAGCGGCGTGGTGCCACCGAACAACGATACCGAGACGTTGAAGGCGATCGACAGCGCGCTGTAGCGCACCGGGGTATAGAACAGCGCCGGCAGCGTGGACGGCATCGAACTGGTGAAGCACACCAGCGCCAGGCCCAGCAGCATCAGGCCAAGGAAGATCATCCAGTCGTTGCCGCTGCCGACCAGCAGCAGGCATGGAATCGCCAGTACCAGCAGCGCGATGCAGGCGCCGATGATCATCGGCCGGCGGCCCAGCTTGTCACTGAACAATCCGCCGACGATGTTCAGCGGCATCATCACCAGCATCACGATGATGATCAGCAGCAGGCCTTTGCTCTCGGCGTAGCCCATGGTGACGCTGAGGTAGCTGGGCATGTAGGTCAACAGCATGTAGTCGGTGACGTTGAACACCAGCACCAGGCCCATGCACACCAGCAGCTGGCGGCCGTGCACCTGGATCAGCGCGGCCAGCCCGGGCCGGTCGTGCTCGCGCTTCTCGGCTTCCTCGGCGAAGGCGCGGAATGCCGGGGTCTCTTCCAGCTTCATGCGCATGTACAGGCCGAGCAGGCCGAGTGGGCCAGCCACCAGGAACGGAATGCGCCAGCCCCAGTCCAGCATCTGTGCGTTGCTCAACAGCATGTGCAGTGCGGTGACCGTACCGGCGCCGGCGATGTAGCCGCCCAGCGTGCCGAACTCCAGCCAGCTGCCCATCAACCCGCGGTTGCGGTCGGTGGAATACTCGGCGATGAAGGTGGCCGCGCCGCCATATTCGCCACCGGTGGAAAAGCCCTGCACCACGCGCGCCAGCAGCAACAGCACCGGCGCCCAGATGCCGATGCGCTCATAGGAGGGAATCAGGCCGATCGAGAACGTGCCCAGCGCCATCAGGATCATGGTGAACGCCAGCACTTTCTGGCGCCCGTAGCGGTCGCCGAGTGGGCCGAACACCAGGCCACCCAGCGGGCGCACCAGGAATGCCACGGTGAAGGTGGCGAAGGCCGCGATCACCTGCGCGGTGGGATTGCTCGATGGGAAGAACACCTGGCCGATGGTGACGGCCAGATAGCCGTAGACACCGAAGTCGAACCACTCCATGGCATTGCCGAGTGCAGCGGCACCGACGGCGCGCTTGAGCATGGGCTTGTCGACGACGGTGATCTCATCGACCTTCAGGTGGCGGCGGCGTTTGAACCAGCCGAAGTGGGCATGGGAATCGGGCGTGTCCTGCATAGGGGCTCCCTTGTAGGTATGGAATAGGGGAATGGGTGCTGTGGTGTGTCCCGGAAATCGGAAACGGCGATGCAGGCGCAAGTGGCGCAGGGGCATCGGAAGGCGGCGTGGGGGCCGGGGAATGTGTGCAGGCGCAACGCCACGCGCACGGCAAAGCACCGCCGCAAGGGCGGAAACGCGGCAACGGGATCACAACGGCCGCGCAGTTGGCAGCCGCGTGTCACATCAGCGTGTGGGGAAGGCAGGCCGTGGGCCTGCGGGCGTCATCCGCCGGGATCCAGCGCGAGGCGATGGAAATGCAGGGCGGGAGCAATCGTGGCAAGCGAAGCGCCGGTCGGCAGTGCTTCCCACGTAACAGGTGCGCCCGTCACGTAGTGGGTCGTGTCGATCATCCGTTCATCATAACGGCACCGGCGTGAGCGTGCAGCGAAGCGGGCTGATCTGCACGCTGTGTTCCACGTCGCCTGTTCAGAAGGCTCAGGCCGACTTCGCCAGCAAACCGAACACCGTGCAGGCCATCGCCAAGGCGCCCGGCAGTGCCAGTTTCCGCGTGACCAGTGCGGCGCCGATCATGGTAAGCACCGAGAGCATGATGGCCAGGGCGAAAAACGGTTGGCCCTGCAGGAACTGGTGGATGCATCCGGCGCAGCCGGCAATGGCCAGGCTGGTGGCGAAGCAGACGTGGAACAGTGAGCCAGCGTGCACAGAGGTTCCTCGCGATGATGGAGGCCATAGCGGCAGGCCTCCCGGTAAATTTAGGGCGGATTTCAGATTGCGATGACGGAATCACATCCTGTACGCGCTCTGGTGACATCGGCGTGCATAAGGTGGAGCACACACCCACTTTTCAAATTGATGGAGGATGCAATGGCGCGGACGATTCCCGAAGGAACGCTGATCGTGGTAGCCGACGGTGGTTCGGCACGGGTGTTTACCAACGTGGGCAGCAACCATCAGTTGACCCTGAAACAGGAGGGCGAGCTGCGCCTGCAGGACATCAGTGAGCAGGGCGTGTCCGGGCAGGGGCCTGCGGGTGCCGTGCCGAAGGACATGTCGGTCTCGCAGCTCAACGAGGCGACGTTCGCCAAGCAGGTGGCCGAACAGCTCAATGAGGATGCCTTGAAGAACCGCTATGCGCACCTGGTGTTGATCGCCGACCCGACCACGCTGGGTCGCATTCGTCCGCTGCTGCATAAAGAGGTCCAGGCGCGATTGCTCGGGGATATTGCCAAGGACCTGACCAACGCGCCGCTGGAAGACATCCAGAAGGCACTGGCGGCGTAGCGCTCATGCCGTTCATGCGTGATCACCTTCCGAACGAGCCCACCTTTGCGGGGGTGGCGGCGCAAGCTGGGTGGCAGGTGCTGGAGTTCGGTGCGCCCTGGTGCGGTCATTGCCAGGCCGCGCAGCCCGCGTTGCAGGCCTTCGTCGAAGCGAACGATCTGCCGCATTGGAAGATCGAGGATGGCAAGGGAAGGCCATTGGGGCGAGCGTTCAAGGTGAAGCTGTGGCCGACAGTGGTGCTGCTGCGCGATGGAGAAGAGGTCGCGCGGGTGGTGAGGCCGCTGGACAGTGCGGACCTCATGTCGTTGCAGAGCGCGCTTCCCGGTTGATGATTGAACCCGGCGCGGGACACCGGGCAGTCGCACTGCAGCATGCGGCGTGACAGGCCCGGTGCTAGCATCCGGCTACCACCTGAATCGATCCAAACGCCGATGCCCACGCTGGACCGTCGTCTCCTGATCGCTGTCGCCGCCACGGCAATGCTCGCTTCCGGCCTGGCGTCGGCCGCTCCCGCCAAAACCGCCGCCGACAAGGCCTACGCCTCGGTCGACCCGTTCATTGGTACTGGAGGTGAAGGCCACACCTACCCGGGTGCCACGGTGCCGTTCGGCATGGTCCAGCTCAGCCCGGACACACGCATCCAGCCACGCGAAAAGGCCTATGGCTGGGCAGCCGGCTATCGCTACGACGACAGCAGCATCGTCGGCTTCTCGCACACGCATTTTTCCGGAACCGGTCATTCGGACCTCGGCGACATCCTGCTGATGCCGTTCACCGGTAATCCCGGCCTGGAGCGCGGTGATCCGGAAAAGCCGCGCAGCGGTTACGCGTCGCGCTTCCGCCACGACGACGAGAAGGCCGAGCCGGGCTACTACGCGGTCACCCTGGACGACTACAAGGTGCGCGCCGAACTGACTACCAGCGCGCGCGTGGGCGTGCACCGCTATGCCTTCCCAAAGGGCACCGATGCCAAGGTGCTGCTGGACATGCGCACCAGCATGTACGACTACCCGGGCAAGGTGCTGTGGTCGCGGGTGCGGGTGCGCGCCGATGGCACGGTGACCGGCTTCCGCGAGACGCGCGGCTGGGCGCCGGGCCGCCAGCTGTATTTCGCGATGCGTTTCTCGCGCCCGCTGGCCGGGCATGAGCTGCACAACACCGAGCAGGACATCGTCTACAAGGGCTTCCCGCCGCCGGGCGAGAAGGATCCGGCGCAGCGCGCACAGATCGAGGGGCGCCAGCTGGTCGGCACCTTCGCCTTCGGCAAGCTGGATGCACCGCTGGTGGTCAAGGTGGCGATCTCGCCGGTCAGTGAAGCTGGTGCCATCGCAAACCTCGACGCGGAAGTGGCCGGCTTCGATTTCGACCGCGTTCGCGCGCAGGCAAAGCAGGAATGGACGCAGGCGCTGTCGGTGCTCGATATCGATGCGCCGGAACATGCGCGACGCAGCGCCTATACCGCGCTGTACCACACGATGCTGGGGCCAACGCTGTTCATGGATGCCGATGGCCAGTACCGCGGCTCGGACAACGCCGTGCACCAGGCCAAGGGCTACACCAACTACTCCACGTTCTCGCTGTGGGATACCTACCGCGCGCTGCATCCGCTGCTGACGCTGGTGCAGCCGGAGAAGCGCAACAGCGACTTCGTCAATTCGATGCTGGCCCACCATGAGCACAGCCCGTACGGCATGCTGCCGGTGTGGTCATTCCATGGCCTGGAAGACTGGTGCATGATCGGCTACCACGCCGTGCCGGTGATCGCCGACGCCTACGTAAAGGGCATCCGCGGCTTCGACGCCGACAAGGCACTGAAGGCGATGGTCGAGACCGCCAACTACGGGCCCTACGACGGCATCGCGCAGTACCGCGAGCTGGGCTATGTGCCGATCGACGAGGAAGGCGAAGCGGCCAGCAAGACACTGGAGTACGCCTTCGACGACTGGACCATCGCGCGCATGGCACAGGCGATGGGCAAGATCGATGTTGCGGCCACCTTCGACAAGCGCGCCGGCAACTGGCGCAACGCCTTCGACAAGGACACCGGCTTCATGCGCGCACGCAAGCGCGATGGCAGCTTCCGCACGCCGTTCGATCCCAGCGCAAGTGGTTACGGCACCGACTACACCGAAGGCAATGCCTGGCAGTACTCATGGTACGTGCCGCAGGATGTGGCCGGTCTGGCGGCAGCGCACGGTGGCAGTGACAAGCTGCTCGCCCGCCTGGACGAGGTGTTCAACGCCAAGGTCGATCCGTCCATCTTCGAGCACATGGAAGACATCACCGGCCTGATCGGCTGGTATGCGCACGGCAACGAGCCCAGCCACCACGTGGCCTACCTGTACTCGTACGCCGGCCAGCCGTGGCGCACGCAGGCGCGCCTGAAGCAGATCATGGACACCCAGTATGCAGACCGCCCCGATGGCCTGGCCGGCAATGATGACGTCGGCCAGATGTCGGCGTGGTACGTGTTCACCGCCTTGGGCTTCTACCCGGTGGCCCCGGGCTCGGGCGAGTACATCCTGGGTCGCCCGTTCCTGCCGAAGACCGCAATGCGCCTGCCGAACGGCAAGACCTTCACCATCGTGGCCGACGGGCTGGATGACAGGCACACCTATGTGGGCAGCGTGAGCCTCAACGGCAAGCCGTTGCAGCGCACCTTCCTGCGCCATGACGAGATCCTGGCCGGTGGCGAACTGCGCTTCAGCATGCAGGCCGAGCCGAACAAGGCATGGCCGGGGCAGGGCGCGCAGGCGCCGTATTCGATGAGCCGGTGATGATGGGTAGGTGCCAACCAAGGTTGGCATCTACCGGGATCCGCCGGCTGGGGTGCCTTTGGTAGGTGCCAACCTCGGTTGGCACGCGGGAGGTCAACAGCGCCCACCAAGGTGGGCATCTACCGGGATCCGCCGGCCGAGGTGCCTTTGGTAGGTGCCAACCTCGGTTGGCACACGGGACGTCAACAGCGCCAACCAAGGTTGGCATCTACCGGGATCCGCCGGCTGGGGTGCTTTTGGTAGGTGCCAACCTTGGTTGGCATGCGGAACATCAACAGCGCCAACCAAGATTGGCATCTACCGGGATCCGCCGGCTGGGGTGCCTTTGGTAGGTGCCAACCTTGGTTGGCACGCGGGAGGTCAACAGCGCCCACCAAGGTGGGCATCTACCGGAATCCGCCGGCTGGGGTGCTTTTGGTAGGTGCCAACCTTGGTTGGCACGCGGGAGGTCAACAGCGCCCACCAAGGTGGGCATCTACCGGGATCCGCCGGCCGAGGCGCCTTTGGTAGGTGCCAACCTCGGTTGGCATGCGGGACGTCAACAGCGCCCACCAAGGTGGGCGTCTACCGGATGGCGTGACCGGGTAGGTGCCAACCTTGGTTGGCACGCAGGACGTCAGCGGGATCGAAACCGCAACCCCACACGTGCGCCACCGATCGGGGCGGTATCAATCATCAGGGTCGCACCATGCCGCTGCGCGATCTCGGCCACGATCGCCAGTCCCAGCCCGCAGCCATCGCCTTCGCTGCTGGCCCGGTAGAAGCGTTCCGTGACGCGCGTGCGCTCGGCTTCGGCAATGCCGGAGCCGTCATCGTCCACCCACACCTGCACGCCCTCGGCATCCTGCCGAAGGCCGAGGGTGATCACACCTGGTAGGGAACCGTAGCGCAGCGCGTTGTCCAGCAGGTTGCCCAACGCCTCGCGCAGCAGCTGCGGATCGCCCTGTACCTGCACGCCGTCGTCGGGCCCGTCATAACCCAGGTCCACGCCTGCAGCCAATGCACGGTCCGCATAGCGCTCCACCACGCTACGCGCCAACGCGGCCAGGTCCACTGGCTGCAGCGGCAGTGCGCTGCCATGTGGATCTTCGGAGCGGCTCAACATCAGCAGTTGGTTGACCAGATGCTGCAAGCGGGCCAACCCGGCCAGCGTGCCGGACAACGCCAGCTGCTGGGCCTGCGGATCATGCTGGCGCAATGAACTCTCCAGCTCCACCTGCATGGCCGCCAACGGGGTGCGCAGTTGATGTGCGGCGTTGCTGACGAAGCGCCGCTGCGCATCCTGCATCGCGTCCAGGCGCTGCAGCAGCGCGTTGTAAGCCTCCACCGCCGGCCACAGTTCGCGCGGGGCTTCCTGCGCCGGATCCAGCGGTGCCAATGGATCCGGCCGCGGGCTGGCCAGCTTCCGCGCGACCAGGTTGGCATGGCGGGCGGCGGCGCCGGTGCCGGACCAGGCCAGCCACGCCGCCAGTGCCAGGATCGCGGCCTGGAACGGAACGCTGGTCAGCAGCAGCTTGCGTTCCAGCCGGTGGCGCTTGCGCAGTGTCTCGGCCACGCGCAGCCGGATGTCATGGCCCGGGCCGGCGCTGACCACCACTTCGACCATGCGCACCGGTTGACCACGCAGGCGCGCATCGTAGTAGACCGCATCGTCATTCGCGGCGGCGCTCGCCGGACGTGGCAATGCCTCGGGCAGGTCGCCATACAGGCGCCCGCCATCCGCATCGACCACCTCGCCATGCACTTCGTCGGCGGTGTCCCAGGTGAACATGCGTGATACCGCAGGGGTGATCTCGATGGATGCGCGGCCGTCCTGCACCGTCACCAGCTCGGACAACGACATCGCCGAATCCAGCAGCCAGCGGTCGTAGACCTGGCCGGCATAGAAGCGCGCCAACGCGAATGATCCCACCGCACTGCACAGCAGCAGCACCAGCAGCGGCAGCCACAGGCGCCGCAGCAGCAGACCACGCAGGCTGTGCACGCGCTCAGTCACCCACGGCCTCCAGCCGGTATCCAAGCCCACGCAGCATGCGGATGCCGACGCCGGCGCGCGCCTGTTCCAGTTTGCGGCGCAGGCGGCTGACATGCACCTCGATCACCGACAGGTTGGCCTCGTGGTCCCAGCTGTACAGCGCATCGAACAAGCGCTGCTTGGTCACGGTGCGGCCGGGATGCTGCATCAGTGCCTCGACCAGCGACAGTTCGCGCGCGGTCAACTCGATGCGCTGGCCTTCTACCTGCACTTCATTGCGGATGCTGTCGAAGCACAACCGGCCCAGCCGTTTCTGCGCCGGTGCATCGCTGCGGCGGCGCGACAGTGCACGCAGGCGGGCTTCCAGCTCACCGAGTGCGAACGGCTTGGCCAGGTAATCGTCGCCACCGCGGTCGAGGCCGAGGATGCGGTCCTCCACACCATCGCGCGCGGTCAGGATCAGCACCGGCAGGGTGGCGCCGTCGTTGCGCAGGCGCGAGAGCAGGTCCAGGCCATCGACGTCGGGCAATGAAAGGTCCAGCACCATCACGTCATACGGTGCGCTGGCCAATGCCGCCGGCGCGTGCAGTCCACGCGAGAGGTGGTCGCACAGATGACCGGCACCCTGCAGGGCGCGGATCAGTCCATCGGCCAGAGCGGCGTCGTCTTCGATCAGCAGGATTCGCATTGCAAGCTTCGTGCAAGGTTGGGGCAAGTTTGGCGCAAGTGCATCACCTTACCGTGACGTGCATGAATTTCTCCTCTCGTCTTGCGGCCGTGCTGGCCACGCTTCTGTGCGCGCCTGCGGCTTCGGCGCTGTCCCTGCAGGAAGCGCAGCGCGCAATGGAAGCACACAACCCGGACCTGCGCGCAGCGGCACTGGAGCTGCGCGGTGTGCAGGGCGATGCGCAGACGGCGGCATTGCGCCCGGCCACCGAGCTGTCGATCGGCACCAGCAAGATCAGCCCCAAGCACGGCATCGGCCCCGGACGCTGGCAGGACAAGCGGGTGGACAGCACCGTGGGCCTGGGCTGGACCTGGGAGCGCGGCGGCAAGCGCGCACTGCGCATCCGCCAGGCCGACGCGCTGCTGGAAGTGGCCGGGCTGGAGATGCTCGATGCGCGGCGTCGCCAGCAGGTGGCGCTGCATGAAACCTATTTCGGCCTGAAGGGCGCCCAGGAGCGGGCGCGGATTGCCGAGGCCAACTGGCAGAGTTCGGCCGAACAGATGGCAGCGGCGGACAAGCAGGTCGCGACAGGGGCGATGGCACCGGTGGATCGCGCGCGGCTTGCGGTGGACGACCTGGCGGTGGCCGACGCGGCGCGCGAGGCGGCCCTGGATCTGCGCGACGCGCGGCATGCGCTGGGGCTGCTGCTCGGCCGCGACGACAGCCATGACCTCAGCGCCGATGATCCGTGGCCAGACCCCGCGGGCAGGGTCGATACGCGCGCGTTCGACCCGCAGCAGCGCGCCGACCTGCGTGCCGCGCGTTCGCGCCTGGCTGCGGCCGACGCGGGCGTGGCTCTGGCGCGCAGTGAGCGCCATCGCGACATCCAGCTGGGTGTAGAGGCCGAACGAGAGCCGACCGACATCAGCGGTGTTACCTGGGGCGTGTCGTTGACCATTCCGCTGGGGGGGCCGTCGCGCGCGCGCGGCGCGATCCAGCGTGCCGAGGCCGACCGTGACAGCGCCGCGCTGGAGCTGCAGGTGCTGCAGCGCGAAGCACGCGCCGAGCTGGACCAGCTGCAGGCCAGCGCGCAGTCCGCCGCACAGCGCCGCAGCGACTATGAGGGACTGCAGTCCGACGCCGCACGCAAGGCGGTGCAGGGCATCGAACTGGCGTACCGGCGCGGTGCCGCCAATCTGACCGATCTGCTGGATGCGCGCCGCAGCTGGCGCGACTTCGAGGCCGCACTGATCGAGGCGCGCACCGACCATGCCATTGCACTGGCGCGCTGGGAAGCCGCCACATCCGTTGCCGAAGGAGAATCCCGATGAAGTCCACCGTCGCCTATCGCCCGCAGGCGCGATACGCCGTGCTGCCCGTCTTGCTGGCGCTGATCCTGCTGGGCGGCTGTGGTCGAGAGCCAGCTTCCTATCTTGAGGACGCACCTCGGGTCAGTGCCGGCCAGATTCAGTTTCCTTCCGACAGCCGCCAGCTGGACGTGCTGCGCAGCGAGACAGTGAGTGCCGGCGCCAGCGCCAGCCTGCAGCTGCCGGGCCGGGTGGTCTGGGATGAGACGCGCTCCAGCGCACTGCACACGCCGCTGTCGGGGCAGGTAGCGCGCATCGAGGCACAGCCGGGGCAGAAGGTGAAAGCCGGCCAGGTCATCGCCTGGATCACCTCGCCCGAGTTCGGCCAGGCTCAGGCTGAAGGTGCCCGTGGTCGCGCCGAGCTGAAGCAGGCACGCAAGGAACTGGACCGTACCCGCGAACTGCATGCGGCGGGAGTGGCGTCGGGTCGTGAACTGGACGAGGCCGAGGCAAACTTCGCTGGCAGTCAGGCTGATCATGCACGCGCGGCCGCCTTCGCCAAGGCCTATGGCAACGGCCAGCGCGTCGACCAGCGCCTGCCGCTGCGCGCTCCCATCGATGGCGTGCTGGTGGAGCGGCGGATGAGCCCGGGCATGTCGGTCAGCCCCGACAGCGATCAGCCGTTGGCAGTGATCGGCGATCCGGACCGCCTGTGGCTGTTGCTGGACATTCCCGAAAGCCTGGCCGGACGTTTGAAGGCCGGCATGCAGGTGAGCGTGCCGGGTGCAGATGGCCAGCCGCTGCAGGCGACCCTGCAGCATGTGGATGACTTCGTCGACAGCGAACGCCGCGTGGTGCAGGCGCGCGCCGAGCTGGACAATCGCGCACGCGGCTTCAAGGCGGGACAGTATGTGCGCGCCCAGGTGGCGTTGCCGGCCGAGGGCGGTGTCTCGTTGCCCGATGCGGCGGTGCTGCTGATCGACGGCAAGCAGGTAGTGTTCGTGGAAGAGGGCAAGGGCCGCTACGTGCGCCACGCCGTGCACGCCGAGGAGCTGGGTGACGGTCGACTGTGGGTGCGTGACGGTCTGGCGGCTGGCAGCAGGGTGGTGGTCGAAGGGGGCCTGCTGCTGCAGCAGCTGGTCGACAGCGCGCCAGCGGCCGCCAGCACCGGCGCGGGGCATGCCGCCCCATGATCGATCGCCTGATTGCCTATTGCCTGCGCCAGCCGCTGATGGTGATGCTGGCACTGCTGTTGTTCATCGGCGGCGGCATCGCCGCGTTCCGCGTGCTGCCGGTGGAGGCCTTCCCGGACGTCTCCGACACCCAGGTGACGGTGGTGTCGCTGCACCCGGGCCGCGCCGCCGAAGAGGTGGAACGCGAAGTGACGATGCCGCTGGAAGTGGCCTTGTCCGGCATTCCGCATTCGGTGCGGGTGTTCTCGCATACCCAGTTCGGCTTGTCGATGATCATCCTGACCTTCGACGACAAGGCCGACGACTATTTCGCGCGGCAGCAGGTGCTGGAGCGCTTGCAGGGTGTGGAGCTGCCAGAAGGGGTGACCCCGGAGCTGGAAGCGATGAGTTCGGCGGTGGGTGAGATCTACCGCTACGTGCTCAAGGGCCCGCACATGACATCGACCCAGCTGCGCACCGTGCAGGAATGGACGATGGAGCGCAGCCTGCGCACCGTGCCGGGCGTGGCCGATGTGATCAGCTTCGGCGGTTTCGCGCGCACCTTCCAGGTCAAACCGGACCTGGACAAGCTGCGTGACCGCGGCATCAGCCTCGGTGAGTTCGCCGAGGCGCTGGAGAAGGGCAGCTCGAACGCCGGTGGCGGCTACGTGGAGCGCGGCCAGCAGCAGTTCCTGATCCGTGGTGTGGGCTTGATGCGTTCGCCGGGCGACATCGGCAACGTGGTGGTGGCGCAGCGCGGGGGCACGCCGATCCTGGTGCGCGACCTCGCCGGGGTCGCCGACACCGGCCTGCCACGCCAGGGCCTGGTCGGCCAGGACGGCAATGATGATGCGGTGTTCGGCATGGTGCTGATGCGCAAGGGTGAGAATCCGTCCGACGTGCTCGACGCCCTGCATGCGCGCATCGCCGAGATCGAAGCGAACCAGCTGCCGGCCGGGGTCAGCATCGAGCCGTTCTACGACCGATCGTGGCTGGTGTCGACTACCTTGAAGACCGTCTTCCGCAACCTGCTGGAAGGTGCGGTGCTGGTGTTCCTGGTGCTGTGGCTGTTCCTGTACAACGCCCGCGCCGCACTGATCGTGGCGGCAATGATGCCGCTGGCGCTGTTGTCGACCTTCCTTGGCCTGCACCTGTGGGGCGTGCCGGCCAACCTGCTGTCCTTGGGTGCGATGGACTTCGGCATCATCATCGATGGCGCAGTGATCGTCACCGAACACATCGTCTCGCGATTGTCGAAACTGCCACCTACGGCCGACCGGAAGACGCGGTTCTCGACCATTCTTTCAGCCGCATCGGAAGTGGGCCGGCCGACGTTCTTCTCGATGCTGATCATCATCGCCGCGCACATTCCGATCTTCACTCTGCAGCGGCAGGAAGGCCGCATGTTCGCACCGATGGCGTACTCGGTGACCTCGGCCCTGATCGGTGCGTTGATCCTGGCGCTGACCGTGGTGCCGCTGTTCTGCTACTGGTGGCTGCGACGGGACCGCATGCGAGATGGCAATCCGCTGATGGACCGCCTGACCGGCTGGTACCGGCCGATCCTGGAGCGTGCACTGGCCCGGCCACGTGCGGTGGTGCTGACCGCAGTGGCGTTGCTGGTGGGTACGTTGGCACTGGGTACCCGCCTGGGCTCGGAGTTCCTGCCCGAGCTGGACGAAGGATCGATCTGGCTGACCGCCACACTCGACCCCAGCACCAGCCTGGCCGAAGCACAGCAGCAGTCGCGGCGCATCCGCGAGCTGGTCGGCACCTTCCCGCAGGTGTCGACGGTGGTGGCCAAGCTGGGGCGCCCGGAAGACGGCTCCGATGCCAAGGGCGCCAACCAGATCGAGGCGCTGGTGGCGTTGAAGCCGGAGAAGGAATGGCCGAAGGGCGTGGACAACCGGCAGCTGGTGAGCGACCTGCAGCGCACGCTGGAGCAACGCATTCCGGGGCCGGAGTTCTCGATCTCGCAGCCCGTGCGCGACAACATCCTGGAGAGCATTTCGCAGATCAAAGGCCAGGTGGTGATCAAGGTCAGTGGCTCGGATCTGGACGTACTGAACCGGCAGGCGCAGGCGATCCTGGGCCAGGTGCGTGGGGTGGAGGGCGTGGAGAGTGCCTTCATTGACCGCGATGGCTCGTTGCCGCAACTGCAGATCGAGATCGACCGCGACCGTGCAGCACGCTATGGGCTGAATGTGCGTGACATCGACGAAGTGATCGAGACCGCGCTGGGCGGGCGCCAGGTCGGCGAGCTGTGGGAGGGCGACCGCAAATTCCCGATCACGTTGCGCCTGGACGATGCCGACCGTGACCTGCAACGGCTGCGTACGGTGCCGGTGGGCATCGGCGATGGCCACACGGTGACGTTGTCCGACGTGGCCGACTTCCGCATGGCCAGCGGCGCGATCAATATCTCGCGCGAGAACGCACAGCGGGTCAAGGCGGTCAGCATCTTCATCGCTGGTCGTGACATGGGCAGCGTGGTGGCCGACATGCGCAAGCGCGTGGATGCCAGCGTGCAGCTGCCGGAAGGCTACCGGCTGGAATGGTCCGGTGAGTTCGAGAACCAGCAGCGTGCGATGAAGCGGCTGGGCTGGGTGATTCCGCTGTCGGTGCTGATCATCTTCGTGCTGCTGTTCGATGCCTTCAAGGACATCAGCAGCGCAGCACTGATCCTGGCCAACGTGCCCCTCGCGATGATCGGCGGCATCCTGGCCCTGTGGCTGACCGGTATTCCGCTGTCGGTGTCGGCGGCCATCGGTTTCATTGCGTTGTTCGGGCAGGCGGTGCTGAACGGTGTGGTGATGCTCAGTCGCTTCGCCCAGCTGCGCGAGCAGGGCATGGACCTGCTGCAGTCGGTGGTGCAGGGCTCGCTGCAGCGCCTGCGTACGGTGCTGATGACCGCGCTGCTGGCGATGTTCGGCCTGCTGCCGATGGCGACCTCGCACGCGATCGGCGCCGAGACCCAGAAGCCGCTGGCGGTGGTGGTGATCGGCGGCCTGCTGTCAGCGATGCTGCTGACCCTGCTGGTACTGCCCACGCTGTACTACTGGGTGCACCGGCGTCGCGAGGCCCGCGCCGGCTGATCGGCACCGTAGATCCACGCCATGCGTGGATGCGACCCGGCCGCCAGGCATGGCCCGGTAGGTGTCCACCTTGGTGGGCACGCGGCGACGCGCCCACCAAGGTGGGCGACTACCTACACCATCCCGCCATTGGCGCGCAGCACCTGGCCGTTGATCCACCCGCCATCGGCACCGGCCAGGAAGGCCACCGCTCCGGCGATGTCCTCCGGCGTGCCCAGTCGCTCCAGGGGATTCATCTTTGCCAGCCGCTCGATCAGCTCCGGTGCCTTGCCCTCCAGGAACAGGTCGGTGGCGGTCGGGCCGGGAGCTACTGTGTTCACGGTGATGTTGCGCCCACGCAGCTCCTTGCTGAGGATCGCTGCCATCGTTTCCACCGCCGCCTTGCTGGCCGCGTACACGCTGTAGTTCTCCAGTCTGATGCCGACCACGCTGGTGGACAGGCTGATCAGGCGGCCGCCGTCGCTCACCCGTCGCGCGCTTTCGCGCAGCACGTTGAAAGCGCCTTTCAGGTTGATCCCGATCACCCGCTCGAACAAGGCATCGTCGCTGTCGGCCAGCGGCGCCAGCTGCAGCACGCCGGCGCTGTTCACCACCACGTCGATACCGCCGAAGCGGGCCTCGATGGCGTCGAACAGCTGGCGCACCGCCTGCGGGTCCGCCACATCGGCCTGCAGCGCGACGGCGTGTGCGCCAGTGGCCGTGAGTTCGGCGGCCAGTGCTTCGGCGTCATCGCGGCGGCCGGCGTAGTTGATCGCCACGGCATGGCCGTCGGCGGCCAGGCGGCGCGAAATGGCAGCGCCGATGCCACGGGAACCACCGGTGACCAGGGCGACACGGCGGGCGGAGGAGGTGGGCATGGTAGGTTCCAGCAGGGCGCGCCGGACTGGCGCAGTGCCATCTTCGCCATCTCATCGATCCGGATAATCATGCATAATCCGCCAACATCATCCGGGTAGCCGAACAATGGACCGTTTCACGGCCATGCGCGCCTTCGTCCGTATCGTCGAGCGTCGCAGCTTCACCCGTGCCTCCGAGGACCTGGGCCTGCCGCGGGCCACGGTGACCGATGCGATCAAAGCACTGGAACAGCGGCTGGGCGTGCGCCTGCTGCACCGGACCACCCGGCTGGTGGTGCCCACCCTGGAGGGCGAGGCCTTCTATGGCCGTTGCCTGCGCCTGATCGCCGACATGGACGACGCCGAAGCCGCGTTCCGTGACGTGCCGCCGCGCGGCCCGCTGCGGATTGAAGTGCATGGCACGCTGGGCCGGCACCTGCTGTTTCCGCATCTGCCGGACTTCCTGCAGCACTACCCCGAGATCGAACTGGAGGTCAGCGAAGGCGACCGCTATGTCGACCTGCTGCGCGAAGGCGTGGATGCGGCGTTGCGGGTGGGGACCCTGGCCGACAGCGATCTGGCGGCGCGCCGGTTGACGATGTTGCGGGAAGTTACGGTGGCCGCACCGGGCTATGTGCAGGCGCACGGTGTGCCCGAGACCATCGAATCACTGGAGCAAGGCCACCAGATGGTCGGCTATCGCTCCAGCGCCACCGGCCAGCTGATTCCGCTTGAGTTCCAGCAGGGCGCGCAGGTGCGCTACGTGCCACTGCCCGCGCGGGTGAGGGTTTCGGGCGCGGACGCATTCCTTGGTGCCGCCTTGGCGGGTCTCGGCATCATCCAGGCACCGAGCTACCGGATGGACCCCTACATCGCGCGCGGGCAGCTGGTCGAGCTGTTGCCGGACGCGCCGCCGACACCGAGTCCACTGAGCCTGGTCTACCCCCGCAACCGCACACCGTCGCCGCGGCTGCGGGTGTTCATCGACTGGGTGGCCGGGGTGTTCGACCCGATGAGGTAGTGCCGGGGGGGGGGGGGGGGGGGGGCCCCCCCCCGCGGGGGGGGGGGGGGGGGGGCCGGGCCGGCCCCCCCGGGGGCGGGCGCGCCCCCCCCCCCCCCCCCCGGCGCCGCCCCCCCGGCGCCCCCCCCCCCCCCCCCCCACTACCGGGCTGATGCGCTTGGCAGCACCAGCTCGAACACGGTGCCGGTTTCATCGGAGGTCACGCTTACCGTTCCGCCATGCGCCTGTGCAATTGCACGGGTGATCGCCAGGCCCAGTCCAGCACCTTCGTGGCGGCCACGCTCGCCGCGATAGAAGCGATCGAACAGGCGCGGCAGTGCTGCTTCGGCAATCGGCGGGCCGAGGTTGTGCACGCTGACCCTGCACATACCATCGTCCTCGACCAGCTGCACCCGCACCTCGCTGCCCACGGCTGCGTGCTTCAACGCGTTGGATAGCAGATTGGCGATCGCCCGGTGCAGCATCAGACGGTTGCCTTCCACGCTCGCCATGCCGTCGCGGCGCAGGGTCAATTGCCGGTCCTCGGCCAGCAGCCCGTAGAACTCCAGCAGCGAATCCACCACCCCATCCAGTGCCACCGGCTCGCGCGAAGGCAGTGCGCCCGGCGCCTCGGCCTGCGCCAGGTACAGCAGGTCACCCACGGTCTGCGCCAACTGCTGTAGTTCTTCGGCGCACGAGGCCAGCGTCTCGCGGTAGGCCTCGTTGCTGCGGGGGTGGGCCAGCACCACCTGTACCTGGGTCAGCATGTTGGTGATCGGCGTGCGCAGCTCATGGGCCAGATCACCAGAGAACTCGGTCAGGCGCGCGAAGTCCTGCTGCAGGCGCGCCAGCATGCCGTTGAGTGTCTGTGCCAGCTGTTCCAGTTCGGCCGGTGCCGTGCGCGCGCTCAGACGCCGCTGCAATCGACCGGCGGTGATCTGCCGGGCTTCATCGGCCAACGTGCGCAGCGGTCGCAGCGTGCGTCGCACTACGTAGCCGCCGAGCAGGCTGCTGGCCACGGCGGCGCCGATGATGGCGATCGCCAGAAGATGGCGGAAGCGCTGCAGGAAATCGGCATGGCGGTCGTCATCGATGGCCAGCAGGGTGACCAGCTGGCTGCCGTCGGCCAGGGTCTGCCGCAGGTGCAGGGCATGCATGCAGCGACCATCGTCGAGAATCCAGTCGTGCCGCCGTGGCGCGGCGTCGATGGGCTGGCTGCGTGCGTGCTCGCGCAGCAGTGCAGGTGCGGTCGAGAACAGCACGGCTCCGTGGCCATCGACAATGTGGAAGGCGATATCGGGATGATGGCTGAGCGCCTCTGCCAACCGCGGGCCGCGTGCGGCGGCGGGCCCATTGCCAGCAATATCGCGGATCAACGCAACCTTGTTCTCCAGTTCGATGAAGTCCTGGGCAACAAGGTCATGGCGGGCGCTGACATAGATGGCCACGCCCAATGCGGCCAGCACCAGCGTGGCCACGATGGCGAACAGCAGCGTCAGCCGCACCGCGATGGAGCGGCGCAGGCTCATCCGTTGCGCGCGGCGCCGTCGTCCGGCGCCTCCAGTACATAGCCCATGCCGCGCACGGTAATGATCAGCTTGTCGGCGAAATCATCGTCGATCTTGGCGCGCAAGCGGCGGATCGCCACATCGATGACATTGGTGTCGCTGTCGAAGTTCATGTCCCACACCTGCGAGGCGATCAGCGAGCGCGGCAGCACTTCGCCACGGCGGCGTGCCAGCAGCTCCAGCAGGGTGTACTCCTTCTGGCTGAGGGAGATGCGCTGGCCGCCACGCTCCACCCGGCGGCGCTGGGTATCCACCACCAGATCGGCGATGACGATGCGTTCGGCCTGCGGCACCGCCTGGCCCCGGCGCAGCAGGGTACGCACGCGCGCCAGCAGCTCGGCGAAGGCGAACGGCTTGCCCAGGTAGTCGTCGGCGCCCAGCTCCAGGCCCTGCACGCGGTCGGCGATGCTGCTGCGCGCGGTCAGGAACAGTACCGGCACCTGCCAGCCGGCCTCGCGCAGCCGCGACAGCACATTCCAGCCATCCAGACCGGGCAGCATCACATCGAGAATGACCAGCTGGTACTCGCCGCTACCGGCCAGGTGCAGCCCGTCGACGCCGTTGCAGGCGAGATCGACCACGTAGCCGGCCTCGATCAGGCCCTGGCGCAGGTAGTTGCCGGTCTTGGGTTCGTCTTCGACGATCAGCAGTTTCATGGTGCGCCCATCATCGCAGCTTGGGCGTGGGCTGGCTGCGCAGTCTCATGCCAGCGGATCCAACGTGCCGAGAATCGCGACACAGGCCAGCACCAGCAGCGCCAGTACCGATTCGCAGGCCAGGCTGTGGCGCAGTGAACGCAGCGGCCTGGGCTGCCAGCCACCCCGGATGGAGACCGCCAGCGCCGGCACCAGCCGCCAGCGATGCAGCGCGGCCAGACCCAGCATGCCACCCACCAGTGCCAGCTTGAGCAGCAGCCAGCGTCCATGCGCGGCGCCGGTCAGGGTCTGTATGGAACCGCCGAGATCGACATAGGTATAGGTGCCGGTCATCGCCAGCAGGGCGACGATGATCGTGCCGGGCAGGGCGAAGCCGTGCGCGGCCTGCCATAGTTCGTGGGTGCGCTCGCGCAGGCTCGGCCCTTGCCGCCGCAGTGCCAACTGTACGATGGCGGCGATCGCACCGATCCAGGCACCGGCCGCCAGCAGGTGCACGATGCCGGCAGCAAGACGCAGCCGGCCAGCGACCCCATCGCCAGCAGCGGCGTGGCCGTTCCAGGCGAGGCTGGCCAGGGTCACCGCCGAGAGTGCCAGTAGTGCGGGGCGGCGCAGGCCCTGTACCGGGCGATTGACTGCCAGCAGCGGCAGCATTGCCAGCAGGGCCAGGATGCGCAGCAGTCCCGCCTCGCCCACCGGCGTACCGGTAAGAAACCAGCGCGCTGTCTCGCCATCGATGTCGACCGGTGATATGCCAAGCACGCCGGACAAACGGGTGACCACATCGATGCCGACCAGCACCAGTGCCACCAGAACGAGGGCCAGCGAGACGCTGCGCGGCAGTCCGGGGCGGACGAACAGCATCCGCCCGAACAGCAGCATCAGGGCCAGATACAGCGCCAGCCGCAGCGCATACGGCGAAAGCTCGGCCACAGCAGCGGCCTTACTTCACGGTGAAGCGGTAGGTGCCGGTGATCGGATGGCTGTCCTCGCCGACCGCGCGCCACTGCAGCGCGTAACTGCCGGCGGGCAGCGGCTTGGCAAAGCGCGCGCGCAGGGTGTGGCCGTCCTCGGAGATCTCCTGCGCCGTGGTTGGCATCGCCATCTTCATGCGGCCGTGGTCCATGCTCAGTTCGATGCGGGTGGCACGCGGCATCACCTTCTCACTGAACTGCAGCTCGATCTGGCTGGCCGGGGCCACGGTGGCATCGGCCGCGGGCGTCGAACGCACCAGGCTGGGATGGGCCAGCGCCAGCGGCGCGGCCGAAAGGCCGGACAGCAGCAGGGCGAGCGGGGCGACGCGGAACAGGGAGCGGGTCATATGCGGATCACCGATGAGGAAGTGGCCTGCAGGGTGACGTCCACTGCCTTTCGAGGCCCTGACCTGGACATTACCAGTTTGTAATGTTGGCGGCCGGCCTGCGGCCGGCACTACCGGCCCGTGACTGCGCGATCCATGCTGACGGCGAACAACCGACCACACGCCGGAAGGCCGCGCTGAACTTGCTGGGATTGGCGTAGCCACTGGCCAGCGCAACCTCGGTGACGCTGCATCCCTGGGCCAGTGCCCCGCGTGCCCATTGCATGCGGCGTCGGGTCAAGAACGCATAGGGCGGCAGGCCGGTGGCGGCGCGCAGCGCTCGACCGAACGTGGACGGTTCCATCTGCACCGCAGCGGCCAACTGTGCGACCTCAAGAGGCTGGCCGTGCTGTGCATCGATGTAGGCCTCCAGCTGCTGCAGCCGCCGCGTGGACAGTGCCGTGTCCCTGCCGCGTTCCGTGCAGGCAAGCCCGGCAAGCTGACCCAGGCGGTGCAGCAGCACCTGCGCGCCATGCTCGAGGAAGCCGGGCAGGCAAACATCAGCCTGCGCGCTGCACCACAGCGCCTGCAGCACCGAAGTAATCACCGGGTCGTGGTGCAGCCGCGCCGCCAGCGGCTGCAGCTGTTGCAACTGCTGCGGATCCTGCGGATGCAGGTGGGTATCGATGGCGATGCCGAGCAGATCGACCGCGGGGCTGGCATAGGTGCCGGTGTCTCCCGGCAGCACCAGATTGAACTGGCCGGGCCGCCACGGCGCCTGCAGAAGACCGCTGAGGGTGCGCTGCTGCAGCCGACCGCCGCCGCCCACGGCCAGGCCCAGGCGCAGTTGCTGCGGATGTCCCATCTCACCTTCGCTGGCATCGAAGCGATGACGCAGCAGCACCACCGCACCATCGTCGCTGGCGTAGGCCGCAGGGGCCTGCGACCGGGTTTCCTGCAGCAGCTGGTCGGCGAGGGCGGGCATCACGGATCCGGGAATGGAGCGGCGCTGACGGAAATGGAGTGGCGGCAGGATGTGAATGTTACAGGATAACACTCTTGTCCCGCGCTGCCGCCGCCCGCGCGTCCGTCACTCCATCCGTCGAGGTTCCCGCTTTGAAGTCGTCCACGCCTGCTGCCGCGCTCATCGCAGCATCCCTGCTCGTTCCTGCCTTGCCCGCCCTTGCCCAGCAGGCTGACCCGGCCACGCTCGACGGTGTCCGCGTCACCGGTTCCAAGCGCGATACCCCTTACCTGAAGAGCGATCTGTCGGTGACGGTACTCGACAGGCAGGCGCTGAAAGAAGCGGGCGTCACCGAGTTCCGTGACCTCGACAAGCTCGCGCCGAACGTCAAGTTCAATGCGATGGGCCAGCTCAGCAACATGTTCATCTCGATCCGCGGCATCGAGTCCAATCCATTCCTGGTCAATCGTGCCTCGGTCTACATCGATGGCATTCCGTTCCGCGAGCTGAGCAATGCCGTGCTCAACCAGGTCGAGTCGGTGGAGGTGCTGCGCGGCCCGCAGGGCACGCTGTACGGCGCCAACAGCGAATCCGGCCTGGTACTGGTGCGCACACGCGGCCCGGCTGATGCACGCGAGGGCGAGATCAATGTGCGCAGCACCTGGTTCGGCAACGGCAATGGCACCGCTCTCGATGGCTTCCTGGCAGGGCCGCTGAACAAGACGGGCAGCCTGTCCGGCTCGGTGGCGTTCATTGGCTCCGATGAGGACGCCTACCTGAAGAACCTCACACCTTCCGGTGCGCGCGGCAAGGTCGGCGAAGGCTACCTCCAGGGCAAGCTGCGCTGGCGGCCGAGCGATTACGTTTCGGTGAACGCGCTGGCCTATCATCTGCGCACCCGCGCGCCGGGCATGTTCGAGTATGAATACCTGCCGCTGGATACCGGCCTCTACAACCGCACCTACGGCACATCGCTCAATGGCGGCCGCCGTGCCGGTGACTTCACCTACATCAACGATGCCCCCAAGCGCACCGAAAAGGACGAAACGGTGGCCGGCCTCAGTGCGCAATGGCAGCTGCAGGCCGGCACGCTGGACGTGGCCGCTTCCTGGCGGGACGAGGAGGTGACCTCGGCCGGTTACGACTTCGACATGACCAACAGCCCGGCATTGGCCGGTCGCATCTACGACAGGAAGAAGGAATGGACGGCCGAGGTGCGCTTCAGCTCGCCCAGCGACCAGGCGTTGACCTGGATGGCCGGTGTGTCGACCTACCGCAACAGCAAGGATTCGATCCTCGGCACCTTCGTCGGCCCGGCGCTGCATGGGCTGGACAGCTACAACCTGGCCCCGCGGCAGACCTCCAAGGGCGAGGACTACAGCGTCTTCGCCACCGCCAGCTATACCTTCCCGGCGGTGCCGAAGCTGACGGCCAGCGCCGGCCTGCGCCATGAGCAGGCCCGGCGCTCCACCGAACAGCGTGCTGGCGCGCTGGATCTGGGTGCCGGTGGCCCCGTGCTGTACCGCGATGCCGCGCTGGCGCATACCTTCTCGGCCACGCTGCCGCGGGTGTCGCTGCGCTACGACGCCACTGACGACCTGTCCTTCTACGCGGCCTCGGCCAAGGGCTACATTCCGGGTGGCTTCAATCTGGCTGCGGCGCAGAGCGATGTGGTCAACGACAAGGTACTGCGCTACGAATCCGAGCGCATGTGGAGCCATGAGCTGGGCTTCAAGATGAATCTGGCCGGCGGTCGTGGCCACATCGGCGGCGCGCTGTTCCACATCACCTCGGACAACTGGCAGGAGATCCAGGTGGCCACCGATGCCAACGGCCGCCCGATCTCGTCGGACTACGTCGGTTCGGATGCCTCGATCCGTTCGCGTGGTGTCGAGCTGGAGGGCGTGTTTGAAGTGCTGCCGGGTTTCACCCTGATGGCGAATGTGGGCTACGTCGATGCGAAGTACACCAAGCTGTGGGTCAGCGTGGACCAGAACCTGGATGGCAAGCGGGTCAAGCTGACCCCTCATTACACTGGCTATCTGGCGGCGCGCTATCAGTTCGACTCGGGCATCCATGCACGGCTGGAATCGCAGTTCACCGGCTCCAGTGCACTGGATGAACGCAACCGCGCGTTCCAGCCCGCAGTGGCCGTGCTCGGTGCGCAGCTGGGCTACGAGACCGGGCCGTGGAGCGCGCGGGTGTTCGTGCAGAACCTGACCAACAAGCGCCGCATCAATGGCCTGATCTTCGACAACCTGGCCTTCGGGCGCGACGGCAACTACTACGGCCCGGTCGACAGCCCGCGCATCTTCGGCGCGGAAGTGGGTTACCGCTTCTGAGGAATCCACGGTAGATCCACGCCAAGCGTGGGTGGCGGCACCCCGCCGGGCATGGCCCGGCGCTACCGGTGCTGGTGCAATGCCCGCCGGTTGCCGATGTGCGCGCATGCCAGCAGCACGCCGCCGCAGGCGGTGGCCACACCATGCCAGAGCAGCGATTCCTTCAACGGCAGGTACAGCGACGCCGACACCAGCAGGACCGTGCCAACCACGGCCAGCCGCACCGGCAGCCAGCGCCCATGCCGGTACAGCCCGGCCGTGGTACTGGCCAGCGCCAACGTCGAGGCCAACAATGCGAACAACCATTCCCAGCGCGACATCATCAACAGCAGCGTCATCACGCCGTGGCCGGGGTGCTGGAACGAGCGCAGCGCCATCATTGCCGCCGGCACGAAGGCCAGCAGCAGCGGCAGGGCGATGCAATGGGCGGCGCAGGCCAGCGACAGCCAGGCGCCGGCCAGATCGAAACGGGGATGCCAGCGTGCCGAAGTTGGCGGCTGGGCCAGAGCCCTTGCGGGGGTCGGGGGGATGTGGTCCATTATGTTACATAGTAACAATTGGAGTCTCCCCCATGAAGCTTCCTGCTGCTCTTTTCCTGCTGCTGGCCGCCAACGCGGCCCAGGCACACGATGTCCGCCAGCACGCGCCACACGTGCACGGCCAGGCCACCGTTGATCTCGCACTCGACCAGGGAACGCTGGAGTTCGCCCTGCAGGCGCCGGGTATCGGCATTCTTGATTTCGAGCGACCGCCCGCCAACGCGACCGAGCAGGCGGCACTGTCGCGCGCCACGGCATTGCTGAAGGGCGGCAGCTGGGTGACCCTGCCCACCGCCGCCAACTGCCGCCTGGCCAGCAGTGACGCCAGTGCCGAAGGCTTCGCTGCGACCGCCGCTGTGCCAGCGGCCGGGCAGCATCGCCACGCCGGTTTCACTGCCAACCTGCAGTATCGCTGCACGAATCCGAGTGCACTGCGCGCCTTGGTCGTGCGCCTGCCGGTGCTGTTCCCCGGGTTGCACGAAGTCATCGTCAACAGTGCGACGGCCAACGGCCAGGACCGCAGCGTGCTGAGTGCCGACAACCTGCGCGTGGTGCTGGCGCCGTGAGCACGCCAGCGGTGATCGCCCTGGAGGATGTGCAGTTCGGCTACGCAACACGCCTGGTGCTGGATATCCCGCAGCTGCTGATAGAGCAGGGCAGTAGCGTGCTGTTGCGTGGAGTGAGCGGGGGCGGCAAGAGCACCTTGCTCGGCCTGCTGGCCGGCGTCCTGCTACCCGGCAGGGGGCGCGTCGAAGTGGCGGGTCACGCGCTGCAGATGATGCGGGGTGCCGCGCGCGATCGCTTCCGTGCCGATCACCTGGGCGTGATTTTCCAGCAGTTCAATCTGCTGCCGTTTCTCAGCGTACGCGACAACATCGCGCTGGGCCTGCGCTTTTCTCCGGTGCGCAGTGAGCGCATCAGCGGGCCGCTGGACGACGAGATCCTGCGCCTGCTGGAAGCGCTGCAGCTGGACCCGGCGCTGTCCAAGCGTGCGGCCGGTACCCTGAGTGTCGGCCAGCAGCAACGCGTGGCCGCCGCACGCGCCCTGATCGGCCGCCCCGCAGTACTGCTGGCCGACGAGCCGACTTCGGCGCTGGATCGCCAAGCTGCGACCGCCTTCCTGCAGCTGATGTCCGCACAGTGCCGGGCCGCCGGTACCACGGTTCTGGTGGTCAGCCACGATGAAAGCCTGCAGCCCTTGTTCGACCGCACCATCGCGTTGTCGCAGATCAATCACGCAGGTGGCACCCATGCTTGAACTTGCCTGGGCCAGCCTGCGCAGCCGCGCATTGAGCGTCAGCCTCACCGTGCTGGTGATCACCCTCAGCGTGGTGCTGCTGCTCGGTGTTGAGCGCGTGCGCACGCAGGCGCATGAAGGTTTTGCCAGCACCATCTCAGGCACGGACCTGATCGTTGGTGCCCGCTCCGGGCCGGTGAACCTGCTGCTGTATTCGGTGTTCCACATCGGCGACCCGACCAACAACGTGTCCTGGCAGTCCTACCAGGAGCTGTCCTCGCTGCCGCAGGTGAATTGGGCGGTGCCACTGTCGCTGGGCGATTCGTGGCGCGGCTACCGGGTGGTCGGCACCAGTGGCGGCTACTTCGAGCACTATCGTTACGGCGCGGGACATGCGCTGGCGTTTGCACAGGGAAGGCCGTTCGACGATCTGTACGACGCCGTGATCGGCGCAGAGGTGGCACGCGCGCAGAAGGTCGGCCTCGGCGACGAGATCGTGCTGGCGCACGGCACCGGCGCGGTCACGCTGGCCACGCATGCCGACAAGCCGTTCCGTGTGGCCGGCATCCTGCAGCGCACCGGCACGCCGGTCGATTCCTCGGTGCTGGTCTCGCTGCCGGCCATCGAGGCGATCCATGTCGACTGGCGCTCCGGCGTGCAGCTGCGCAGCCAGAGTGTCAGCGCCGAGCAGGCGCGCCATCTGGACCTGACCCCGACCAGCATCACCGCCTTCATGCTCGGCCTGAATTCGCGCATCGCCACGTTCTCGGTACAGCGCAGGATCAACGAGTACCCGGACGAGGCGATGCTGGCGATCCTGCCCGGCGTAACCCTGCAGCAGCTGTGGCAATCACTGGGCACCGCCGAGCGGGCACTGCAGCTGATCAGTGCGATGGTGGTGCTGTTGGGCATGGTCTCGCTGGTGGCACTGCTGGTCTCGACCCTGCAGGAGCGCCGGCGCGAGATGGCCGTGCTGCGTGCGATCGGTGCACGCCCGGGCTATATCGCCAGCCTGCTGGTGGTGGAGGCGGTAGCGACCAGCGCGCTTGCCTGCGTGCTCGCACTGGCCGCACTGGTGGTGGCCAGCCTGGCCGGGCGTGGCTGGGCGCTGGCCAACTTCGGCCTTTCGATCACCCACATCTGGCCGGATGGCCGCGAACTGGCGTGGGTCGCGGGTGTGCTGGCGATCAGCGCGGTGGCCGGCCTGGTACCGGCGCTGCTGGCCTATCGGCGCACGCTGGCCGATGGCCTGTCACCCGGGGGCTGAGCATGCGCTGGTTGCCGCTGTTGCCAATGTTGCTGGTGCTGACCGCCTGCGAACGCCCGGTCGATACCGGCGTGCAGGCGCTGCCACCGTCACCGGTGGTCGATCGCGATGCCCCGGCAGCTGCCGAGGAACAGGAACTGGACTGGTTGCAGATGATGCCGAAGGAAGAACTGGCGGCGCTGGAGCGCGGCGAGGGCCCGGAGGTCGAGCACAACGGCAACCGGCGCATGCCGCAGTTCGGTACGTTCCGCACTGTGGACACCGTATTGCAGCGGCCGGTGCGCTTGCCGGGTTACGTGGTGCCGCTGGCCAACGCGCAGGACGGGCGGCTGACCGAATTCCTGTTCGTGCCGTACTACGGCGCCTGCATCCATGTGCCGCCGCCACCGCCGAACCAGATCGTGCACGTGGTGCTGCCGCGCCCGATCGAGATGCCGGACATGTATTCGCCGTTCTTCCTGGCCGGTACCCTGCGTGCCGAACGGCTGGACGATGATCTGGCCGGCTCCGCCTATACCATGCGTGACGCACAGTTGAGGCCTTATGAACCGTAGTCATCTGCTGTTGGTGCTGGGATGCGTCTGGTTGGCAGGCTGTACGTCGCCGGGCGACGATGCCGTCGTGGTCACGTCGCAGGGCAAACCGGCGCCCTCCGCCACGACCGAAGCGCCCATCGCTCGCTGGGACGCGTTGCGGCCCGACGAAGTGACCTACCAGCGCCCGCCGCCGCAGATCGGCCTGTCACGCAATGGCATGGACGGCGTGGGCGGGCTGATCGATGACACCGGCTCGGGCACGCCACCGGGGCAGGAGATCGACCATTCCAGCCCGGATCGCGCCAAGCAGTTCGGCTCTTCGCGCGTGGTCGACGCTGTCGACGGTCGCGCGGTGGATCTGGATGGCTACGTGGTGCCGCTGGGCACCAACGACGCGGGACTGGTCGAGGAACTGTTGTTCGTGCCGTTCTACGGGGCCTGCATCCATGTGCCGCCACCGCCACCGAACCAGATCATCCATGTGACCCTGGCCACGCCGATCGCACTGGGAGACCTGTGGGACCCGTACCGGCTTGCCGGCCGCCTGCAGGTCAAGCGCTTCGATGCGGATATTGCCAGCGCGTCCTACGACGCGGCGGCGGCGACACTGACGGCGATCCACAATTGATGCGCACACGTTGGATCATCGTTGCGGGCGTGTTGGTCACCAGCGTGGTGTTGCTGGTGTGGTGGCACCTGTGCGTCGACGTGACCGAGCCACCGGCGATCGCCTTCCCGGCACCCGCGACCGATGCCAGCCAGCGCATCGAACAACGCCTCGGCGAAGACCACGCTTTTCGCAACGACGTGCTGTTCCTGCTGGCGGCCACGTTGCGCGACCGCTGCCAGCCGGCACAGACGGGGCTGCTGGCGCGCATGGCCAATCGTGCATCGTTGCCGGTGTTGGTGGCGGTCAGTGCGGTGACCCAGCAGGATCCAACGCTGGACCGGCCGATCTACCAGTACATCCAGCATCGTGCAGACGCCACGCGTTGTGGCCAGCCGCTGCAGATGCCGTTGGCCGGTGGGCGCAGCATGCAGGTGGACATCGAACAGTACGCGCGCACCTTCCCGGACAGCTATTTCGATCCGCAGCGCAGCAGCGAACCGCGTGATTTCGGCGGCCTGTCGCTGCAGCAGCGCGCCGGTAACGCCTGCAACAGCGTGGTGTATTCGGTGCTGCCGCTGGGGGGCACCGATTGGCGTTGCAGCAGCCTGCGCGCCAATGCGCGTGCGCGGGTGCGTGGGCTGTGCGAGGACGAACTGCGGCGCCAGCATGGGGCAACGGGCGGGGAACTGGACATGGCCGTGGGGCAGGGCATGCAGGGTGCGGTGGTGTCGGCGATTGCCGCGCTGCCGGAAGACTGCCGATAAGCGTTTACCAGTAGAGCCAGGCCATGCCTAGCTGGCGGTTCAGCCAAGCAGACTTGCCCCTACAGACCCTGAACTGGTGAATTCCGAAGGTCATAACTATACAGGACATCCGGTATAGTTATGGCCGTGCTCCACCCCACCAGGTTCTCCCATGGCTTTGTCCCAGCCCCTGGCCGGTGCTCCGGCCCTGTCGCGTGCCCGTCGCTGGGCGCTGTTGTTCACCGTCGCCGCCGGCCTGCTGCTGGTCACGCTCGACAACTCCGTGCTCTACACCGCGCTGCCCACCCTCACCGAGGAACTCTCGGCCAGTGCCGGCCAGGCGCTGTGGATCATCAACGCCTATCCGCTGGTGATGGCCGGCCTGCTTCTGGGCGCCGGTACGCTTGGTGACCGCATCGGTCACCGCCGCATGTTCCTGATCGGCCTGGTGGTGTTCGGCACCGCCTCGCTGGCGGCGGCCTTCGCTGACAGCGCCGCGCAGCTGATCGCCGCCCGTGCGTTCCTGGCGGTCGGTGCGGCGGCGATGATGCCGGCCACGCTGGCGCTGATCGGCCTGAGCTTCCACGAAGAGCGCGAGCGCAACATTGCCATCGCCATCTGGGGCTCAGTGGCCATCGTCGGTGCGGGACTGGGCCCGATCATCGGCGGCTGGCTGCTGCAGCACTTCTGGTGGGGCTCGGTGTTCCTGATCAACGTGCCGGTGGTGGTGGTGGCCTTCGTTGCAACCCTGCTGCTGGCACCGGAAGGCCAGCGCGATACCTCGCGGCCGTGGGACCTGGTGTCTTCGTTGCTGGCATTGGCGGCGCTGTCCGGCCTGGTGCTGGCCATCAAGTCGCTGATCGCTACGCCGCCGTCGTATGCGCTGGGTGCCGGTGCGCTGCTGCTGGCCGTCATCAGCGGCGCAGCGTTCGCACGTCGCCAGCAGCAGTTGCCGTACCCGCTGCTGGACTTTGCGATCTTCCGCAATCCTGCGTTCCTGGCCGGCACGCTGTCGGCGGTGTTCACCCTGTTCGCGATGGCTGGCCTGCAGCTGGTCACCACCCAGCGCTTCCAGCTGGTGGCGGGCTTCACGCCGCTGCAGGCAGGCCTGCTGGTATCGGTGGCGGCGCTGGGCAGCCTGCCGAGCGCGCTGCTGGGTGGCAGCATCCTGCACCGCGTGGGCCTGCGCCCGCTGATCTGCGGCGGCCTGGCGGCTGGCGCCGTGGGTGTCGGTGTTGTGGCGTTCGGCTTCCCGCACGGCCTCGGCTGGGTGGTGGCGGGCATGGCGATCACCGGTTTTGGCATGGGCTCGGCCATCTCGGTGGCGTCCACTGCCATCCTCAACAACGTACCGGCGCACCGCGCGGGCATGGCCTCATCGGTGGAAGAGGTGTCCTACGAGTTTGGTGGCCTGCTCGCGGTGGCGATGCTGGGCAGCCTGAGTGCGGCAATGTACGGTGCCTTCCTGCCGGTCTCGGCGGACATGCCCGAGCTTGCCCGCGAGGGCTTCACCCAGGCGCTGCACGTGGCACGCGAAAGCGGGCAGGGCGAGTGGTTCGCACTGGCCACGGCCGCGTATGACCGTGGCTACCAGATCGTGCTGCTGGTGATCACGGTGGTGCTGGCAGTGGGCGCGGCGATCATCGCGCGCCTGTTGCGGGGGCGCGTCGGTGGCCGCGAGGGTGCGGCCGATCGCGTAAAATGACGCGATGAGAACCAGCAAGCGCGACCGCATCCTCGACGCCGCCGTCAACGTGATCAATCGTGACGGCGTGCGCGCGGTGACCTTCGAGTCGGTGGCGGCCGAGGCCAAGCTGACCCGTGGCGGCCTGCTGTATCACTTCCCGTCGCGCGAAGCGCTGCTGCGCGGTATCGACGAGCACCTGGTGCAGGCCTGGGAGACGTCGATGGAAACGCTGCTGGGCAAGCGTGCGGAGGAAGCATCTGCGCTGGAGCGCTACCAGACCTTCGTGCGCGTCTCGGCGCAGAGTGCCACCCGTGCCGAACTGATGTTCATGCTCGAATCGGCCGACCCGGACGCCGATGAGCGTCCGTGGGGACCGGCTGTTCGGCGCTGGGCGCCGTTGCCGCCGTCGGCCGGACAGAATGACCCGGCCGCGCTCGACAACTTCGTGGCGCGGCTGGCGGCCGATGGCCTGTGGATCTACGAGGCGATGTACGAAGGGCAGCTGGATGAAAGCGTGCGCGCCCAGGTAGCGGAGCGCATCGCCGGGCTGCTGGCGAAGTCTGATGGGACGTCCAGCTGAGCCGTCGACCGACGCGGGGACGCCGCTCTTGGTAGAGCCGACCGCTGGTCGGCTGCTCACGAAAATCCCGCGCTTCGCGCGATAGTCGACCAGCCGTCGACTCTACCCCTCTCCATTTACCCAGCCTGCGCTGCGCTCGCGGCCAGCCAGGCCCTCGGCGAGGCCCCCAATCGCTTGCGGAACGCCTTCGACAACGACGCGGTATCGGCAAACCCCACCTCGATCGCCACCTGCTTGACCGCCACGCCCGCCCGCAACTGCGCGCAGGCCAGGCTCAGCCGCCAATCCAGCAGATAACTGGCCGGCGTCGCCTGCATCACCTCCTTGAACACGGCTGCGAACGCGCTACGCGACATGCCGGCGGTCGACGCCATGCGCGGCAGCGTCCATTCGTCCTGCGGCGCCTGGTGCATTGCCACCAGTGTGCGTGCCAGCCGTGCATCTGACAGCCCACGCATCAGCCCGTGGCTGACCCCGGCCGCATCGGGATGATCGACCACCCAGCGCAGGATCTGGATCAGCGCCACTTCGAACAGCCGGTTGGTCAGCAGCCGCGAACCGCAGCGTTGGCGGTCGGCCTCGGTGAACAGCAGATGCAGGGTGTCGTCCAGCTCGTCGATCGCGGCCAGCGGCACCACCATCACCGGCGGTAGCGACTGCACGATCGGGTTGCGCGCGCCACCATCGAAGTCGAGCGTGGCGCAGGTGAAGTCCGGCCCATCCAGCGGCGCATTGAAGAACACGTGGTGCAGTGGCTGTGGGTACAGCAGCAGGCTGGGGGTGTCGATCTTCAACCGTGGCAGCGCGGTATCGCCATCGGGATGACGGACCTCCATCTCACCCTGGCGCAGGATGTGCAGGAAAGCGCGCCCGGGTTGCGGCTCGAACACCTGCCGTCCACACAGCGGGCCGCTATGGAACAGCGCGGCCTGCACCCGGAAGCGTTCCAGCAGAGAGGAGAGGCGGTCGGGCGCGGAGCGGTCTGCAGGAGTGGGAAGTGTGCGCATGGACGAATGGACAACAATGGCGGCTGATCTGGTCTGTTGCGTCCATCGAGTCTACCTAGGATGGCCGGGTCGTCCAATCCCGGGCGCTTTCCGAAGGAGATCCACCATGTCCCGTGTCCCCCTGATCGATGCCGCCAACACCACCGCCGACCGCCAGGCCCTCCTGGGCCAGGTCCACGCCGCCTTCGGTGCCACCCCGGCCATGTTCCGCGCTGTGGCCAATTCGCCGGCCGCCCTGCAGAGCATGTGGGGCTCGTTCGGCGCACTGGGCGGCGGTCGCCTGTCGCCGCTGCTGGGCGAGCAGATCGCCGTCGCCATTGCCAACCACAATGCCTGCGAGTACTGCCTGGCCGCGCACACGGCGCTGGGTCGCAAGGCCGGCGCCAGCAGCGAGCAGATGGCCGCCGCGCAGATCGGCCAGTCCAGTGATCCGGCCACTTCGGCGGCGCTCGACTTCGCGCTGAAGGTGGTTGAGCAGCGTGCACAGATTACCGACGGTGATGTGCAGGCGCTGCGCGCAGCCGGCTTCGATGACGAGCAGATCGTCGAGATCCTCGCCCATGTGGCGCTCAACCTGTTCACCAACTACGTCAACGTGGCCTTCGACGTGCCTGTGGACTTCCCGAAGGTGGCGCTGCGCTGAGGTACGGTCTGGCCCGGGTGGCAATGGGCCGCCCGGGCCGGTCGAAAGGGAGCAGACGGGGTGGTCGGCGCTACCTGTCGTCCGCCTGCAGCCGCTCGGGGTGCGTATACACATTGAACCCGCTCTCCCGCGCGAACCCGACCAGGCACAGTCCCGCACTGCGGGCCAGGTCGATCGCCAGCGCGGTCGGCGCCGACACCGCTGCCAGCACGCTGGCACCCGCACGTATCGCCTTGCTGACCATCTCATAGCTGGCGCGGCTGGAAATCACCAGCAACCCACCGTCGATGGCGTGCTCGTTGTGATGCAGGGCGCCGATCAGTTTGTCCAGCGCGTTGTGGCGGCCCACGTCCTCGCGCACCCAGCCGATGCGCCCACTGGCATCGGCCCAGGCGGCGGCGTGCGTCGAGCCGCTTACCGCATTCATCGGCTGATGCTGCGCCAGCGTGGCCAGCGCCCGCTGCAACGCGGCATGAGGATAGGTGCGGCGCTCGCGGATCTGCGGCAGCGGGCGCAGCACATCCTCCAGCTGGCGCGTGCCGCACAGGCCGCAGCCACCGCGACCGGGCAGCAGGCGGCCATTGGCCGGATCCAGATCGGCACCGGGTGCGTCTTCGGAAACGGTCATCTGCAGTTCGATGCCCTCCAGCTGCGCGCGGACCTCGATCGACAGCAGTTGCGAGGGCGCAGTGATCAACCCCTCGCTGAGCGAGAAACCCAGCGCGAAGTCTTCCAGGTCGCAGGGCGTGGCCATCATCACCGCGAAGGCGGCGCCGTTGTAGCGCAGTGCAACCGGCACTTCCTCGGCCACCACGTCGACCTGCGGCTGGTGCCCCTCGCTGCGCCAGCGCAGCAACGGGCGCTGGGCCGTGCCGGCAGGCGGGGTGTGCGGTGGGGTCGAATCAGGCATGCAGCGCGTCCGGGCAAGGGAAATACGCAGGTGGTGGACCACCCACGTTTCGAGAATAGCGCAGTGGCCGGGCGCTGACGCGGGTGTAACCGTTGTCATGGCAGGCTGCGCTGAAAACAGCATCTGCCTCTGGCGAAGCGGCCTTGTCCGTGCTTGACTGCGGGGCTGGCCGCGCTGCAGACGCCGCATCCGGCCCATCCCGCGCCGTTGATTGTTGTGTTCCTCCCGCCAGGTTCCCGAACATGTCCGAGCAGAAGCCGCCGCGTTACAAGCCCTACAACCAGCCGGCCGGTGGCTGGGGTGCCGCCGGCGCCACGGCCAAGGTGCTGTTGCAGCAGAGTGTGATCGGCAAGGGCTCGAAGGCGCTGCTGGCGATGAACCAGCCCGGTGGCTTCAAGTGCCCCAGCTGCGCGTTCCCCGATGCCGACGAGCGCAGGAAACTGGAATTCTGCGAGAACGGCGCAAAGGCACTGGCCTGGGAAGCCACGCAGTTCCGTGCCGGCCGCGAGCTGTTTGCCCGGCACACGGTCACCGAACTGATGGCGCAGACCGACTACTGGCTGGAGATGCAGGGCCGGCTGACCGAGCCGATGCGCTACGACACGGCGACCGACCATTACGTGCCGTGCAGCTGGGACGATGCCTTCGCGCTGATCGGCCGCCACCTGCAGGCGCTGGACAGCCCACACCAGGCAGAGTTCTACACCTCCGGTCGCACGCCCAACGAAGCTGCATTCCTGTATTCGATCTTCGTGCGCGAGTTCGGCACCAACAATTTCCCGGACTGCTCGAACATGTGCCACGAGCCGACCAGCCGCGGCCTGCCGCCGGCCATCGGCGTGGGCAAGGGCACCATCGTGCTGCAGGATTTCGAGCACGCCGAGGCGATCTTCGTGATCGGCCAGAACACCGGCACCAATTCGCCGCGGATGATGAGCAACCTGGTCGAGGCGCGCAAACGCGGCATCCCGATCGTGGCGGTCAACCCGATGCCCGAGCGCGCGCTGATCCGTTTCGCCGAACCGCAGGACATGGTGCAGATGGCCACGTTCGGTTCGACCGAGATCACCAGTGAGTTCGTGCACATCCGCATTGGCGGCGACCTGGCCCTGATCAAGGGCATGATGAAGGTGATGTTCGAGCGCGAAGCGCAGGGTGAGCGCGTGCTTGACCACGATTTCCTGGCCGAGCACACGGTGGGCCTGGACGCACTGCGCGCAGATGTGATGGCGCAGGACTGGAACGAGATCGTGCAGGTCTCCGGTATCACGCAGGCGCAGATCCGCCGCTGCGCCGAGATCTACATCCGCTCCAAGGCCACGGTGATCTGCTATGGCATGGGCCTGACCCAGCATCAGTATGGTTCGACCCTGCTGCAGCAGGTGGCCAACCTGCTGTTGCTGCGTGGCAACTTCGGCAAGCCCGGCGCCGGCATCGGGCCGATCCGTGGCCATTCCAACGTGCAGGGCGACCGAACCGTCGGCATCGACGAGAAACCCAAGCCGGCCTATCTGGACCGCGTGCAGCAGGTATTCGGCTTCGATCCGCCGCGCGAGCACGGTCATCACGTGGTCGAATCGATCGAGGCGATGCTGGACGGCAGCGCCAAGGTGTTCATCGGTATGGGTGGCAACTTCATCCACGCCGTGCCCGATACGCCGCGCGCGTACGAGGCCATGCGTGGCCTGGAGCTGACGGTGGGCATCGCCACCAAGCTCAATCGCGGTCATCTGGTGCACGGCCGCGATGCCTTGATCCTGCCGGTGGTCGCGCGTTCGGAGCGCATCGTCACGCCTGCCGGCGAGCAGTTCGTCACCATCGAGGACGCGATGTCGAACGTGACCGCTTCGCGCGGCGTGCTCGAGCCGGTCAGCACGGACGTGCTCCCGGAGGTCGAGATCGTCTGCCGCATGGCGATGGCAACATTGCCGCACAGCAAGGTCGACTGGGCCGGGTGCATGCATGACTACGCTCCCATCCGGGAGCTGATCGCGGCGGTGTACCCGGAGATCTACACCGGCTTCAACGAACGCATCCAGCAGCCGCACGGTTTCCACCTGGACATTCCGCCGCGCCGCCGGGTGTGGCCCACGCCCAACGGCAAGGCCAACATCCTGGTGATGCCAGGCCTGGACGTGGACGCGCCGGTGGACGATCCCGGGATGCTGCGGTTGGCCACAGTGCGCTCACACGACCAGTACAACACCACCATCTACAGCTACAACGACCGCTACCGCGGCGTGTACAACGATCGCATGGTGCTGTTCATGAACATCGAGGACCGGCTGGCGCGCGGGCTGGAGAAGGAGGCGCTGGTCAGCCTGGAGACCATCAGCGGTGATGGCATGCAGCGGCGCATCGAGGGCCTGACCCTACTGGACTACCCGATGCCGCGCGGCGCCCTGGCCGGTTACTACCCCGAGTTGAACCCGCTGCTGCCGCTGGACTACTACGACCGGGTCAGCGGTACCCCAGCGGCCAAGTCGATCCCGGTAAGGATGCGGGCGATGGCCGAGGCGATTGCGTGATGCGTTCATCGGCTATCATCGTCCGGTGAACCTGCCTGGCCTGCTGCTGCGATGGATGCTCCTCCTTGCCCTGGTGCTGAACGCACCGGCGCTTGCGATTGCCTCATCCTCGTACGCGGCGCAGTCCAGCGCGGACCATTGCGCCGCACCGCATTCGGCGGCCATGGCCGGATGCTGCGACGAGGCAGCATCAACGGTCTGCCAGAGCAATGAGTGCGAATGCCCGCCGGCCAGCCTCGGCATGCTGGCCACCCTGAGCGGAACGCCAGCGTCACCCTGGCGTGAGGCGCCTTTGCCAGCCAGCGCCCAGCAACGCGCACCGCCGCCGTTGCCGGATCCGCTACGGCCTCCCATCGTGTGATTCCCTGCAGGCCTCAAGCGCCTGCCGTAGCTGCTCGACTCATTCTCGACTCTGCCTGTGCCTTCGATGCGCAGGCAGCGGGCCGCGTTGCCCGCATCTGCAAAGGAATCAACACCATGAACCGTTCTCTCTCCCTCGGCCTGCTGCTGGGCACCGTGCTGGTCAGCACCGCCTGCGCACGTGCAGCTGAAGAATCGCCTGCCGCACCGGTTGCCAGCGAAGCCCCGGCGGCACCGATCAAGGCCAGCCCGTCGCAGGTGGATCCGGCACTGCCCATCGCCATCGTGCACAAGACCGCAAGCTGCGGCTGCTGCGGCATCTGGGTCGACCACCTGAAGGCCGAAGGCTTCCAGGTGGATGTACGCAATACCGTTGACATGAACCCGATCAAGGTCCGGCTGGGTGTGCCGGTCGGCAAGGCCTCCTGCCACACCGCCGAGATCGGTGGCTACGTGGTTGAAGGCCATATCCCGGCCGAGGACATCAAGCGACTGCTGGCGAAGCGGCCGGCAGCGCGCGGCCTGGTGTTGCCGGGCATGCCGGCCGGTTCGCCGGGCATGGAAATGCCGGACGGCTACGTGCAGCCGTATACCGTCGAGCTGGTGCGCACCGATGGCACCACCGAGCCGTTCGCGCAGCACGGCCAGGGCGGCTGACAGTCACGGGTGCCGGTCGTCCTGACCGGCACCCTTCGGAGAGCCGAGCCCACCCTCGGCGTGCTCTTTGTAGAGTCGAGCGATGCTCGACTGCTCTGCTTCAGTCGAGCAAGCTCGACGCTACAGAATCAGCGGGCCCCGGCTGTTTCCTTGGCCAGCTGTGCGTCGAACTTCTGTTCGGCTGCATCCGCGTAGGCCTTGCAGGTCAGTGCCTTGGCGCTGGCCTTGCTGCCGGAGGCGTAGTCCCAGTTGCTGGCACCCGGATGAGGGGTCAGCAACACGTCACAGGGCAACGCCCGCACCGTCGCGAAGCTGCGTTTGTAGTCATCGACCAGGCGCGGATAGCGCGCATTGCCCTGCAGCTGGTATCCCGGTGCACTCAGGCTGTCGGCGTAGGCGATGCGCACCGGCTTGCCCTCGCGGGTATCGGTCCAGGTCCAAGCGGTGCTGCCCGGGGTGTGTCCCGGCATGAAGTGCGCGGTGAATTCGATGCCGCCCACCTTGACCACCTCGCCATCCATTACGATGCGGTCCGCATTGGCAGGCGGGTAGGTGATGCCATCGCCGAAGTGCAGATCATCGCTGCCACCACGTGCCAGCAGCACCGCCGATTCCGCGTTGGCGACCACGTGCGCGCCGCTGCGGCGCTTCAGTTCCGCCACTGGGCCTGCATGGTCGGCATGCGCATGGCTGAGCAGGATCAGACGCAGGTCCTGCGGTGCCACGCCGCGTGCCTTCATGTTGTCGAGCAGGTGGCCGGCCATCTGTGGCATGCCGCCGTCGAGCAGCACCGCGCCCTCGGCGGTCTGCACCAGCAGTGCGGTCAGGTTCTCGGTGCCGATCTGCCAGGTGTGGTCAGCAATCTGCAGCGGTGCCATCGGCTGCAGCCAGGAAGCATCCACGGTGTAGGCCCGCAACTGCGGCAGGGGTGCCTCGGCGGCGCTGGCGTGCGCGACCGGAAGAACAGCGGCCAGTGTGACGGCGAGCAGGGAAAAACGCATGGTTCACGTCCGTTTGAAGGAGGCCCAGAAACTAGCATGGGCCTCCTTCATCGCGTCGCGCATAGATTTCATGGCTCCCATAAGGGCGCCATGGATCAGTACCGGTACTGCCACCCCAGCGTCACCACCCGACCACGGCCCGAGAAATAGCTCGGGTTCGACGGCGTGGTCTGCGAGTAGTAGCTGATGTACTGCTTGTTCGCCAGGTTCTGCACGCCCAGCGTGAAGGCGTGCTTGTCCAGCGTGTAGCGCGCGACCAGGTCCACCGTGGTGTAACCCTCGAACTCCGCCACCCGCGCGCCACGCAGGTCGAAGTCGCGGTCGAAGGCATGGCTGGCCTGCAGGCGGGTGCTCAGCTGCGGCGTCCAGCTCTGTTCCCAGAACGCGGTCAGCCGGTTCGGCGCGATGTTGACACCGGCCAGGTCGCTGTCGAGGCGGCCATCGACGTCGGCATCGTAGCGGCCGTTGGCGCGTGCATAACCCAGGCCCAGCCGGCTGTCGCCCAAGCGCAGGCGCAGGTTGCTTTCAAAGCCTTCCACGCGGGTGGCCTGGCGCTGCACCGCATAGGCGTCGATGCCCGGGTCGTAGATCAGCACCGAGCCCAGCTTGGATTCAGAGGTGTAGTACGCAATATCGCCACTGAACCGGCCATCGTCGTACTCCAGGCCGATCTCGCGGTTGTCCGACACCACCGGTGACAGGTCAATCAGATTGTCAACGCGCTGGCCGTCGCGGTTGATCGCGCGCAGTACGCGACCGACGTCGGCCACGGTGTAGCCTTCCGAATACGAGGCGTAGGCATTGAGGCGATCGTTGATGTACCAGACCGCGCCGAAGTTGGGCAGGGTCTCGCTCATGGTCGGCTTGCCGCCAGCCACCTTGCGTGCGCCGTAGCGGGGCAGGGTGGTGTAGTCGGCTACTTCCAGCTCGCCCTTTTCGTAGCGCAGGCCGCCGGACAGCATCAGGTGGTCGGTTGGCCACCAGTGCAGCTGCAGCAGCGGCGACAGGCTCTGGTAGGTGGTCTGCGGCACCCAGTTCATGCCGCTGGCCAGCAGCACCTGATGGGTGCGGTCGCGCAGGCCGTCCAGGCCCAGGGTCACGTCCAGCGTGGTGTCGGCGATGCGGGCCCAGCTCTGGGTCAGCTTGAAGCCGCGCTTGTCCGATTCGTTCTGGGTCTGGTCCCAGGCGGCGTTGGCGCCGGTGTTGCCCCACGGATCCCACTGGCTGGCGCCATAACGGCCTTCGAAGTCCACCGCGAAGGCCTGCGCCTGGAAGCGGCCACCGAGCAGATCGGCGGCGCTGTAGTCCAGCGTCAACGAACGCGAGCGGTTCATCGGCGGCTCCAGCGGGGTATCGCCGGGCACCGAAATGGTCGGGCGACCGGTGCGGTAATCACCGTTCACCGCCAGGTAGTTGTCCAGCCCGCGCAGCTCGTAGCGGTTGGCCATCAGCTGCAGGCGGTGGCCCTCGGCAATGTTCCAGCCCAGCTTGGCGAACACGTTCGACGAGGTCGAATCCATCAGTTCGCCCTGCGCGTTGGTACCGATCGAACGGCCCTCGCCGTCGTGGTACAGGCCTTGCTTCTCATAGGCCAGGCCGGCCACCAGATCGAACTGCTCGCCGCGCACGCCGACCAGTGCCGAGCCGCGCTGGCCGTTGTCATCACGGCGGCTGGGCAGCGCCGAGCTGTAGCTGACGTTGGTGTCGAGCAGGAAGGCGCCGGGCTCGCTGGGCGCGCTGCGGGTGATGATGTTGACGATGCCACCGGTACCGCCGATGCCCTGCAGTGCGTTGGCACCGTGGATGACCTCGATGCGTTCGATCATCGCCGGATCGATGGTGTGCGAATCACGTGAGCCATCGCGCAGCGGCGTCGACTGCGGCACGCCGTCGACCATGTACAGGATGCCGCGGCCACGCATGGTTTCGCCGTAGTTGGACATCTTCTCGCGCGCCGGGGCAAATGCCGGGATCTGCGCCGACAGCACGCGCGAGACATCCGAGCCCAGCGCCAGCTGCTGCGCGATGTCCTCGCGGGTCAGCACGGTGATGGTGTTGGGCATCGCGGTCTCGCCCTGCGGCATGCGCGCGGTCGAGGCCGATACCGTGACGCGGGCCAGTGAAGTGGTCGTGGCCGGGGACGCTGCCGATGACGCGGCCCGGGCCGGAGCGCGGGGTTTGGGGGGTGCCGGCGCGGCACTCACCACGAACACCCCCGGCGAGCGCTCCTGCATCGCCAGGCCTTGCCCGGCCAGCAGGCGCTGCAGGGCGTCGTGCGGGGTGTAGCGGCCGTCGAGGGCGGGCGCGTTGCGGCCGCTCACGCTGTCGGCCGCGAACAGCAGCTGGATGCCACTCTGCCGCGCCAGCGAGTTGAGCGAAGTTTGCAGCGGGCCGGCCGGCAGGTGCAGTTCGACGGGTGCGGACGCAGCGGTCTGCGCGGTGGCGGGCAGCGCCGCACACAGGCAGGCGGCGAGCAGGGTGGGGGCCAGCCGGCGCAGCGCGGCGGGCGGAACAGGGCGGGTCATGCGGGGGTCCTTCGGAAGGGTTCAAGCACTTGCCGGATGGGATGGCGCGCAACCCACCCTCGGCGTGGCAATCAATCGCGGGCGCGCAGATGCAGGCTGCCGTCGGCGGCGGTCTGCACCTGGACCGGCAGGATCTCCGGCAACAGCGCGACCGCCGTCTCGGCACGATCGGCATCGAACACACCCGACACCTGCAGCGGACCCAGTGCCGGGTCGTCCAGCACGATCGGACGGTCGTGATAGCGCTGCAGGATGCGCAGCACCTCGCTCAGTGGCATGCGGTCGAACTGCAGCCGGCCGGTGGTCCAGTCGGCCCGGTCCGGATCCACGGCTTCCGGAGGAGACAGCGACCCCGGCTGGGCCAGCAGGCGCTGCCCCGGTTTCAGCCGCTGCTCGGTGCCGCCGCCATCCACGCTGACACCGACCTCGCCGCGCCACAGCGTGACCTCGCTGAGATCGCCTTGGCGGTCAACATCGAACACCGTGCCGTAGTTGCGTACCTGTACCGGCCCGGCATCGACCTGGAAGCGGCGCCACGCCGAATGCTGCACCTCGAAGCGCGCATGGCCCTGCGCCAGCAGCACCTGCCGCGAACGCAGATGGCGACGGACCTGCAGGTGGGTTCCCGCGTCGAGCAGCACGCGGCTGCCGTCCGGCAGCTCGATGTCGCGGCGCTCGCCGACGGCGGTCTGGTAGTCACGCACCTGCCAGGCCGGGTCGGTCAACAGCAGCGCTCCGGCCGCAAGCAACAGCACCGGCAGTACCCGTTTTGCGCCAGATCCGCCGCGCCGCCGCTGCAACTGCTCCGGGCCTGGCAACGGGAAACGCTCCTTCAGTGCCTCCCGGTGCTGATCGAGCGTGTCCTCGGCGGACGGTTCGGCGGGCGCCGACGGCGGTGCCGGATCGGGTGATGCAGGGCTCACCGCAGCGCACCGTGCAGCCGGCAGTCGGCCATGGCCAGGCGCAGATGACGTTCCACTGCCTTCAGGCCGATGCCCATCCGCTGCGCCACCTCGGCCTGGGGCAGCTCGTGGATCTTGTGCAGGATGAACACCTGCTGCCGCCGGCAGGGCATGCGCTCGATGCTGGTGGTCAGCCGCTGCAGCGCCTGCTGGCCCTGCGCCTGGCGCTCGGGTCCGGGGCGCTCGCAGGCGCCTTCGGGAAGCTCGGCGCGGGGCTCCACCCAGTGCCGGCGCAGGTCCTCGGCGCGGCAGCGGTCGACCGCCGCATCGTGGGCGATCCTGCGCAGCAGCGCGATCGGTTGGCGGGCGTCATGCGCGGCCGGGCGTTCCAGCAGGCGCACACAGACATCGTGCACCACTTCGCGGGCCAGCCCGGGCGAGCGGAACCGGCGATGCAGGTAGTCCACCAGTTCCTCGTAGTGGCGCACCAGCGAGGTCACCAGCGGCAGCGCAGGTGGGCGGGGAAGTGTCGGCTGGGACATCCGGACGGGCAGCAAGGGTGAAAGGCGGGTGCCGGGAGGTCATCCCTGCGCAATGACGCAATACTAATGGGAACTGTTCTCGTTTGCCATGCCGCGATCATCATGGCGATTGTTCGCCGCGCCTGGAAAGTGAATCCACGATCATCGGCTGGAGCGCAGAATCGCCCACGGCTAGCCTGCCTGCAGGCTCAAGGAGGTGGACCATGCATGTGCTTCTGGTGATGGTGGGTGGCGTCGTGCTGCTTGGGGTGTTCCTGCTGTTCGGACGGCTGTGGAGCGTGGGTACCTCACAGCTGCCCACGGCCCTGATCGCATTCGTTGCCACCTGGCTGCTGGTGACGGTGGCCAACCTGTGGGTGGGGGTCAGCAAGGCCGGCTACGGGATACGTGAAGAACTGCCGATCCTGCTGCTGGTGTTCGCGGTGCCGGCCCTGCTGGCCGGTCTGCTCTACTGGCGCCTGGCGCGCTGAAGGACAGCCATGAGTACACGACTGCGATTGCCGGCCCTGCGCCAGCGCGACGGCCACCATGCGCGCGTGACCTACGAAGAGCTGTTCTTCGACCTGGTCTACGTGTTCGCGGTCACCCAGCTCAGCCACCACCTGCTGCATCACCTGGATCTGGCCGGCGTGCTGCAGACCCTGGTGCTGTGGTTTGCGGTGTGGCTGGGCTGGCAGTACGCCTGCTGGGTCAGCAACTGGTTCGATCCGGAAGCACCGCGCATCCGCGGCCTGCTGTTCGCCACCATGCTGCTGGCCTTGTTGATGTCCTCGTCCATTCCCGAGGCCTTCGCCGACCGTGCCTGGGTGTTTGCCGGGGCCTACGCCACCATGCAGGTCGGGCGTACCGCCTTCGTGCTGCTGGAGGTCGGTCGCACGCATCCACTGGCACCGAACTTCCGTCGCATGCTGGCCTGGGTGAGCGTGTCGGCCTGCTTCTGGCTGGCAGGTGCGGCATCCGAGGGCAATGCGCGGTTGGCGCTGTGGGCGGTGGCGGTGGCGTGCGAGTACGTCTCACCGATGTTCGGCTTCGCGTTCCCGGGGCTGGGCCGTTCGCACACCCGTGAGTGGACCATCGAAGGCGGGCACCTGGCCGAGCGCTGCCAGCTGTTCGTCATCGTCGCACTGGGCGAGACGTTGCTGGCCACCGGTGGCGTGCTCAGCGAGGTCGAACAGTGGAGCGGGGCAGTGGTGTCGGCGGTGCTGGCAACGTTCGCCGGCACGATCGCCATGTGGTGGCTGTACTTCGGCATCTCCAGCCGCGACGCCACCGAGGCCATCAGCCATGCCGAAGACCCGGGCCGGATGGGCGCCAACTTCCACTATGTGCACGCGTTGCTGATCGCAGGGATCATCGCTACGGCGGTGGGCAATGACCTGGTCATGGACCACCCGCACGCTGCGGTGACGTCGGTGTATGCGGCCGTGCTGGTGGCCGGCCCGTTGATCTACCTGCTGGGCAGCGCGCTGTACAAGCGGGTGGTGTACGGGCGCGCACCGTACTCGCATCTGATCGGCGCGGTGGCGCTGGGCGTGCTGGGCGTGGTGTTGCCGCAGACCCATCTGTTGGCCGCTGGCTGGTTGACCAGTGCGGTGCTGCTGGCGGTGGGGTTGATGGATACGCGGTTGAAGCAGCGCCTGCAACGGGCGTGATCAGCCCTCTGCCGGGTACAGTCGAATGTTGGTCGACTGCTCTTCCACAAGGTTGTGGAAAATCCCGCGCTGCGGGCGATAGTCGACTGACAGTCGACTCTACCGCCGCCCTCTACTGTCTGAGGTGACCTGGTCGAGCGCGGCGGCCATTGCCGCAAGTTTGCCGACCGTGTTGAGGTTGCGGGCGGTGCCTTGCTGGGCACAGGGAATCCGCAGGCGTGAGTCGGCCATGCCGTCGCCATAGTGGACGAAGATCTCGCGGGTACCCAGCACCAGCTGCTCATCGCGCAGGCCGGTCACCCCGGTCAAGGGATTCGTGGGCAGTGCCTCATCCACGAACAGCGCGACCACACGATTGCCGGCGGCGTGCGGGAACGGATTGCCGGCGGCAACCGCTGCGATCTCGGCTGCCGAGCGCACCAGTACACCCACCGGTTTTCCTGCATAGGCCTGCAGCCGTTGGCCAAGGGCTTTCCGCACGCCGGCTTCGTCAAGTCCGCTGCGGAACACCACGTTGCCGCTGGCGATATAGGTGCGCACGTCGGTGAAGCCGGCGTCTTCGCACATCGCCACCAGTTCAACCATCGGCAGCTTGCCGGTACCTCCGACATTGACTGCTCGCAGCAGTGCGACATGCACGCTCATGGGGAACCTGCCTGCAGGCGGTCGTACATCCGCACCAGGTCGACCAGCGTACGCGCCCCCATCTTGCGCATCACCTGCGCGCGGCGCACTTTCACCGTGATCTCGCTGACGCCGAGATCGCCGGCGATCTGCTTGTTGAGGCGGCCACGCACCACACCGTCGACCACCTCGCGCTCGCCGGCGTTGAGGGTGTTCCAGCGCTGCTGCAGGGCATCGAGTGCCTCGCCGTCACGGCGGCGCTGGCGGTCGATCTCGATGCCTTTGTGGATCGCATCCAGCAGTTCCTGGTCACGGAACGGCTTGGTCAGGAACTCGATGGCGCCGTCCTTGATCGCATTGACACCCATCGCGATGTCGCCGTGGCCGGTGATGAACACCACCGGCAGCTGCAGGCCGTGGCTGCCCATCGTGCGATGGAACTCCAGCCCGCTCTGGCCCGGCATGCGTACGTCCAGCACCAGGCAGGCCGGCGCATCTTCCAGCTCATGTTCGAGGAACGCCTGGGTGGAGGCGAAGGCCCGCACCTGCAGGCCCATCGAGGCCAGCAGGTCTTCCAACGCGGCGCGCACCGACGGATCGTCGTCGATCACGTAGACGATGGGCGCTGGATCGGCGGCGGGTGCAGCGGGCTTACGCATGAGGGCGTTCCGTGGCGATGGGCAGGTCGAACACAAAGCAGGCGCCGCCACCTGCCGGCCGCTCAGCGCGGATCTGGCCGTCGTTGGCCTCGATCATCGAACGGCTCAGGCTGAGACCGAGACCCAGCCCGTGTGATTTGGTGGTCCAGAACGCATCGAACACACGCTCAGGATGGTCGATTGGCAAGCCGACACCGCGGTCACGCACGCTGAGGCTGATCCGCTGTCCGTCGCGTTGGGTCAACAGGGACAGGCGTCGATCGGCAGCCGGCACTGCTTCCATCGCGTCCACCGCATTGAGGATCAGGTTGCCGATCACCTGCTGCACCTGCACGCGATCGGCTTGCACCAGCGGCAGGTCGGCATCGAGCAGCAGGGCCACGGCCACGCCGTGCTGGTCCAGCTCGCTGCGCGACAGCGCCAGCATTTCCTCCACCGCCTGGTTCAGGTCAAACGCGCGTCGTTCCGGTGCAGCACCCTGGGTCAGGCCGCGGATACGGGCGATCACGTCACCGGCGCGGTGCGCGTCGGCCAGGATGCGGGCCACGGTCTGCCGTGCCTTGTCCACGTTCGGTGGGTCCTGTGCCAGCCAGCGCTGGCAGGCTTCGGCGCTGCTGGCGATGGCCGCCAGCGGCTGGTTCACTTCATGTGCGATGGAGGTGGTCAGCTCGCCCACGGTCGATGCGCGCGCCACTCGCAGCAGGCGGCCCTGTGCCTCCTGCACTGCGGCTTTGGCCGCTTCCATCTTCAACGCCAGGTAGGTGGTGATGCCGATCACCAGCATGCCGATCACCGAGTTGACCAGGCCGATGCGGTAGGTGCCGAAGCGGGTGAGGAAGAAGCTCAGGGCGGTGAGTGCGATGCAGGCGATGGCCAGGCTGATCAGTCCGCGCGCGGCGAGTACGCGCGATGCGGCGAGGATGACCGCTGCGTAGAAGCAGGCCGCCGCCACGGCGTAGTCGGTGACGGTATCGATCAGGAAGATCGCCGCCATCACGACGATCAGGGCCAGCAGCACCAGCGGGCGGCGGGGCGACAGCGATGGCATCGGAACGGCTCCCGGGCGTGGGGGGAAAGGATAGCAAAGCCGCCTTGGGTGGATGCGGGCACCCACCAAAGCGATGCCTGGTAGTGCCGGCCGCTGGCCGGCAGCTGCAGGATCGTCCCGGAGATCATGAGGTTGGCGGGCAGCGGGCGGGCCTACCCCGGGCTGTGGCGGCCCGCGTCGGCACAGACCAATGTGGTGCATGCGGGCTGTTGGTAGATGCCGACCTTGGTCGGCAGGCTCTGGCAGCAGTCGTGGCATCTGAGGGTTCTGTGCCGACCAAGGTCGGCACCTACCAAGCGGTGCACGATGTTGCCGGCCAGCGGCCGGCACTACTCCTCCAGGCTGGCGTTCCAGAACCCCTGCAACACCCCGGGCGTGGTCGCCAGCGTGGCCAGAACCGCATCCAGTTCACCGGCATCGACGGTGGTGGCATACAACACCGCTTCGATCTCGACATCACGCTCGCCGAACGGGCGCTGGTCCACCGCGCGCACCGGGTAGTGCGCCTGTTCCAGCAGCAGCAACAGCTGGTCCAGTACCTCGGCCTGCTGCTCACGCTGGCAGACCACGTTGATCGCATAAGTCGCTTCGCTGAACGCTTCCGGCAGTGGCTGCCGCTGGATGCGGTTCACTACCGGCCGCAGCAGGGTATTGGCGGCCAGCACGAACACGGCCGCCAGCACCGCCTCCGGCAGCAGCTTGATACCCGCACAGGCGCCAACCGCCGCCGAGCCCCATAAGGTGGCCGCGGTGTTCAGGCCGGACACCTGCGCACCGTCCTTCATGATCGCGCCGGCACCGAGGAAGCCCACACCGGAGATCACATAGGCCACCACATGCAGCGGCGACGGCGGACCGCCGTACAGGTCATGGAAGCGCACAGCGAGGTCCACGAACACTGCGGCGCCCACCGCCACCAGGGTATTGGTGCGCAGGCCGGCAGTGCGTTGGCGCAGCTGCCGCTCCAGGCCGATGACGGTGCCAAGCACGAACGCCACCGACAGGCTGATCAGCGAGCTCAGGGTCGCGCCGGCGTTGAACGCCGGCAGGTTCGGATTGATGTCCATTGTGTTTCTCCCTGGACCAGGCGGCGGGCGCTTACTGCCAGCCGTAACGACGGATGTAGATCTTCTTCAGCACGGTGGTCAGCACCGCGTAGCCGAACAGGATCGCCACCAGGAACGGCCAGTAGCCGGTCGGCAGGGCCTGCAGCTTGAAGTAGCCAGCCAGCGGGCTCATCGGCAGGGCCACGCCGATGGCCATGATCAGGCCGGTCATCACCAGCAGCGGCGGCGCGGCGATGCTCTGCAGGAACGGCACCTTCGGTGTACGGATCATGTGCACGATCAGGGTCTGGGTCAGCAGGCCCACCACGAACCAGCCGGACTGGAACAGGCCCTGGTCGGCGGGTGTGCGCGCATCGAACACGTACCACATCAGCGCGAAGCAGCTCAGGTCGAAGATCGAGCTGATCGGCCCGAAGAACACCATGAAGCGTCCAATGTCTGCCGGGTTCCACTTCAGCGGCTTGCGCACCAGCTCCTCGTCCACGTTGTCGAACGGAATGGCGATCTGCGAGATGTCGTACAGCAGGTTCTGCACCAGCAGCTGCAGTGGCAGCATCGGCAGGAACGGCAGGAAGGCCGAGGCCACCAGCACCGAGAACACGTTGCCGAAGTTGGAGCTGGCGGTCATGCGGATGTACTTCAGCATGTTGTTGAACGTGCGCCGGCCCTGGATGACACCTTCCTCCAGCACCATCAGGTTCTTTTCCAGCAGGATGATGTCGGCCGCCTCCTTGGCGATGTCCACCGCGCTGTCCACGCTGATGCCGATGTCGGCCGCGCGCAGTGCCGGCGCATCATTGATGCCATCGCCGAGGAAACCGACCACTTTGCCCTGCGCACGCAGCTCGCGCACCAGGCGCTCCTTGTGCAGCGGGGTCAGGCGAGCAAACACGCGGTGGTGGTGCAGCGCCCGCGACAGGGTGCCGTCGTCCATGCGCTCGATCTGCGGTCCGGTCAGGATGGTGTCCGCCTCCAGCCCGACCTGGGCGCAGACGCGGGCGGTGACCAGCTCGTTGTCGCCGGTGAATACCTTCACCTCTACGCCATGCGCGGCCAGCGCCTGCAGCGCCTGTGCAGCCGATTCCTTCGGCGGGTCCAGGAAGGCCACGTAGCCGACCAGGGTCAGCCCGCATTCGTCGGCCTGCGAATACACGGTCTGGCTGGCGGCGGTTTCCTTCATCGCCACTGCCACCACACGCAGGCCCTGTTCGTTCAGTTCCTCGGTGGTCTGCCGCACGCGCGCCAGCCGCTGCTCATCCAACGGCTTGTCCTCGCCGTTCTCGCGCACCGTGCTGCACACCGCCAGCATTTCTTCCACTGCTCCCTTGCAGATCAGCTCATGGTGGTCCTCGCGTTCGGACACCACCACCGACATGCGGCGGCGCTCGAAGTCGAACGGAATCTCATCCACCTTGCGGTAGTCCTGCGACAGCCGCAGCGAGCTCTGCAGCTCCACGTGCTCCAGCACCGCACGGTCGAGCAGGTTGATCAGCCCGGTCTGGAAATGGCTGTTGAGGTAGGCAAACTTCAGCACCTCCTCCGAATCGTGACCGAACACATCGGTGTGCCGTTCCAGCGCGATCTTGTCCTGGGTGAGGGTGCCGGTCTTGTCGGTGCACAGCACCTCCATCGCACCGAAGTTCTGGATCGCATCCAGACGCTTGACGATCACCTTGCGCCGCGACAGCAGCACCGCACCCTTGGCCAGGGTGGAGGTGACAATCATCGGCAGCATTTCCGGGGTCAGGCCCACCGCCACCGACAGCGCGAACAGGAACGCCTCGGTCCAGTCGCCCTTGGTCCAGCCGTTGATCAGCAGCACGAACGGCACCATCACCAACGCGAAGCGGATCAGCAGCCAGCTGACACTGTTGACGCCGGCCTGGAACGCGGTGGGCGCACGGTCGGTGGCGGTGCTGCGCTGGGCCAGGGTGCCGAAGTAGGTGCGGTTGCCGGTGGCCAGCACCACGGCGGTGGCGGTGCCGGACACCACATTGGTGCCCATGAACAACAGGTTGTGCTGCTCCAGCAGACCGGCCAGGCCATCGCCCGGGTGCGCGAACTTCTCCACCGGCAGCGACTCGCCGGTCATCGCTGCCTGCGCCACGAACAGGTCCTTGGCCGTCAGCACGCGGCAGTCGGCCGGAATCATGTCGCCGGCCGACAGCACGATGTGATCACCGGGCACCAGCTCACGGATCGGCAGGTCCAGCAGCCGCGCCGGACGACGGCTGTGCAGGTGCGCACCGAAGTACTGGTCGGCCACATCGGCGGCCTCGGTGCCTGGATTGCGGCGCAGCACGCGCGCGGTGTTGCCGACCAGTGCCTTCAGCCGCTCGGCGGCACGGTTGGAACGGCCTTCCTGCACAAAACGGATCAGCGTGGACAGCAGCACCATCGCGCCGATCACGATCGTGGCCTTGATGTCCTCGGTCAGCCAGGACACCGCCGCCAGTACGGTCAGCAGCAGGTTGAACGGGTTGCGGTAGCACTGCCACAGATGACGCCACCACGGCAGCGGCTTTTCGTGATCCACCTCGTTGGGGCCGAGCGTGGCCAGCCGCTCCTCGGCCTCGTGCGGGCTGAGGCCATCGACGTGCGAGTCGAGCGCAGCCAGCAGGCGCGGCTCGTCCAGCTGCGACAGGGTGACCAGGCCGGTGGTGAGTGCGAACGGTGCGGCCTCGGCGCTGCCCGGGCCAAAGCCGGCTTCGGGCATGGCGCGACGACCGAACAGGTTGCCTGCGCGACGGCTGCGCAGGAATGCATTGAACCAGGCGTTGAGCAGGCTCATGGGAACTCCTTGAATGTCAGAGCCGGCCGCGGCCGGAACACGAACGGAACGGATGCAACGGTTCAGGCGTGGCGCATCGCCAGCACCGCCGGTGACCACGGCTGCATGTGCAGGCGCTGGCTGCCGCCGATGCACAGCGGCTTCATCGCGTCGCGAAGGGGGTAGGGCAGATGGCGCAGCACGTTGATGCGTTCGCTGATCGGCAGCAGCGACAGTGCGTCGGCGACCACGCGCGGCGAACCGAGCGACAGCGAACGGGCGAAAACCACGGCGCCGTGCTGCAGCAGGTGGCTGCGCAGGGCGGCAACATCGCGCTCGCCGATCAGGCGGCGCAGGGTGATGTAGAGGATCTTGTAGGACATGGGGGTGATCTCCAGGCAGGCGGCGCCTGGCGATCCCCCGTCACTCAGGCAGGCAGGGACCGGCGGGCAGGCGCCAGGAACAGGCAACAGGCGGGCATATGGGGCGCGGTGCGCCCGGCAGGGTCGGGGTCCATCTGCGTCTCCATGAGGGGAGGGAGCCAGCCAGGGTTGCCCTGGCCAGTGGCGCTATTGTCCGCCCCTGAATGGGGTAGTCCTAGAGGCTCGTGGGTTAGCCCAACTATACCTTGGTATAGCCGGGCAAGCATCGCGCCAATCGATGGCGCATCAAGGGATCAATGCGAGGCACTGGTCTGCTTGCACACGTCGTACTCGCCGCGGCTCAACGTCTTGTTGCGATCGGTGTCGCAGGCGTGCATTCGTTCTGCCCAGTCCGGCGCAACCGCATCGACTTCGGCGAGGGTGACGATGCCGTCCTTATCCTTGTCCAGCGATTCATAGGCTGGAATCAGCTTCACTTCGGTCACGTCCTCGGCGGCGGTGGCCTTGCTGGCGCCCTGCGTTTTGGAACAACCGCCCAGCAGAATGCCGGCCGAGAGGATGAGGAGAGCGGGAAGGTAGCGGAAACCGGTCATGGCGTGCTCCTGAGGAGGGGGGCACCGGTGTGGTGGCCACGGCCGGATCTTCGGCGGGGGACTGTAAGCCGGTTGCGAAGAATGCAGGCAGGCGTGCACGCAAGTGGGGCGCCGTTCACCGCGATGGCGCCGGTCCCGCGGGTCGGGACCGGCAGACTAGCAATCGTTTCAAATGCGTAGGACATGTCCGGCTTTTGCAACTTTTCGCATATCGAGATTGTGATGGGGCCGTGAAAATTCGCGCTCGCCTTTCCCTGCGGGCTCGCCATGCGTCGTCTTCTCTCATTGATTCTGTTGGTCATCCTGTCTGGCAGCGCGCACGCATCCACACCCCAGATCAACGTAGGCGTGCTGTTCGACTATCTGCAGCCCACGCACAGCAACCTGCTCAAGCGCATCCGCAACACCGGTGACGCCACGGCTTACGTGCGGGTTGAAGTCACCCAGATGCACTTCGATGCAGACGGCAAGGCCAGCGAAACGCCGGTGGATACCACCGCGTTGGTCCGCAATACGCCGGATGCCCAAGGCGTCATTGCCAGCCCCAGCCGCCTGATCATCGCGGGCAATGGACAGCAGGCTACGCGCCTGGTGTATCGCGGTGCGCGTGACCAGGAGCGCTACTACCGGTTGCGCTTCATCCCGGTGGCGCCGACAGCCGAGGAATTCTCGCTAAGCGAAGACCAGGCCCTGGAGGCAGCCGAGCTCACCTCGGCCATCCGCGTGTTCACCGGCTACGGCACGATCTTCTTCGTCGCGCCGGAGAACCCGCACTACGACACGCTCATCGAGCAACAGCAGGTGCGCAATCGCGGCAACGCCACCGTGGTGCTGGACAACCTGCGCCAGTGCGAGCGCGACCGCCCCGATACCTGCACGCCGGGAATCATCGCCCATGTGCGTCCTGGCAACCGCTACGCGCTGCAGGCCGCCGATCATCAGTTCCTGCGTTTCGAGCTTCGCGAAGGCGACAGCCAGCGCAGCATCGACTCGCGCCGCTAGGCAACGGCCCTATCAATGGATCTATCCCGAATGGGCCTGCCGGGCGCCCGCTGGGATTGCTTTGCCCATGCCTGGCACCTTGATTTCCACCCTTGAACCTGGAGTGCATCCATGTCCCTGAAGACCACCCTGCTGGCAGCGGCCACCGCCCTGCTGATCACCCCGGCCGTTACGCTGGCCGCCACCGAAACCAAGTCGATCACCATCAATGTCACTGCCGACGTACCAAACTCAGCTGGCCTGCAGGTGTCCACCCCGGACGGCTGGGAAGGCCTGCCGCAGAACCTGCCGTGGGATACCGCCCGTCAGACCCTGGGCGATCTGACCGGCCGCGTCATCAACATCAAGTCGCCGGCGGCGATCAGTGCCTATCTGTCGGCACCGGCGCAGATGGCATCGGCCGCCGACGTGGTCGACCTGGCAGTGAAGCTGGACAACGTGGTGGTGCCGGCCACCTCGGCCGCCAAGATAACGGTGGCCAATGCCGCACAGGCCGCGGCCGGCAAGTCGTTGGCGTTTGCCATTGCCCCCACCGTGCCGACCGATGGCTACAAGCAGGGCAGCTACGGCGGCCAGTTCCACATGATCTTCGAAAGCGACATCTGACGATCATGCAGCTTCGAGCCCTTCCTACCGCGTCGGCGATGCGGGGGGAGGGCACTGGTATCCGCCCATGAGACTTCCCCTCGCTCCCGCATATCCGGCCCTTGCGCGATTGGCTGCTGGTATCGGCGCCGTGGTGTTTGCCGCGTCCAGCCATGCCGCCGGTCTTGCGCTGGGTGAACTGCCCAGCCTGCTGGAGCAGCGCGAGCGCATGCCTGCGGAGTTCCGCGAGCATCTGTTCGGCAACCCGCTCACCGTGCGGGTGGAGCTGGACGGGCGCTACCTGGGGGACGCCGAGGTGCTGCTGCACGAAGACAATCGTGTGCAGCTGATCGGCTTTGGCGAAGCGCATGACAGCCCGCTTCCGCAGACGGAGCGGGCGCGCTGGGCCGAGACGCTGGCCGAGCCGATGGCGCTGGGCGTGTGCCGCCAGCAATGCCGGGGCCTGGCAGCGTTGCACTACAGCCTGTCCAATTCCCTGCTCAGCCTGTTGACCCAAGCAGGCGCGCACAAGGAAGGACGCCACGTCGCGCTGCCGGAGCGCGGCAGCCATGGACTGGTCGTTCGCAACAGCGTGGCCGTGCATGGCGGCGAGGAGCAACAGACGTCCGCACGCTACAGCGCCGAGCTGCGTGGCAGTGTTGGCCGCTGGAGCACGGTCGGCAGCTACCAGTATTACGCCCAGCCGGGCAGCCGCGAGCACTATCTCAGTGCCCTGTATGCGCAGCGCGAGCTGGGCGACCATTTCGTGCGTGCGGGCTACTTCCTGCCCACCTTCGAAGGCATCATCCGCCAGCCGCGCGCACCCGGCACGCAGAACGATACCGCGCTGGGCTTCATGCTCGGCTCGTCGGACGTGCTGCTGGCCGACACGCGCAGCCCCAGTGTGTACCCGGTCTATGTCACGGCCAGCCGCGAAGGCGTGGTGGAGATCCTGCGCGACGGCAATCTGCTGTCCACGCAGGCCGTCAAGCCGGGCATCCAGGAAATCGACACCCGCCGTCTGCCCGGTGGCATCTACGACGTGGAACTGCGGGTCATCGAGGATGGCCACGAGGCCTCGCGTGAGATCGCGTCGATCCACAAACCAAGTCGTTGGAGCGACCCCAGCCGCCGCTGGCGCTACAGCGTGTTCGCCGGTCAACAGCGTGGCCTGCTCGATAGCGGCCGCTCAGCGCAGGAGAGCAAGGTCGCCGCAGGTGCGGTGGTCAATTACCTGGTGCACCCCCGTGCTGTGGCCGGTGCCACGGTGCAGCAGATCGGCACGCGTCACGCGGCTGGGCTGTCGATGGACTGGCAGGCCAGCGATCGCTTCAGCACCTACACCAATGTCTACACGTCCAGCGACGCCGGGCGCGGTGTGGACCTGCAGGGCCTGTACCGTTACCGCGCCGGTTCGGTGGTGGCCAACCATGCGCGCAGCTGGGCCGAACAACGCCAGCGCGTCCTGCCCGGTGACGGCTCGGCGCCGCGCTGGGAAACCCGTGGCGGCTGGCAGGACACAACTGCCGTGTCGATCACCCATCGCTTCAGTCATCGCGACAACGCCAGCGTGCGGGTAGCGCGCAGCTCGGGCATCACCAAAGGCACCGGCATCGATGTGTCCTATGGGCGCCGGGAGACCCTGTTCGGCAGGCACGACGTGAGCTGGCGGGTTTCGGCCTACGACCGCCCCGGCAGCCCCTTCACCCACTACCGCCGCCAGCGCGGTGTCGACCTGACCGTCAGCGTATCGCTGGGCAGCGAGCGCCGCAGCTACAGCGGCAGCCTGGGCAGCCGTACCGGCGAGGCCGGCCAGCGCGATACCTATGTCAGTGCGGCTGCCACTCAGCGTGTGGACGGCAAGCTGCTGCAGAGCGTGAACGGCATGATCAGTGCCGAGCGCAGCGGCATCGGCGCAGGCGCGGGTGCCTATCTGCAGAGTTCGCTGCTGGAAGGCGATGTGCAGTTGTACCGGGGCGCGGGCGCGGGCCACGTGAGTGGCAGCGCCAACCTGGACAGTACGCTGGTGATTGGCGGTGGCCGAGCAGCGGTGCTTGGCCAGGGCCGCAGTGGCAGCGTGGATACCGGCATCATCGTCGACGTGCGCAGCGACTACCCCGACGTGATGCTGCGCGGCGACGACAGCCGGGGCGGAGGCGTGGAACTGAAGCCGGGGCGCAACTTCGTGCCGGTGACTGCCTACCGCGCGGGCCACGTGCAGTTTGATTTCCAGGGCCGCCATGCACCCGCGGCCACGCTGCAACCGGCAACCATCAGCTACCACCTCAACAAGGGTGGAGTGATGCACGCCACCGTGGATGTGCTTCGCACGTTCACCGTAATGGGCCAGGTGCAGGATGCCGACGGCAACGGCGTGCGCGGTGTGCAGGTGATCAACCATGCAGGCCGCAGCGTCAGCCAGGAGGAAGGCTTCTTCACATTGGAGCTGAGTGCGCGCGCGCCGGTGCTGGAACTGCGCTACCCGAATCAGATCAGCTGCGTGCTGACGATGGAGGAGGGGCGCTATCCGCGAGAAGGCGATGTGCTGATGGTGGGGGGCGTTGGCTGCCCAGCACCCCTTGCTGGCCCGTGAGTAATCCGCTGAGAGACCACTCCATGTCCATGATTGAACGCTTCATTTCCGCTTTGTCACCGTGTGGTCTGCTTGTGCGGGCGAGTGGGCTCCTGGTCGTGCTGATGGCCTCGGCGGGAGCCGCCGAGTTACAGATCAGGGCGGAGTTTCGTCCAAGCGCCTTGGACCCTTCGCACAATCGGTTCGTTAACACTACGCCCCAGTCTGGCTACTGCGCACAGCATTCGAGCTACTGCAGAGTTGGCGACTTCACGATCGACACCGGGATGAACGTGAGCCAGCGGCGCCTGTTTGGCGGTGGCGAGGATCCGCGCGAAAAATGGTACCTGTCAGTTGACGGAAACTGGCGTGATGTAGTCGTGCACAACGCGAACAACCACGAGCTGAGGGCCCGGCTACGTCTGTTCCTGATCGGCATGCAATGGGGCTTGCCATCTGATGGCACCGCGCCCGGTGCATACGGAGCAGCCACTGGCGGCTGCCGTGGTCGACTGGGTGTTGGTGGTGGTTCATGGTATCGGTATGCGTGGGGTATTCCGGAAGGCAATCCTGTCTGTGTGAGGAGCCCAAGGGCAACCACCGATCGAGTTGCGAACTATCTGAACTTCTCGATTGGCTATCACCTTGAAGCGCCCAACCCGCTTCAGGCCCAGGACGGTCAGTACACCGGAAGCGTGACTTACACGGTTGGCAATGGGCAGCAGATCGATCTTGGTCAGGGTGACTACTCGGATTCAGAGCTGACACTGAAGCTGCAGCTGAACGTATCCCACGATTTCCACGTCCGATTCTCTAGCGAATCCCCCAGCGTGAAACTGGCGCCAGATGGAGGTTGGAAAAAATGGATGGACCAAGGCCTTCCACCGGCACGCCTGCGTCAGGAACTGACGTTCCGCCTTACCACGTCAAGGAACCTGAGCTTGAAGCTACGCTGCGAGCATGAGGCCGACGATCGTTGCGGAATCCGCAATCTGCGCGACGACATGGTGGTGCCGGTGGATGTGGACGTGACCATTCCCGGCATGAGCAATGTGGGTGACGGGCGTCCGGCACAGGACACGCCGTTGCTGCCGGATGATGGACGAGCGCCACGCTTCACGCCTGATGGCTACTTGATAGAGCGGCGTTCTACGCTGCGCTTCACCGCCGGTCGTGATGCGGTGATGGAGATGCTGAAGTCACCTGGTTCGCACTGGGCAGGCAACATGACCGTGGTGTTTGATGCCAATCCGTGACGAGGGGGCAGCTGGCATGGGTAGAGTCGACTGTCAGTCGACTCTGCCTGCAATCGCAGGGATGCCGGCCAGCGGCCGGCACTACCTCGTGCTTTCAGAAGTGGTCGGCGAACGCATCCGTGGCGCGCACCAGCGCATCCACCGTCGCCGGCTCGTTCGCGCTGTGGCCGGAGGTCACCATCTCCAGCCTGGCTTCCGGCCAGGCCTTGGCCAGGTCCCAGGCGCTGCGCGGAGGGCAGATGATGTCGTAGCGGCCCTGCACGATCACGCCGGGCAGGTGGCGGATGCGGTCGATGTCGCGCAGCAGCTGGTCCGGTTCCAGGAAGATGCCGTTGCGGAAGTAGTGCGCCTCGATGCGGGCCTTGGCCAACGTATCCAGCGGGTCATCGGTGGACACGGCATCCACGTCGTGCTGCAGGGTGGCGGCGTTGTCCTCCCAGCCCAGCCAGGCCTGCGCGGCGGCGATGCGGGTGGCCTCGTCGGCGCTGTCCAGGCGCGTCCAGTAGGCCGCAATCATGTCGCCACGCTCGGCTTCCGGGATATAGGCTTCGTAGCGGTCCCAACGCTCCGGGAAGATCCAGCGCGCACCACCATTGGCTTCCGCGAACCAGCGGTTTTCCATCTCACGGCCGAGGAACACGCCACGCACGATCAGGCCGGTGGCGCGCTCGGGATGCGCCTGCGCATAGGCCAGCGACAGCGTCGAACCCCACGACCCGCCGTAGACCAGCCAGCGCTCGATGCCCAGGTGCTCGCGCACCTTCTCGATGTCGGCCACCAGATCCTGCGTGGTGTTGTCGCGCAGCTCGCCTAACGGCGTGGAGCGGCCGCTGCCCCGCTGGTCGATCAAGACGATGCGGTAGCGCGCCGGGTCGAAAAAGCGCCGATGGGTCGGCGAGATGCCGGCGCCCGGTCCACCGTGCAGATACACCACCGGGATCCCTTCCGGCGTGCCGCACTCTTCGATATGCAGGGTGTGCAGATCGCTCACCGGCAGGGTGAACTCGCGGTAGGGCTCGATGGCGGGGTACAGGGTACGCATGGGGATGCTCACAAACAGGGGCGGCCAGCATAGCGCCGCAGCTCGGTGCCTGCAGTGGCACATGCTTTCGCGGTGCTGGAAATGGGCTGGCCGATGCGCATAAGCTTCCGCGATGCAAGCGACCACGACAGGGATGTCCACGCCCGATCCCAGCCTCAGCAGCGGCGCACGCGAGCTGCTGAAGTGGATCGCGCTGCTGACCATGACCGGCGACCACGTGGCAAAAGTGGTCTACGGCGGCTACCTGCCGGCCGTAAGCGAACTGGGGCGCATCGCGTTCCCACTCTTTGCACTGGTAATGGCCTGCAACCTCGCCCAGCCGGGCGCGGACCTGAGCAAGTCGATCCGTCGCCTGGCCGTATGGGGCGTGATCGCGCAACCGCTGCATGCACTGGCCTTCGGTTCCTGGTTGCCGCTCAACATACTGCTTACTTTTGCCCTGGCTGCGGTGGCAGTGCATGCACTGGCCAGCAATCGCCCACTGCTGTTGCTGCTGGCCGCGGGCATGGCGCCGATGCTGGTGGACTACCAATGGGCGGGCGTCGGCTTCGTGCTGCTCGGATGGCTGGCGTTCCGCCATGGTGCGTGGTGGTTGCTGCTGATCGGGCTTGCTGCAGTGTGCTGGGCCAACCACAACGGCTGGGCGTTGCTGGCCGTTCCTGTGTTGCTGTTGGCGGCGCGGGTGCCGTGGCAACTGCCGCGCTGGCGCTGGGCGTTTTATGGATACTACGTGGGGCATCTGGCGGTGCTGGCGTTGATTGCTCATCTGCTTGCGTAATGTCGGAACTGGCATGTGGCATGTCCCTGAATGCCGGATGCGGTCAAGGAATGCGCGATGCCGATGCGGGTGAAGCATGCCGTCATCGGCGTGGTGCAAGTTGTTGAATCTTCGGCTCGATTGTCGATATGCGACAATGCTGCCACTGCGTGAACGTTGCTGTCTTTGCACTTGGGTTGTTGGCGCCTGCCACCCCGTTGTGCTCATGATGGGGTGCCATCGAAAAAGGATGGCCGGGGCCTGGAAACCCCGTTGGTCGCGTGTAGTTTGCGCTCGCCAGCCGGCGTCGCCTTGTGCGGCGTCGGCTGGCATTCCGTTCGAGCTTTATGGCGGGCGGTGCGTGGAGGTGGGTGAAAACCCACCTGCCGGTTAGTGCTTACGCGACCACCGGATTTCCAGCCACGTACCGTCCGCCGCCTTTGTTAAGGGCGGTGGTCCTGCATGCCTTGCACGGAGACCTGCCATGAATGCATCGGAGTTCCCCCATCAGCGCGCCCCGGCCAATGCCGATGAGGGGCACGACATCCCGCCCGATCCCAACAGCCTGACGACCCTGCTGCATCGCATCGGGTTGGGCGCGGCTGCTGACGGTCAGTCTTGGCCCGAGCGCCATCAACTGCCGGGCCGATGCATGGCGTTGGCCGATGCTGATGGTGCGCTGGCCGGTCTGCGCATCGTGCAGGAAATCCTGCTGGCGGCGGAACGCGCCCGGCAGAATGGCAGCCCGGACCAGTACGTCGGCGATCGAGTGATGGAAGGGCTGAAGCTGGCTGCGCTGGCGTTGACCAACCTGGCCATTTATCGCCTGCATCCGGAATGAAATGGAAGGCCGAGGTTCAGTAGATCCACGCCATGCGTGGATGCTTTCGGCGGGTCACCGTGGCATCAGCCAGGCATGGCCTGGCTCTACTGATGCATTTCCAGTAGATCCACGCCATGCGTGGATGCCTTTCAGAAATCCATCGTGGCCGACAACAGCACCGTCCTCGGTGCACCCAGCGCCAGACTGGAGAGCAACGGCATGCCCCAATACGCCTTGTTGGTCACGTTGTTCACGCTGGCTCTCAGGGCAAGCGGTCGTCCGGCCATTGTGGTGCTGTAGCGCGCACCCACATCAAACAACGTGCGCCCCGGCACCGACAGGCGATTGTCGGTACTGATGTACTGCTTCGACATCGCGGTGGCATTGCCGGTCAGGGTCAAGCCTTCCAGCGCAGGCACATCCCATTCCACGCCCAGCTTCGCCTGCCGCTGCGCAACCGCCGTGGCGATGCGGCCTTCATTCACGCCACCCGCCGTGCGGGTCAGTTTCGGCTGCACGTAGGCCACGCCGCCCAGCAGGCGCACGCCATCCAGCGGTGAACCGAAGAAGCCCCATTCCACGCCGCGGTTCCGCTGTTCACCACCGAACGAGAAGATATTCGTGACCGGGTCGGTGTAGCTGCTCGGGCGCTTGATCTCGTACACGCTGAAGGTGTGCGCGAAGCTGCCCAGGTCCAGCTTCAGGCCCAGCTCCTTCTGCTTGGTGCGGAACGGTGCGAACACATCGCCGGCATTGGCGGCGGTCATCGGCGCGGTGGCACCCTGGCTGAGGCCTTCGATGTAGTTGGTGTAGATGGAGACCTTGTCGGTGGCCTTCACCAGCAGGGCGGCCGCCGGGGTGGTGGCACTCTCGTCATAGCGTGAGGTGCGCGCACCGCTTGCCACGTTGAAGGTCTCGCTGACCACCTGCTGCCGGCGCACACCCAGCGTCAGCTGCACGCGGTCATCGGCGAAGGAGAGGGTGTCGGCGAAGCCGATGCTGTCCAGCCGCAGTTCGGTGTGCGAGATATGCGGTGCGATGAACGGCGCAGCCGGGCCCCACACCGGGTTGTACAGGTTGGTGGTCCAGTCCCAGCCCGGCACGCTGCGGCGGCCGAAGTCGTTCTGGGTGTGCTGGTAGTGGGTCACGTTGGCGGCCCACTGGTGGCCGACACTGCCGGTACGGAAGCTGCCGCGCAGGCCGGCATCACCGGACTGCTTCTTGATGTCGAACGCCAGCTGGCCCATCACCGTGGTGAAGTCACCGGCCGGGTTGAGGATCTGCGCACTGATCGAGCCGTTGTAGCGGTAGTCGGTCTTGCTGGTGCCATAGGCAAGGTAGGCCATCAGGGTATCGCTGATATCCAGCTCGCCCCGCAGCATCGCGCCCTTGTCCTGGCTGTCCACGTAGGCCCAGTCCGGGTTGATCAGCGTGTCGCCACGGGGCGGGCGCGGAATCGCCACGCCCGGCGCCAGGCCGACGCCACGGGCCGGGCCGTCCACGCGGTCGTCGGCGCTGTACAGATCGGCGGACAGGCGGGCGCGCTCGCCGCGCCAGTCCAGTGCCAATGAACCCAGCTGCACCTTCTTGCTCTGCTTGCCCACTGCGCCGTCGCCATCACGGTAGGCGCCGTTGAAGCGGATGCCGAACTGCTGGTCGGCACCCAGGCGGCGGCCCACGTCCACGTGGGTGCCGAACTGCGCATCGGAGGCAAAGTTGGCGCTGACCCGCAGCAACGGTTGCTCACCCGCACGCTTGGGCACCAGGTTGACGCTGCCACCGACCGAGCCGCCCGGCGGCATGCCGTTGAGCAGGGCGGACGGGCCCTTCAAGACCTCGATGCGCTCGAACATTTCCGGCGAGGTGCGGTAGTACGGCGCCATGCCGCTGAGACCATTGAACGTGGTGTCGCTGGTGCTGGAGGCGAAGCCGCGGATGGCGTAGTTCTCGCTCCAGGAACCAGTGACGCCGTTGCTGAACACCGTGGGGTCGGTGGCGGCGATGACGTCGGTGAGGTCCTTGGCCTGGCGGTCGCGGATGAAGGCTTCGGTGTAGCTAACGGTACTGAACGGCGTGTCCATGAAGTCTTTGTCGCCGAGCAGGCCAACCCGGCTACCGGAAGCCACCTGGCCGCCGGCATAGTCGCCGGTCACCCGGCGCTGTTCCTGCACCTGCACCGAGGGCAGCGTGGACGGCGCGGAGTCGGCAAGCGCGGCAAACGAGGCCAGCAGCCCCAGTGCCAGGGCCGATACCCGGTAGCGCCGGGTCATGCCCAGCGCCTGCGTCAGGCTGGGGGTGCTCTGGTAGCGCCGGGCCATGCCCGGCGGATGCATCAGAACACGGGTTGTGTCAGCAGCTGCGCGCTGCAGCGGAGAGGAAAGGTGGTACACGGTCATGCCAGGTTCCTGTGAATCGCAGGTGCTAACGCGCCTGGCGCGCTGCCGACGGCAAGCACGGGGGAGGGCGCGGCGCAGGGTTGTCGGCTGGGTGGGGACCTGGCGGGAAGTGAGCCTTGGGCTCGATCGCGGACGGCGGCGGGGTTGCGAACCTCACGCATTCCGAATTAGTTGAGTAAATTAAACTAAACCATATGAAGCGGACAAGAGGGTCCCTTTGCTGGCACCCTCGCTACGGTATGAACATGCACCCTGAAACCCCGGCGTCGGCCCGTGGCCGTCCGCCCACCATCACCCCCGATCGTCTGGCCGACATCGGCATCACGCTGGGCCTGCCGAACCTGACCATGGCCAACGTGGCCGCCGAACTGGCGGTGACCCAGGCCGCGCTCTACAAGCGCGTGGCCAACCTGGAGGCCTTGAAGCGGCTGGTGGCCGATACGGTGTTCCAGCGCTGGCAGATTCCACGTGCTTCGGTCGATGCGCCGGGTGGGCTGCAGGCCTACCTGCTGGCGTTCGTGGAATCGCTGTGCGAGGTGGTGAAAGCGCACCCCGGACTACCGCCCTACCTGCTGCGCCGTTCGGTGGCGACCACGCCGATGCTGGAGAAGATCGCCTCGCACCAGGCCCATGTGGCCGAGGTGTTCGGCCTGCCGCTGGACAAGGCGCGCTGGCTGCTGGCCACGATCGCGTTCTACTGCATTGCCGGTGCGGATACGGTGTATGGGATTGCGGACGACGAAGAAGGCCAGGTGATCACCGAGTTCAAGCAGGGCATGCGTGCGCTGGTGATCGGTTCGCTGGAGGTGCTGGAGCTTCGGTAGATCCACGCCATGCGTGGATGCCGTTACACGGTTCGCCACGGCCCCATCCACGCATGGCGTGGATCTACAATGCGGCCATGCCTGCCACGCCCACCCTTGATGATCTGCGCCGCCATGCGGTGGCGCGCACGCTGTTCAAGCCCACCACGTTGCTGACCGCGATCCGGCGCCTGGGCTTCGTGCAGGCCGACCCGATCCGCGCACCGGCACGCGCACAGGACCTGACCCTGCGCCACCGAGTGAAGGACTATCGTGCAGGCGATCTTGAGCGCCGTTATGCCCGATTGCCGGTGGAAGAAGATTGCCTGGTGAACTACGGCTTCCTGCCGCGTGAGCATCTTGCGCTGATGCACCCGCGTGTGTCCAAGCGCGAATGGGATGCCGAAACCCAGCGCCGTGCGGCGGACGTGTTGGCCTTCGTGCGCGAGCGCGGCAGCGTGCATCCGCGCGAGGTTGATCAGGCGTTCGCGCATGGGCGGGTGACCAACTATTGGGGCGGCACCAGCAATGCCAGCACGCACCTGCTGGACGGCATGCACTACCGCGGCCTGCTGCGCGTGCAACGGCGCGACAGCGGCACCCGCATCTACGCGGTGGCCGACCACGTAGAGGCGGATGCCAGCGAGCAGGCGCAGATTGAACGCGCCGCGGCCCTGATCGATCTGGTGGTGCGCAAGTACGCGCCGCTGCCGTCGGGCAGCCTGACTTATCTGGTGCGCCTACTGGGCTACGGCGCACCGCATCTGGCCGAACAGACCCGGCAGGCGTTGATGCTGGCCAAGCAACAGCTGGCCAGCTGCACGCTGGAAGGCACCACCTGGTACTGGCCGGCGGATGAGAACCCGCGCTCGCGCCGGCATGCGCCGGACGATCAGGTGCGCCTGCTAGCCCCGTTCGATCCGGTGGTGTGGGACCGCCGCCGCTTCGAGCTGCTGTGGGGCTGGGTCTACAAGTTCGAGGCCTATACGCCTGCGCCGAAGCGCCAGTACGGCTACTACGCACTGCCCGTGCTGTGGCACGACCAGGTGGTGGGCTGGGCCAATCTCAGCGTGCGCGACGGTGAACTGGCGTCCAGCGTGGGCTACGCCGGCAAGTCGCTGGCCCGCGACAAGGTGTTTCGTGGCGCGCTTGAAGACGAACTGCAGCGCATGGCGGAGTTCCTGTAGCGCCGAGCGGCGCATGGGTACCTATCGCTCCCGGTAGCCGCCAACCTTGGTTGGCGCTGGCTTCCACCGGTGCCCACCAAGGTGGGCATCTACCAGAGCAACGCTCCTAAGGCCCGGTAGTCGCCAACCTTGGTTGGCGCCGCTTTCACCAATGCCCACCAACGTGGGCATCTACCGATTCCACCGCCCATGCACCACCATCGCCAACACCACCACGCCCGCGGCAACGCTGGTGTGACCGGACAGCGCAGCCAGACCGAAACCCACGCCCAACCCGCGCATGGCAAATACGGTACTGAACACCAGCAGTGCCCAGCCAATCGCGCGCAGCTGCTGGGTTGCCTGCGCGCTCAGCACACGACGCAATACGTCCCGCTGATGACGCTCCATCGCCAGTGCCAGGCAGGCGAACGCGGCCAGCGACAACACGAACAGAATGACGTGGATCATGCGCTGGCCTCCGGTGCCGCAGTGCGTGACGCGGCAGACGGCCGTGCACGCTTCACCTTCGGCGCATGCCGCCAGGTGCGCCAGGCCAGCAGCGTGTGCAGGGCGGCCAATGCCAGTAGGGTCAGGTCGGTGCCAGCGAATGCCCAGTCGCCCGCGGCCAGCGTGCGCCACAGCGGATGCAGCGTGGTCACCGCAGTCAGCACCGGCAGCAGCGCCAGCAGCAACGCCGCCAGCAGGAACTGTTCGATCCATGCGCGCTTGGGTGTGCGCATCGTGGCGTGCACGAACATGGCCGCCCAGGCCAGGAAGAACACATGCACCTCCCACGCCGCGCGCCCGCCCATGGCAGTGGGCAACAGGCGGTTCGCCCACAGATAGGCCGCCATCGCCACCGACAGGCCGGCGACGGTGGCGATGTTGAGACGCTCGACCAGGCGGAAGCCGAAGTAGGGGCGCCGCGGATCAGGCAGCTGCGCACGGCGCTTGACCGTCCACAGCACCAGCCCGGTGCCGACCATGGCCGTGCCGGCCAGGCTGACGATGAAGTACAGCCAGCGCAGGGCGGCATCGGCGAAGCGGCCCAGGTGCAGGCCATACAGCACGCCCTGGGTATCGGCGGCAACGCCCGAGTGTTCCTTGATCTGCAGCAGCTGCCCACCGCTGCCGTCGAACAGCAGATAGTTCGGGGTGGTCGAAACACGGCTGGACTGCGCACGCACCACGGCCACGCGTGCGTTCTGGTCGCCGGGGTTCTGCACCTGCACGCTGCCCACCGATCCGGCTCCCCAGCGCTGCTCGGCCTGCTGCACCAGTGCACCGACGTTGGTGAGCGGAGCAGGGTGGCCGGCGGCCTTCTGCGGTGGCAGGAACAGGCGCATCTCGCTGACGACCTCGGCCTGCTGGCGCTTGTCCGGCAGCTTGGCCAGGCCCCACGGCATGTACAGTACCGCCAGCATCACCAGGCCGCTCCAGGTGATCATGAAGTGGAACGGCAGGCCGAGTACCGACAGCGCCGCGTGTCCATCCAGCCAAGAGCGCTGGCCCTTGCCCCAGCGGAAAGTGAAGAAGTCGGCGAAGATCTTCTTGTGGGTGATTACGCCGCTGACGATGGCGACCAGCATGAACATCGCGCACAGGCCGACGATCCAGCGGCCCCACATCGCCGGCATGTAGTGCAGGTTGAAGTGGAAGGCATAGAAGAAGTCGCCGCCGCCGGTGTCACGTGCCTGCAGCGGTGCACCGGTGCTGGCGTCGAACAGGCCCGAGTCGAAGCCATGCCGGCCGCGCCCGCCCGGGCTGGCCCACATCGCCGACACCCACGGCATGCGCGTGCTCGGCAGGCTGAGGTTGATCTGGCTGGCCGCAGGCGTGTCGGCCATGATCGCCGTGACGGTACGCTGCGCAACCACAGCGGCGTCCGGCAACACGGACGGTGTGGCGATTTCCGGGCGGGTGTAGCGCGAGAGCTCGTCGCGGAAGTAGCTGGCGGTGCCGGTGAGGAACATCGCGTACAGGATCCATCCGGCCAGCAGCCCCACCCAGATATGCAGGTCGGACATGGTCTGGCGGATGCCGCGTGGCTTCGGAGTGCGATCGACCTTGCTCATGCAGCGCCTCCGTTGCCGACCGTCTGTGCGATCAACCACAAGGGCAACGCGGCGACGATCAGGCCCAGCCACGCACGCCACGCCGAGCGCACCGCGAACACCCAGACCACGGCGCCGGCGTACAGCAGGAAGCTGGCCAGCATGCCGGTGAACACGGCCTGGCGACCATCAATGGGCAGCGCCAGTGCCGCGATGCCGCACAGTGCGGCCAGCACATAGCCGCCGAACAACGCGGCGATGATGCGTGAGACCAGGGGCAGCCAGGTCAGCACGGAGGCGGTACGGGAAACGGTCAAAGCACTTCTCCAGGGCACCACGCGCAATGGCGTGGCGCCCTTGAAACGAGGATCAGAAATCGATGGTGGCCGACAGCAGGGCGGTGCGTGGCGTACCCAGCCCCGAGCCGAGGCTGCCCGCCCAGTACGCCTTGTTAGTCAGGTTCTGCACAGTGGCACGCAGTACCAGCGGATGGCCGGCCGCTTGCGTCGCATAGCGGGCACCGAGATCGAACACGGTGCGGCCCGCCACCCACTGGCTGTTGTCAGCAGTGATGTAGCCCTTGGACAGGCTGACCGCGTTGCCGGTGAGGGTGAGGCCGGCCACGGTCGGCACGTCCCATTCGACGCCCAGCTTGCCCTGCCATTGCGGTGTGGCCGTCGCCAGCCGGCCTTCGTTGATACCGCCCTGGGTACGGGTCAGCTTCGGCTGCAGCCAGCCGATGCCACCGAGCACGCGCAGCTGTTCGGTGGCCTGGCCGAACACGGTCCATTCCACGCCCCGGTTGCGTTGCTGGCCTCCGAACGAGAAGACATTCGTGGTCGGGTCGGTATAGGAGCTGGGCTTTTCGATCTCGTACACGCTCAATGCGCTGGCCAAGCGGCCGAAGTCGAGCTTGGCACCGACCTCGCGCTGGCGGGTCTTGAACGGCGGGAACACGTCGCCCGCGTTGGCGGCGGTTGCCGGGGCGGTGCTGCCCTGGCTCAGGCCTTCGATGTAATTGGCATACAGTGACAGGCGGTCGCTGGCCTTGAACAGCAGTGCACCGGCCGGGGTGTTGGCGCTGGCGTCGTAGCGTGCGGTGCGCTTGCCTGTGCCGCCATCGAAGGTATCGCTGAGCACGGTCTGGTGACGGATGCCCAGGGTCAGCTGCACACGATCATCGATGAAGGACAGCGTATCGGCGATGCCGAAGCTGGTGGTGCGCACTTCCGCGGTCTTCGGCAGCGACGCATCACTGAAGCTGCGGTCGATGGCAGGGCCCCACTGCGGGTTGTAGATATTGGTTACCCAATCGCGGGCCAGCAGGTTGCGCTTGAAGCCGAACTTCTGGTCGTGCTGGTACCAGGCTGCACTGATGGCCAGCGCGTGATCGACCGCGCCGGTGCGGAAACGCGCCGACAATCCGGCTTCGGCGGTGTCCTTGCTGTAGATGAAGCGTTGGTGGGCGAAGTTGTTGCGGAAGTCGCCGGCGGTGTTGGTGATCAGCGTGGTGGCACTGGCGATGGAGTCGAAATCGGTATGGCCGTGGCCGTAGCTGGCATGCGCCTGCAGGTAGTCATTGATGTCGAACGACCAGCGCAGTGCGGCGGCCTGGTCCTTGACGGTGCTGAAGGTCCAGTCCGGTGCAAACAGGGTGCTGGCTTTCGGCGGGCGGGGCACGGCCAGGCCGGGCGCCAGCGAGACGCCACGGTTGAGGCCATCCACATGGTCGCGGCTGCTGAACAGGTCCAGCGACACCTGCGAGCGCTCACCACGCCAGTCCAGGCCGAGCGATGCGAGCTGCGTCTTGTGCTGCTGGTGGTCGGTGGCGGTGTCGCCGTCGCGATGCACGGCATTGAGGCGTACGCCGAACTGCTTGTCCGCGCCGAAGCGGCGGCCGACATCCAGGTGACCGCCCCACTGCGCGTCGCTGCCGTAGCTGGCGGTGAAGCGGGTTAGCGGCGTGTCGCCTGCACGCTTGGGTACCACGTTAACCGCACCGCCCACCGAGCCACCGGGCGGCATGCCGTTGAGCAGCGCGGACGGGCCCTTCAGCACTTCGATGCTCTCGGCCAGTTCGGGAGTGACGCGGTAGTAGGGGATCAGCCCGTACAGGCCACCAAAGCCGATATCCGACGAGGCGACACCGAAACCGCGGATGTTGAAGTAGTCGGTGATGCCACCACTGGAGCCACTGTTGTAGACGCTGGGGTCGGTCAGTGCGATGACCCGCACCAGGTCCGGCGCCTGGATGTTGTCGATGAATTCGGCGGTGTAGCGGGTGGTGTTGAACGGCGTGTCCATGAAGTCGAGCTCGCCGAGCAGGCCGACGCCGCTGCCGCGCGTGACCTGGCCGCCGGCGTAGGTATCGGTGGGTGCGGTCTTGTCGGCGCGTACGTTCACGGTGGGCAACTGGCGGGCGCCATCGGGTGCATCGTTGGCGTGTGCGGCGGTGGCGATCAGCAGGGTGGGCAGCAACGCCGCACGGGCGGCCAGAGACAGCGCCGAGCGGCGTGGGAGGGGCAGGGTTCGCAGGGGGAGGGACATGGCGGTTCTCGTGTGGTGGGTCGTGCGATCGGCCAGCACGGCGCCGTCTGTGACCTGCAGGGGCAGGACGACGCGGGCTGTGGAATGGCTGGCAGAGGGCACGGCACTGCCGCTGTGGCAGTGCTGCACGCGAGGTGCGTGGGCGATCTGTGGCTGGGTGGAACGAAGCGCGGGGCGCGGATACTGCGGGGTGGATCAGATATCGTCGGCGAGGTCGTCGAGGTCCTGCAGGCCACCGCCGCGTGCCAGCACGCGCTCGTAGTTGCGGCGGCGACGCTGGTCGGTCTCGGTGGTGGTCTCGCCACGTTTCCAGTAGCCGGCCACGGCAACGTCGCTGCGTGGCAGGCCGACCGTTTCGATGAAGTGGCGGCGCAGGGCACGCATTTCCTCGCGCTCGCCGGCCGCCCAGACCGTGCTGCCGGGTTCCGGCCGCAGTTGGCGCGCCTGCTGCAGCAACGGCGCGTCACCGGTGGCGAGGCGGAGCACGCGGACACCTTCAATGGCGGGCAGTTCGTCTACCGGGAATGCATCATCCGAGGCGATCCAGGCCTCTGCGTGCAGGCCGGTGGGCCACTGCTGCAGCAATGCAAACAGGGCAGGGATGGCGCTTGGGTCGGCGAACAGCAGGGCGGAGGTGCCCTCGCGCTGCGGCACCTGCAGATGGGGGCGCGGTCCGGTCAGATCGAAGGCATCACCGGGGCGCAGCGCACGTACCCAGGCCAGCATCGGCCCCGGCGCCTCGTGCAGCACTACGTCCAGGGTGAACTGGCGGGTGTTGGGATCGAGGCTGCGCACGGTGTAGATCCGTGACACATCGCCGAACGTGGCGCCGAGCTGGATGCGCACGGCGGTGTTGGCACGCTGCCAGGGCGCGAGTTCTGCATGTTCCGGCAGCTGGCCCACGAGGCGCAGCAGGCTGGCGCACGGCTGTGCAACCGCGACCACTTGGACCTGCAGCGCCTGCAGGCCGCGATCATGGTCGGCGCCGCGCAGCGGCCCGGCCGGGGTGATTGAAGTGGGGGACGCGGACATCGACAACGATCCTGGACACTGCAAATGCGAATTAGTTACATCATAGTAAACTAAATTGATCGTGCCGCAACCGGGGCCTGTCCACGGACCGCAGCGACGCGTTGACCACGGCGTTGCTGCGGACCACCATGACAGCCCTTGCCCGCGCACTGCGCAGGAACCGTTACCGCATGGCTGCACCGAAAAAGACCGCTGCCCGTGGGCGACCGCCCAGCATCACCCGCGAGCGCATCGCCGACGCCGGCATTGCCATGACGCTGCCGGGGCTGAGCTTCGTGGGCGTGGCGGCGGCGCTGGGGGTCAGCCACATCGCGCTGTACAAGCATGTGGCGAATCTGGCGGCACTGCGCGAGCTGGTGGCCGAGGCGATCTTCGAGCGTTGGCAGGCACCGGCACTGGATGCCGCTGGCCGGCGCAGCATCGAGGAGGATCTGCGTGCGTTCCAACGTTCACTGCGGACGCTGGTGGACGGGAACCCGGGGCTGGCGCCGTTCCTGGTCAGCCACGGCGCGAAGACACCGGAGATGCTGGCGCGCATCCAGCGCCACCATGCCGAATTCAGCCGCGTGCATGATCTGCCGCTCGAGCAGGCGGCGTGGCTGCTGTCGACCGTGGCCTATCACGCCGTGGCGTTGGCCGACACCGTGTACTCGCGGCATGCGGTGGTGGATACCACGCGACGCCCGCTGGATCGGAAGGCGCAGGAGGCCGAGTTCGACCGCAGCATGGAAGCGTTGATCATCGGTGCATTGGCGATGTGCGGGCGCACGGCAGCCTCCGGGTAAGCCCCATTCCAGGTTGGCACCGTTGCCCCGGTAGTCGCCAACCTTGGTTGGCGCCGCGATACATCGTTGCCCACCAAGGTGGGCATCTACCGGTCACGCGGCGTCCTTGCGCTCCGCATCTTCCATGCCAGGGCTGACGCGGCGGCCGATGTCCTTCGGCGAGGTAACCGCCAATCCTGGTTGGCACCGTTGTCCCGGTAGTCGCCAACCTTGGTTGGCGCCGCGATACATCGTTGCCCACCAAGGTGGGCATCTACCGGTCACGCGGCGTCCTTGCGCTCCGCATCTTCCATGCCGGGGCTGACGCGGCGGCCGATGTCCTTCAATCGCGCCAGCTGATCCACCATCGAGGGTGCATCGTCCAGGCTGCCGACGAACGTCCACAGATAGGTCATCACCGCGTACACATGACCCGGCGTCACACCGTCGGTGGTGGCGAGACGGCCGATCGTCAGCGCGAACAGCACCGCTGCCGCTGCGCCAACTACCACAAAGGCACCGGCTTCGCGATCGGAGAGCAGGATGCGCAGCCGCGACAGCGTGGTGTAGTGGCGACGCAGCACCGAAGGACTGACCCGGTCGACCAGGCGGATCTCATGCTCCAGCCGGTTGTTCAGTCGCCCATGCAGCTGCTCGTTGCGGCGTGCGAACGACGGCAGCAGCAACAATGCACCCAGCAGAGCGACCAGGCTTGCAGCGCCCACCAGCGGTTCGATCGCCAGCAGCATCACCGCCGCACCAAACATTGATACGAGCGCGGTGGCGATGATCGGTACGTGCTTTTCGAAGAAGTCGACGAACTCACGGGCCAGCACAACGCGCGCGGCCGAGGTGGAGGTGGCCTGGCCCAGCCTGCGCTGTGCCTGCACCACGTTCACCGCCAGGTCGGCATAGATGCGGGTGAAGGTACGGGTATCGACCGCACGGCGGGCAGCACCGACCAGCCAGAACAGCAGTACCACGCCGGCGTAGGAGATGGCGTGGCCGATGTTGCCGCGGATGATCGCGTCCACCGCGAAGCCGGCAAACAGCGGATAGGCCAGCAGCAGCGCATTTTCCAGCGCCACCAGCGAAAAGGTGCCGGTGAGCTGCCACGGATAGGTTCGCAGGATGGCCTTGAGAGTGGCGGCCGCGTTCTGCTGGCCGATGCTGCCGGCGGCGGCCGCCGGATCGTGTGGGGGTTTCATGGGGATGCCTGGGTGGGTCGGAGTCAGGGCAGGGGATGGATGCCTGCCATCTCCCGGATCGCGCCCAGTATCTGCAGCCCTTTGGAGAAGGCATGGAGGGACGATGGAGATTGCGTGGAGAAACCGGCGCCGTTCAGCGATGCGAATGTCCACCAAGGTGGGCCGCTACCAAGGCAGTGTCTACCGCCTCAACGGCGGGCATGCACCGGCCAGCGGATTTCGAAGGCACTGCCACCACGTTCGGTGGCCCGGCATAGCGCTGTTCCGTGATGGGCCACGGCAATCGCACGCACCACGGCCAGGCCAAGCCCGGAGCCACCACTCTGCCGCGAACGCGAGACATCCGTGCGCTGGAAGGCTTCGAAGATGCTGTCGCGAAGGTCGTCCGGCACACCGGGGCCGCCATCTTCCACCGTGACGGTGCAATGGCCTTCTGCCAGCGTCACGTACACCCGCAGCGGGCAGGGAATGGCATGGCGTCGTGCATTCTCCAACAGTGCCAGTACTGCCTGGCGGATGCGTGCAGGATCGCAGTCGGCCAGCGAAGGTCGTGCGTCCAATTTCACCGAGAAACCACTCTCGGTCAGTGCCTCGGACATCGCTTCAACCACCGCGGCCACCTGCACACTGACATCGCTGCGCTGCAGGCGCAGATCCAGGTGGCCACTCTCGGCCAGGCTGACCACGCGCAGGTCCTCGATGATGCGGGTCAGGCCTTCCAGCTGGGTGAGCATGCTGTTGAACTGCTCAGGCCCCGGCTCGAACACGCCTTCGGCGATGCCCTGCAGGCGGCCGCGCAGGATGGTCATCGGCGTGCGCAGTTCATGCGCGATCGCCGCGTTCCAGAACACCCGGTTCTCGGACATCCGGCTCAGCCGTTCTGCCATGGAGTTGAAATCGCTGACCAGCGTGGCCGCTTCGGCCATCGTGGTATCACCACCGCGTGCACGCGCTTCCAGATCGCCACTGGCGACCCGGCGCAGGCTTTCGGCCACCGAGTTCAACGGCGTGATGATGCGCCGGGTCAGGCGCGAGGCGACCAGCGTGGCGAAGATGACGACCACGGTGGCGGTCAATCCGATCCACAGCCATTCCAGCCCGGACGGCATGATCGTTTCCGGCTCGTCGTACCAGCGCGGATAGAACACCTCCATGAGGTAATAGAACAGGTAGAAGCCGCTGATCGACAGCACCGTCGAACACAGCGAGGCCACCGTGATGGACAGCGTGATCTGGCGTCCGATGCTCTTGCCTTTGGGGTTCATCATTCAGTCCAGGAAGCGGTAGCCGACGCCGCGGATGGTGGCGGGAATGCCGATCACGCCGACATCCTCCAGCTTGCGCCGCAGTTTGCTGACATGGCTGTCGACGGTGCGTTCCTGCGCGTCGCCCTCGGGCAGGCAGGCATGCAGCAGATCGGCGCGCGCATGCACCTGCCGTGGCGCACGCGCCATGTGCACCAGCAGCCGGAACTCGGTGAGGGTGAAGTTCAGTTCGTGCACCTGCTCGCCATGGCGCACGGTCACCTCGTGGCTGCGCAGGTCGATCTCGAAGGGCCCTTGGCGGATCAGCCCGTTGGGCGCTTCGACCAGGGGCCGGGAACTCCGGCGCAGCACGGCCTGGATGCGGGCGACGATCTCGGCCGGATTGAACGGCTTGGCCACGTAGTCGTCGGCGCCCACGCGCAGGCCGGTCAGCTTGTCCACGTCCTGGTCGAGCGCAGTGAGCATGATGACCGGGGTGTTGCCGATCCGTCGCAGTTCGCTCAGCACCTGCCAGCCATCCAGTTTTGGCATCTGCACATCCAGCAGCACCAGGTCCGGACGCAGTTGGCGGTGGCTGGCGAGTGCCGCCTCACCGTCTGCGGCGCGGGCGCTGCGCAGGCCGGAACGGGCCAGGTAGGCACTGAGGATGTCGGCGATTTCGCCCTCATCTTCGGCAATCAGCACCAAGGGTGCCTGTCGGGTACGGAGATCGTTCATTGCGTGATGCGGGTTCGGGGCAAGGGTGGGCAAGGGCGGGATCTGGGGCAGGGTCATCGTCGGCACTGCATGTCCTGCGCCTCTTCGTTGGCAGCCCAGGCCAGGGTGGCCAGCACCAGCGTGCGCCGCAGACTCGGTTCCACTGCACCTGCGCCGCGCAGCTGCTGCAGCATCAGGGTGGACACCGCCGCCGGCAGCTTGCTCCAGCGCGATGCCATGGGAGTGGCATCTACCCGGGCCTGCAGCCGCAAGGCCATGCCCAGGATGGCGCGCAGGCGCAGTGCCAGCAGGGCGACGACCACGAGAGTGGCTAGGGCGAGCAGCAGATGCAGGGTGGCGTCGGCGACCGGGTGCGTTGCCGCCCAGACCGCCAGACCAATCAGCGCCAGCGACGCGAGTGCGCCGGAACGGCCAGTGCCACCAGGCCCATCGCTGCGGAACCCCACCAGGGCGGCCGCCCCGAAGCCCGCCAGCAGCGGGGGTAACGGATCCGGCGCGGCCAGCATCCAGCTGGTGGTCGATGCGAACACGACGGCGATCAACCACGGCGAAGGCGCACACCACGCCAGGTAGGCGCGGCGCACATCGATGGGTGGCAGGTCTGGATGGGAAAGGGACACGGCAGGCGGGCAGTCGGCGAGGCCGACGAGGCTAGCGACCGTTGATGGAGACTCGGTCGAGATTGTGTCGAGATTGCGTGGACGCAGGCCGCAGCATTCAGGCGCGGGGCTGGTGCCTGAACGGCTGCCGCGCCTCCATGCAATCTCCACAGTGGCTCCAAGAAACGTCCATCCGCGGCTTCCAGACTACGGTTTCGGCGGTCGCACTGGGCGACTGCACGCAGCCGGGCGTTTCGATGAGCAACCGCAGGACCTGGATCATTGCCGCTACGGTGGCCACATTGGCCGCCGGCGCTGGATGGTGGGCGTTTGCCGGCGGCGATGATGCCGCGCTGATCACCGCACCGGCAAGGGTGGCGGATCTGGAGAAGACCGTACAGGCGGTCGGCCGGGTCCATCCCAAGGAGCTGGTGGCGGTGGGTGCGCAGGTGTCCGGCCAGGTCAAGCGCCTGCATGTGGTGCTGGGCCAGCGCGTACAAGCCGGTGACCTGATCGCCGAGGTCGATTCGCAGCCGCAGCGCATCGCACTGCGCAGCGCCGAGGCGGCTACCAATACGCTGCGTGCCCAGCATGCCGCCAGCGAGGCTCGCTATGCGCAGGCCAGTCGCGCTTACCAGCGGCAGTCGCAGCTGGTGGCGTCGCGCCTGGTGTCACAGGAAGGTTTCGAGGCCGCACGCGTGGCGCGCGATGCGGCACGCTCAGAGGTGGCCGCGCTGCAGGCGCAGATCGACCAGGCCGTGACCCAGGTCGAAACCGCACGGATCAACCTGGGCTATACCCGCATTGTTTCGCCCAGCGACGGTTACATCGTGGCCATCGTCACCAAGGCCGGGCAGACGTTGAACTCGATGCAGACCACGCCGACCATCGTAATGCTGGCGCAGATGGATACGATGACCGTGCGCGCCGAGATCGCCGAGGCTGATGTCGAGCTGGTGGCACCGGGACAACCGCTGTGGTTCTCGACATTGGGGCCGAGCGGCCGCCGCTATGAATCCCACCTGCAGCAGCTGGAACCGGCGCCGTCCTCGATTGCCGACGTCGCCACCGGCAATGCGGGTGGCTCTGCGCAGACGCCGAAGGCGGTGTACTACGCCGGCCTGTTCGACGTGGCCAATCCCGGCCTGAAGCTGAAGCCCTCGATGACGGTGAAGGTGACCCTGCAGCTGGCGCGGGTCGCCAACGCGCTGCAGGTGCCATTGACGGCGCTGGTCGATTCGGATGGCAAGGACGGCAGCCGTGGAACCGTGCGCGTGGTGGACACCAAGGGCCGCCCCCAGCAGCGTGCGGTGACGACCGGCCTGCGCACCGCCACCGCCGTGCAGATCCTGTCCGGCCTGCGCGAGGGCGAGAACGTGGTGGTCGGCCAGGCGCCCAGCGGCGGCGAATCCGAACCGACCAGCCTGCTGGGGATGTGAGCATGGCCGACGCACTGCTGGAACTGCATGGCGTATCGCGCGCCTATCGCTCCGCCGCCGGCGAGGTGGTGGTGCTGAAGGACGTTTCGCTGCGCATCGATGCCGGCGAGTTCATCGCCATCATCGGCCCTTCGGGCTCGGGCAAGTCCACGCTGATGAACATCCTTGGCTGCCTGGACCGGCCGACCGACGGCAGCTATCGGGTGAACGGCGAGGCCAGCGAGCAGATGGCGCCGGACGCGCTGGCACGCCTGCGCCGCGAGCATTTCGGCTTCATCTTCCAGCGCTACAACCTGATGGAGAACCTGAGTGCCACCGAGAACGTGGCGCTGCCGGCAGTCTATGCCGGCGTGGAGGCGGACGTGCGCACTGCCCGTGCACGCACGCTGCTGGAAACACTGGGGTTGGGCGAACGCATCGCGAACCGGCCGAGCCAGCTGTCCGGAGGCCAGCAGCAGCGCGTGTCCATTGCCCGTTCGCTGATGAACGGCGGCGCGATCGTGCTGGCCGATGAACCCACCGGCGCGCTCGATCACGCCAGTGGCCAGCAGGTGATGGCCGAGCTGAAGCGCCTGCATGCACAGGGCCACACGGTGATCCTGGTGACACACGATGCGGCGATTGCCGCCAACGCGGCGCGGGTGATCGAGATCGCCGACGGCCGGGTGGTGACCGACCGCGGCGAGCGGGGATCGCGTGCTGTGGCTGAAACACCCGGGACCGAACGCGGCGTGTCGCCGGTCACCGAGCGCCGCGCACGCATGGATGCGATTCGCGAAGCCGCGCGCATGGCCGTGCGCTCGATGCTGGCCCATCGCCTGCGCACGCTGTTGACCATGCTCGGGATCATCATCGGCGTAGCGGCCGTGGTGACCGTGGTTGCGCTGGGCAAGGGCGCGCAGGCGCAGGTTGAATCACAGATCAACGAACTGGGCGCCAGTACGCTGGAGATCTTCCCGGGCGCCGATTTCGGTGACCCGCGCTCGGCGGAGATCGAGACGCTGGTGGTGGGCGATGCGGACCATCTTGCGGCGTTGAGTTACGTGGACAGCGTAAGCCCGAACCTGAGCGGATCGGTGGCAGCGCTGCAGGGCAACCGGCGTGCCAACACCCAGGTGCTGGGCGTAGGCGCCGACATGCCGCGCGTGCGTGGGCTGCGGCTGAAGGCCGGCCGCTTCTTCACCGACGCCGAAGTGGATGCGCATCGTGCGGTGGGCGTGGTCGACCAAAAGGCGGCCAAGGCGTTGTTCACCGGCAACTCGATCGGCAGCACGGTGCTGCTGGGCGGCATGCCGGTGGAGGTGATCGGTGTGGTCGGGGCCAATGCGTTCGCTGGCGGTGCAACCCCGACGGTCTACGTGCCGTATACCTCGGCGGCCTCGCGGCTGCTGGGCAGCCAGCGCCTGGAGAGCATCACGGTGCGCGTGCGCGACAACGTGCCCACCAACGCCGCCGAGGCCTCGTTGGGCGCCGAGCTGGAGCGCCTGCATGGGCGGCGTGATTTCTTCATCTACAACGCCGACCAGATCCGCAAGGCGGTGATGAAATCCAGCCAGACAATGGCGGCGCTGGTCTCGGCGATCGCCGCGGTGGCGCTGGTGGTCGGCGGGACGGGGGTGATGAACATCATGCTGGTGTCGGTGAAGGAGCGCGTGCGCGAGATCGGCGTGCGGCTGGCGGTGGGGGCGCGGCAGAGCGACATCCTGCGCCAGTTCCTGATCGAGGCCGTGCTGATCTGCCTGTTTGGTGGTGTGTTGGGGGTGCTGTTCGCGTTTGGGGTGGGTGCGCTGTCCAGCGTGCTGTCGCTGGGTGTGCCGTTCCTGTTCACGGCGGGCCCGGTGCTTGCCGCGCTGGCATGCTCGTCTGCGATCGGGCTTGGCTTCGGCTACTTCCCGGCGCGCAGCGCGGCACAACTGGATCCGATCCAGGCGCTGGCAGCGGAGTAGGCGCAGGCCCGGTGCAGGCATTTGTGGAGCCGAAGGCAACGGCAGGAGCCGTTGCCTTTGGCTCCACAGGAGCAGCCTCAGGATGAGGGGCGCGGATGCGTGCGCACGCGTGCACGCTCGCGATACAGACGGCTGTCGGCGCGCTGCAGGGTGGCGGCCACCGTCTCGCCGGATGCGTGGTGGGTCGCGCCCAGCGAGAAGGGTGTGGGTGACTGCCCGGCATGCTGCGCATACCACTGCTCCAGCGCGGCCAGCCGTCCCGGTTCCGGTGCAGTCAGCACCACCATGAACTCGTCGCCACCCATACGCACTACGCTTTCCATTGACCCCAGTGGAGCGCGCAGGAAGGCGGCGAACTCGACCAGCACCGTGTCACCCCGTGCATGGCCCTGGGTGTCGTTGATCTGCTTGAAATGATCCAGATCGAACATCAGGCAGGCCCAAGGCTGGTCGATCAGTTCGTCCAAGCGGGGCAGGAAGCGGCGGTTGTAGCTCTGGGTGAGGGGATCCTTGAAGGACATCTCGCGCAACTGCTGTTCCTGCATCCGCAGTGCGGTGACGTCCTGCGCATGGCCGAGCACGTAGGGTGGGGTGGCCTCGTTGTCGAGCACGTTGTGATACGCCCAGAAATGCCGGGTACCATCGGCGGCGATCAGCTCGATGACGCCGGCATCGGTGTGGTTGACTGCGATGCGTTCCAGATACGCCTTGAACGCGGCCCGCTTCTCCGGCGGCATCAGGTCGCACAAGCTGCGCCCGATCATGTAGCTCTCATCGAAGCCCAGTGACTGCACGGCCGCTGGGTTCACCGAGGTCAGCACGCCCTCCAGCGTGTGGGTGCAGATCAGCCCAAGGCTGTAGTGGAACAGCCGCCGGTAGCGGGTTTCGCTGGCTTCCAGTGCATCCAGCGCGGCGCGCTCCTCGGTGATGTCCTGTATGGCCCCGACCAGCCGCGGCCGGCCATCGACCTGCTGCCGGCCTCCAACCACGCGGGTCCAGATGGCTCGTCCGTCGGCGGTGGTCATCGGAAGCTGCACCTCCCACGTCGTGCCTTCATCGATGCAACGCTGCACCGCCGTGCGGATGATGGTTCGGCTGTCCTCGCGATAGAACGAGAGCGCAGTTTCGAGCGTCGGTTCGTAGTTGCTGCGCACGCCGTGGATCTGCTTGGTTTCGCGGGTCCAGCGGACCTCGTTGCTGACCAGGTCCATTTCCCAGCCACCCACCCGGGCCGCGCGGTTCGTGCGCTCCAGGAAGTCCTCGCTGCGCTTCAGCTCACGATGCAGGGCCTTGGCCTGGCCGACCTGGGCCATCAGCGTGCTGCGCTGCTCCAGCACCTGGGTGGTGACCCGGGCCAGATGCACCATCAATTCGCGCTGGGAGGGAGACAGAACGCCCGGCATCGGGTCGAGCAGGCACAGCGTTCCTATGCGCGCGCCATGCGCCGAGCCCAGCGAGATCCCCGCGTAGTGGCGGATGCGCGGGCCGCCGGTGACCAGTGGATTGCTGACGAAGCGCGGGTCCTGGCTCGCGTCCGGAATCTCGAACAGCGTGTCCTGCTGTATGGCATGGGTGCAGAATGAAATCTCGCGCGCGGTTTCGCTGACACCTTCCAGCCCGATGTTGGCCTTGAACCACTGGCGCTCGTCGGCAACAACTGAAATCAGAGCCATGGTCATGCCGGTAGCGGCACGCGCGGCGGCGACGATCGCATCGAAAACAGGCTCTGGTGGCGTGTCGAGCAGGTGCAGGCGGTCGAGTTCAAGCAGTCGTTCGGCTTCGTCCATGGCACTTTTCAGGGCGGGGTGGCAAGGGCGGCTTCGGCTGTCGGGCACTACGCTAGTGCGTACCGCGTTATGTATCGCCAGCGTCGGGTGATGCCGGTGTGACGCGCCTCGGTCAGCGTTTGCGAGGCGCGCGCGAGGGGCGTACCGAAACGTGACGGTGGTCGCGAACGTGCCAGCGCCAGGGAAAGTCCACCGCACGTGTGATACCGATGCGGGGCCCGACGACCGGGTCGAGCGGCGGTGCGGTGCCGTCGCTGGCAATGATGATCCCTTGGTTCCCGGTCACTAGATCCGCGCCATCGAAGCCGCGGTCCAGTCCGAAAGCCTGCGAGAGCTTGCCGGGGCCGTTGGCCAGATCGTGATCACGCCTGGCCGCCGGGCGCAGTTCGTGCATCCGCTCCAGCCCCGCCAATGGCTCGGCGGCACGCAGAAGGACCGCGATGCCTTCGCCGATCTCGCCACAGACCACGTTGCTGCCCCAGTGCATGCCGTAGGTGAAGTAGACATACAGGTGGCCAGCTTCACCGAACATGCTGGCCGTGCGTGGCGTCTGCCCACGATAGGAGTGCGCGGCTGGATCCACACTGCCGGCATAGGCCTCGACTTCGACGATGCGCGCCGCGCGGCCATCGTCGCGGACCAGCAGCTTGTTGAGCAGCTCAGGGGCAACGTCGGTGGACGGGCGCTGGTAGAAGCGGCGCGGAAGAATCTTCCAGTGATCGGGCAAACAGTCCAGCACGGCGGTGGCAAGCTCTGCAGGAGGAGTCTGCAGTGTGGCGGCGATCGGGTGAAGCCGTTGCGGACGCTGCGTCAATCCTGCCGGGGAGATGCTGCCAACGCCGCCCGACGGGCGGCATGGACCTCCGGTGTCTGCGGCTTGATGAACAGAGCTACCAGCTCCGGGTACTCGCGTTTCACGGCGGTCTCGATGCGGGTGATGCAGGCCGAGATCTGGGGCGTGATGACTGTCACCTGGGTCGGGGAGGTCCGTCCACGCCGCTCAGCCGCCAGGAAACTCCTTGGGCAGTTTTCGCTTCGGCTTGATTTTGGGCGGGGAGGTCGAAGAACGGGGGGCATACTCGGCCAGTGGTGTGGCCGAAGGGGGCGTTGTATACCAAGTCACCACATCGCCAATCGGGATCGGCACAGAGCGGGATGGCCTCTTTGGTGTCCAGCTCGGTTCGGCAATGACCATGTGGCTGCCCAGGCGATTGAGAACAAAGACGTCGTGGATTTCGTACAGGACCTTCCCCGGGCCTTCCAGCGTGCTACATGAATCAATGACCGCGGCGGCTCTGGCAACGCGACAACCTTCACTTGATACAACTACATTCTGGTGCGGACGCAGGCCCAGCTGGAATACTGCTGCGGCACGATCCAGTGCCTCGAACGCTGTGCCTGCGACCAAAAGGAGATAGGTGATTGTAATGGATGCTGCGATAAGCCTCTGCCGCAGTGGCAAAGCCCGGAAGGACAGGAAAAGAAAGTGGACGAGAGGAAATGAAAGATAGCCGACCACCAGTTCGGCGGTAGTCAGCTTCTCTGCGGCTGAATGAGTCCCAAGAACGACAAGGGTCAGGAATGGGAAGAAGAAAAGGTAGAGGCCTGTCGAGAATGTGACGAGCCTGAATGACCAGGCGATGCGGCCGCTCGGCTTGATAGCATAGTGGTGCAGAAGGGTTGGGGCGAACATAGATGCCACGCCAAACAGCATGAGCAACGCCAGTGCCCACGAATTAGCTTCCCCGAACTCGGTGAGTACTGCAGTTGCGAGAAGTGCCAGCGCCACGGCTCCGCCCACCATGAAGAGCCCCATGCTGAGTATGGTCGGTGCAACCCAGGATCCATCGCTGCTTCTGAGGCTGAGCTTGTCTGTAATGGCCCCGATCGCCTGCCACTCGCGCAACAACGCGACGGGTAGCAACGCATACACAACAAGCAAACCTATCATCAGTACCGAGAATGCGATGATGGCAACTGCAACGAGCCCGAGGTCGGTCAGAGTCATTGCTGGCAGATAGCGAACACGCCAGAAGAACGCGACCATTACGAGGGTGCCGAGCAGCAGGAAGAGCCACTTGTGCGTGTAGATTTCAACAAGCAGCTTTGAAATCGTCGGCCAAAGGGGGCGCGGCGGTGGCGGGGTCGTATAGGGGTAGGGCGGTGAGAAGGACAATCTTGTTCCTCCCTGAGTAGAGTCCAAGGAAGAACTATCGGCTGCAGTGCGCTTTGCTTGAGTGTTCGACCTTTGCAGGCAGCCGCATCGTTCGCTGATACCAGAACCAAATGCAGCTTTGATGTTGATGTGCACTGGCATTGATGTGGCTGCACCAATTCAAGCTACGGGCGTGGCAAGGTTGATTTCCTGCCAGTCATGCCAGGCAGTCAGGGCATTTCTGCTCTTGGAGCGGCGGTTACCGGCCGGCACTACCTACTCAGTCCGCCATCACCCGCCCAATCGCATCGGCCAGCAGCGCCCGCACCCGATCCGGCGGCAAGTCCGGATCGCGCACGGCACGCATCGCCAGCCCTTCCACCAGCAGCCGCAGCAGCAGGGTCCGGCTGGCAATCCGCTCTTCGTCCACGCCGCGGCCCAGATTGACGTCACGCTGGCGCAGCCAGGCATGGATCGCGGCACTGGTCTGTTTGTCATGGGTACGCAGCACCTCGGCCAGCATCGGGTCGCGATGCGCCTCGGCGTTGATTTCCGCATACAGCGCCACGCTGGCAATGGCATTGCCGTGGATCGGCAGCACCTCGCCGCGTGCCCATTGCTGGTAGCACTCCAGCAGCCCATCAATCAGATCGGACGCCACCGGCATCTCGCTGATCGAGGCCTGGTCGTGGCGCAGCTGGCGCTCGATCAGGGCCAGGATCAGGGCGCGCTTGTTGGCGAAATAGCGGTACATCAGCCCCTGGCTGATCTCGGCCTCGGCAGCGATATCGCCGATCGAACCGGCATGGAAACCACGGGTGATGAAGCACTTCTGGGCAGCATCGAGGATGCGCCGGCGCTGGGCTTCGGCATGGGCGGCGGCAGGGGCGTCAGCGGGTGCAGCTACGGCGGTTTTCGGCGTCATTGCATGAAGTCGGGGCGTCCAGAGGCGGGATAGTACGTCACAAAAGTTGTGAATGAACGGTCATTCATTTGTAATTGCCGCCTCCCAGACTGCGCCGGCCTTCTCCTTCCGCGAATGAGTCCGATGCGCTACGCCCTGCTGCACCGCCCGCTGCTCACCCTCGCCATTGCCGCCGCACTGCCGGCGCTGGCCCATGCCGAAGACAGCCCCAGCGCCGACGCCGAGGCATCCGCCGATGCCGCGCGCACCGTGGTCTCCCTTGACCAGGTGATGGTGACTGCGCAGAAACGCGCCACCAACCTGCAGGAGACCCCGATCTCGGTATCGGTGGTCGATGCCGAAGCGCTGAAGGACCGCAGCGCGATCTCGCTGGGCAGCTTGTCCGATGGCTCCATCCCGTCGCTGCGGGTCACGCCGTTCGCTACCCGCAGTTCGGCGCTGAACATCGGCATCCGTGGCATCGGCGCCTCCGGCGACGCCAACCAGCCGGCCCGCGACGCCGGCGTCGGCATCTACGTCGACGGGGTGTTCATGGGCCGCGCACAGGGCCTGGGCAACATGCTCTACGACGTGGAGCGCATCGAAGTGTTGAAGGGCCCGCAGGGCACGCTGTTCGGCCGCAACACCGAAGGCGGTGCAGTGAGTATCGTGACCAAGCAGCCGACCGGTGAATTCGGCGGCAGCGTCAGTGCCGGTGTGTCCAACTTCAGCGGCTACAACAGCGCGCTGCACCTGGACCTGCCCAAGGTGGGCGATGTCAGCTTCAAGATCGATGCAGTGCAGGCCAGGCGTGGCGGCACCACCGACAATCCGATGCGTGGCGAGCGTGACTTCAACAGCTACGACAAGCGTGGCGCACGACTGAGAGCACTGTGGCAGCCGAGCGATGATTTCTCGCTGTTGTACGCGTTCGACCGTTCCTACGACGCCACCACGGCGTACCACACCCAGGTGCTGGTGCCGGGCGCCTACCTCAGCCCACTGCAGAAGGCGGGTGCCAGCCTGGACCGCCGCGACAGCGCCATCCTCGGTGGACCGCAGGAAGACAACATCGGCCGCACCAGTGGCCATCTGTTGAACCTGTCGTGGGTGTTGAATGACAACCTTGAGCTGAAGTCGATCAGTTCCTACCGCGAACTCACCCAGGGCCAGTTCGACATGGGGCTGGTCGATGCGATTTCGGCCTATGGTGGCGCAGGCACACCCTTCGGGCGTTACAGCCTGGCCCAGGTCTACCAGCACCAGTACAGTCAGGAATTCCAGCTGATCGGCAACACCTCGCAGGTGCAGTTCCTGGGCGGTGCGTTCTATTACCACGAGACCGCTGGTGACAATGCGCAGACCCCGAACATGCTGGTCTGGGGGCCGGGTGGCAACAGCTACACCGTGAATCCGGCGACCAACCCGCTGGATCTCTCGCGGGTACGCATCGATCGCGCCAGCAAGGCCTGGACCGACAGCCTGGGCGTCTTCGGCCAGGCCACGTGGACCCCGGAAGCGATGCAGCGGCTGCACCTGACAGCGGGTGGCCGCTATACCCGCGATGACAAGAAGGGCAGCCTGTACATCGTCAACGGCGCGGCGACGAATCTCGCCTTCAAGGACCGCTGGAGCCGCTTCGACCCGATGGTCAACATTGCCTACGACCTCGGCGAGCACGCAATGGTCTATGCCAGGTACAGCACCGGCTTCAAGGCCGGCGGTGCCAATTCGCGTTCGACCAACTACACCGCGTTCGGTCCGGAAGAAGTGATCGCCTATGAGCTGGGCTTCAAATCGCAGTTCTGGGACAACCGCGCGCGCCTGAACCTGGCCGTGTTCGATTCGACCATCGCGCACAAGCAGATGGACTTCTCGCTGCCGTTCGACCCGAACAGCGGCGAAACCCGCACCACCATGGTCACCACCAATGCGCTGAGCGATGGCAAGTCGCGCGGCGCGGAGCTGGAGTTCAATGTGATGCCGATCGACAACCTCACCCTCGGCCTCAACTACGCCTATACGAAGATCGACGCGCAGACCGCGACCGACCCGTTTGGCGCAGGGGTGCAGGTGACCGTGCAGCCGCTGCTGGCGCCGAAGAACGCGGGCAGCCTGTCGATCGACTATCTGGTGCCATTCGCCAACTTCTCGGCGCTGAAATTCCACGTGGACGGCAACTGGTCCGATGGCTACTACACCAGCGAGTACGACCAGATGCTGACCGACAGCTCGTTCGTGGTGAACGCACGGGTGGCGCTGGTGGATGTGCCGGTCAACAGCACTGGCACCACCATGTCGTTCTCGTTGTGGGCACGCAACCTGCTCGATGAGCAGCACCTGTTCTACAAGATCAACAGCGCGGCGCTGGGCCAGAGCGGCATCTTCAACGACCCGCGTACCTTCGGCCTGGAAATGGCCGTCAACTTCTGATTCGAACGGAGAATTCCATGAAGCACCGCTCTACCGAACTTGTACTGGCCGTGATGCTCAGCCTGCCGATGGCTGCGACGGCTGCTGCCGCTGATGCGCCGCAGGTCGCCGCCGCGAAGCCGACGGCTGTTGCGAACGTGAAGCCCGTCGCTGCCGATGCGCAGCGCGTGATCCCGCTGCAGGGCGCCTGGAACGTGCGTACCTTCGCCGGCCTGCAGGGCCGCCACGGTCCGATTCCGGCCGATGCGTTCGTGCGCACCGCAGACCTCGGCCGCCTCACCGATGCCGACCGTGATGCCCTGGCCGCGGCCGGCGTGAAGCTGGATATCGACCTGCGTACTGCCGATGAAGAGGCGCAGTCGCCGGACCTGCTGGCCAGGGATGATCGCTTTGCTTACCAGCGCATTTCGCTGATGGGCACCGAGAAGATGGACCTGCAGAAGATGATGACCAGTTTCCCGGATTCGCTGGGCGAAGCCTATGTGCAGTGGCTGGGCCACAGCCAGCCGCAGTTCAAGCAGGTGTTCCAGCGCATCGCTGCACAGCAGGATGGCGCGGTGCTGTTCCATTGCACTGCAGGCAAGGACCGCACCGGCATCATCGCCGGCCTGCTGCTGGACCTGGCGGGTGTGCCGAAGGCAGAGATCGTGCACAACTACGCAATCTCCGCGCACTACCTGGAAGGGCAGCCGAAGGACAGCGCGATGAACGCGCAGATCATGGCGCTGGTCAAGCAGAACCCCGAGATCGCCCGCAAGATGGCCGGTATGGCCGGTACCGCACCGGACAACATGGAGCAGTTCCTGGCGGCACTGCACAGCCAGTATGGTGGTGCGGAAGGGTACCTGAAGTCGATCGGAGTGAGCGAGCAGGAGATCCAGCAGCTGAAGGTGCGGCTGGGGCAGGCAGGCTGAGGACTGCCAGGCTGAAGGCAGGTGCCGGACAGCGGCGGCACCTGCCGTGCATCATCACGGCCGCAGCGGCGCAACCAGGATGGCGGCGTCGAGCACCGGGAATGTCTGCGGTGCCTGGCCGGACGATGCGACCAGGCGGATCTCCAGCGTGGTCGCTCCCCCATCGGCGGCATTCAGTGCCTGCAGGGCCCCCAGTTTCTGCGGCAGCGGCACCGCGAACGTGGTCGGGTGGCTGTGATCCATCCCGGCCATGGTCGGCCCGAAGAACGATACGGTGCCGGCGTAGTACGGACTGTCGGCCCCCACGGAGGCGGTGCCCGCCGGTGCGTTGATCAGCACGTCGAACTCGCGCGTATTGTTCAAACCGCGTGGTCGCTCCAGGGTCACTTCGGCAATCAACTGGCGCGGGCCCGATGTGGTCAGGTGCGCGCGCACCGCCTCATTGGGGACAGCTACGCGGACGGCGCCATCGGAGCGTGTGCCGCGCACCAGCCGCACCGCGCCGGCAGCTGCTGGCAGCGCGACCGCCTCCAGCAGGTCGTTGCGGCGCGCGTAGACGTAGTCGTAGTCGAAGGCCGTGGTGGAGAAGAACGCGCTGGCCGGACGCTCGCCAACGGGCTTGCCCTGTGCATCGACGAAGAACCGGAACGGTTCGTTCATGAACTGACGCCGCTGGTCGACATTGACGGGCATGATCGGCTTGCCGCGGGATTGCTGCAGCTGGTTCCACACTTCCCACAGGCGGTCCATGTTGGCGTGGTGCAGGTAGAAGATCGGATCGAGTGGTGACAGGAAGTTGGTCATGTTGCCGTAGGGGCCGGGATCGACCGCGCCGACGCCACCGATGCAGTTGTGCACCTTGTTGTGCGGGAATCCTTCCAGTACCGAGAATTTCGTGGCGCCGTCAGGCTGCACCACGTGCGAGGCCGTACGCGAGCTGGTGAAGCTGCGGCTGACATCGTCGTTGTAGAACTCGACCGGCGACAGCCCCGCGTGGATGGTGTCGGGAGACACGGCCGAAGCGGTCTTTGCATCGAAGCCGGGATTCTCGCGCCAGAGGTAGCGGGCGCCGCAGGTGATCGCATAGGCCGCATTGCCCGAGATGCCGGTCTTTTCCGCGACGCTGTAGCCGGTCACATCGTTCCAGACATCGTCTGCAGTGAGGTAGCCGCGGAACTTGAGCTGGCCGCGTTGGCCCGCATCCAGCGTGTCCCAGTAGCGCTGCAGCGCCGGGCGCATGAACCGGGTGAAGACCGCCAGGTTGCGCGTATACGGCGCATAGGCGCTGTCAGTGGGCGTCAATACGCCGTCGAACATCGCCGGGGGAATCCGTGGCAGCTCGGTCCAGTCCCAGTAGGGCATGGCGAACTGCGGATCACCACTGAGCGTGCGGATGGTCTGTTCGAAGTAGCCGACATAGCCACGGTGCCAGACGTAGAACCACCAGTTGCCGTGCGGGCAGTCCATCAGGTGCACGAAGGCGTTGCGGAACCAGTTGCGTGGATCGTCTGCCGGCAGTGCCAACATGGCCTTGATGCCACGCGCGTAGCTGGCCAGCATGCGCTGGCCTTCGGGGCTGGTGACGTTGTAGCGGTGGTAGCGCGCCTGCGCGGCCTTTCCGGCCGGTGCGGCGCCGCTGGCCCAGGCCCCGGGTGCTACCAGTGACGCCAATGAAGCGCTGGCGGTGGTGGCAAGAAAATCACGACGTGTGTAGCGCATAGCCTTCCCCCTGGTGATTGGTTGAACCGCGTTGGGTTACAAATCACTGGCAGGACCGGCGGCAGCGTGGCGGCCGGCCCGACGGGGACATCCAGCCCCGCCGCTTCCACCGGCAGGTGCAACGATGGCAGGGGTGGAAGCGGCGGTAGTATAGGCATGGCAAACAGAGCTGATCTGCGAAGCAGGCCACAGTCGCAGGCGCGTACACATCTGCCCGGCTGAAGCTGTTCACCGTCGTCGTTGCGACGTTGTCGATCAGCCAGGCATGGCCTGGCTCTACTGGTCGGGTTTCAACCTTGCCACCCGTTTCCGGTACTCGTACACGTTGTCACCGCGTATGCGCTTTTCCTCGGTGCCGGTGACCCGGCCCACCTGCTGGTCTGAACCGGTCACGGGCTGCGCCTCGATTTCGGTCTCGTGCTCGAAGGAATGCGATTTGTCGGTGTTGCGGTAATAGCGGTACAACGCCCAGTACAGCGCGGTTGCGCCGGCCGGACCTGCCGCCAACAGCCAGAGGCCACTGTCGTCGCTCATGTCGATGCCACCAGGAAGGCAATTGCGAGGGCTTCAATGACGGTGCCGGTGGCAAGGGCCGCCAGCAGCATCTTCCATTGCTGCACGGGCACGCTGCCCATGGTTTCGCCGGTACGGCCGTTCACCGCGATGTAGTGCAGCATGCCGCCGTTCTTGCCAGGCTGATGGTACGAGTACAGCCAGACCGGCAGGTACATCGACACCCAGCGGGTGCCATGCACCTCCAGCTGTTCCTGCTCCCAGCGCACGCCGCGGTTGTAGCGCTTCACCGAGCCTTCCACCTGTGCGCGGGCAATCGACAGCAGCTGGTCTTCCAGCCGTGGCCGCAGCTTTTCCACATCCAGGTTGCGCTTCTCCGAAGTGAAGCCGGCCAGGTAGGAGGCGTTCCATTTCACCGCGTTCTTGGTATCGAACGGCAGGATGGTGTTGATGATGTTGTTGGTGTTGGCGCGGGTATCCAGGTTGCCGCGCTCGGCCGAGGATTCCAGCGGAAGATCGTCGACGGTGAAATCGACCTGGCGTTCGACCTGGTAGACATCGGCGTCGTAGAGGGTGCGCTTGTTCTTCTCGCTGCCGACCGTGTACTCACGGGTCTTGATCTCGCCCTTGCCAGCCACCGCAGCGCTGACATTGCTGTCGACGATCATGTAGGGCAGGAACACGCCCACCACGTTTTCAGGGGTGAACTGGTCCTTGAACGCTTTCAGCGCGAACATCCGGCGCTTGTCGACGAACTGGCGGATGCGCGCGACCGCATCGTCCTTCTTTATATGGAAGGGCAGCACCGCATCGGGTACCGCGCCGTTGGCGATCTGCTCGTTGACGCCGAAGACGTGGCGGCACCAGTGGCAGCGCGCCGTCATCGTGCTTTCGGTGTTGACCGTGACTTCTGCGCCACAGCCCGTGCACTTGAAGGTCATCAACGCCGAGGTGTCGGCATCGATGTCGCGTGCGCCGGAGGCGATGACGGTGCCGCGCAGCTGGTCGATGGCCTCGCCCAGCCCGAACTCCTCCTCGACGCGTGCGCCATGCCATTCGTGACGGCAGTACAGGCAGACCAGGATATCGGTACCGGCCTTGGGCCGGATGTCGGTGGCGCCGCACTTCGGGCAGCGGTTGAGGCCGTCCTTCAGCTCGCTGGCCGAAGTATCGATGGCCACAGGATCGGGCGCTTCCACTTCATCGCGGATGGCCTGTGGCAGTTTCGAGGTGTCCAGCGGGAAGCTGCCGGGCAGGGGAGGGACGTCCTGCGGCGAACCGGGCCCATCCAACGACGCCGCCGGCAAGGGCGGCGGCGTCGCGGGCGCGGATCCGGGCAGCGGCGGTGGGCCGTTTCGGGGATCGGACATGTTCGTTGTGCGTCCTGCTGTTACAGGCCCAGTGCCTTGGCTTTCAGGGCGTCATAGTCGCCCTGGGTGATCAGGCCCAGGTCCAGCATTTCCTTGGCCTTCTTCAGCTTGGCGACCGGGTCATCCGCGGCCGGGGTGACCGGCTGCTGCATGCCACCCACACCGAACATGCCCGAGGCCATGCCGACACCGACCAGGCCCGCCGCACCGCCGTTCTCGCCGGCCGACTGGATGCCCTGGGCGACGCTGGCCTGCAGGTTGGAATTGCCGCGCGAACCGGACAGCGCATCGGCGCGCTGCACGGTCTTCAGCAGTTCGCGGGTGTTGGCGTCGTACTCGATCGAGACGATGGCGGTCTTGACGATGGCCAGGCCGCGGTCGGACTTCCACTGGTAACCCTGCTCGACGGCGGCCGACAGGCTCTGCGCGAAGCCCAGCGAGTCCTGCTGCAGCTTGGTGATGCGGTTGCCCTTGCCCGGATCGTTGGTATACAGGCTGAAGGCCGGGGCCAGCGAACCGACCACTTCATTGAACAGCTGGCTGGCAGCGGCGTTGTCCAGATCGGTGAAGTCGAACACCTGGCCCGGCCGCAGGTAGCTGGCCGGTACGAAATTCTTCACGAACAGGATCGGGTCGACGATCTTCAGCGTGTACGAGCCGCGGGTGATCGCACCGACCTGGGTATTGAGGAAACCGTCGTCCCAGTAGATTTCCGACTGGGTGCCGAAGCGGTTGTCCGGCAGCTCCTTCAGCGAGACGAAGTAGGCCGCCTGCTGCGCGCCCGGCTGGCCACCGAACTTGAAGCGCTCCCAGCTCTGCTTGATGAAGGTGCTGACCAGGCCGTCGCCGGCGAAGATCGACTGCGAGTTCAGGTCGTCCGAACGCCATTCGTAACCACCCGGTTCGGCGACGAATGCGGTGATCGCGCCGTCCTGGAACAGCAGCAGGCCGTAACCTTCGGGCACGATGATTTTCGAGCCGTTGGTGATGATGTTGGACGAGCCGCTGGTGTTGGAGCCGCGGCCGGCATTGGTGCCCTGCGGCACCGCAGCGAACAGGGCCGCCGTGGACGGCAGGCCCGCCGGCACGGTGTAGAAGTCCTTCCACTGGTCGGCCAGCACACCGCCAACCGCACCCTTCACCGCCTGTACCAGACCCATGACCAACTCCCTGTGATTCGAGGGCAGGCACCATGCCTGCCGAGCTGGACTGAATATAGCAGTGGCCGGGGGCGGCTGTGGTGCCGGTGGGTGAATGGGCACCGTGGAACCTCTGTAATAGTCCGTTCGTTGATTCCGCGGCCGACTCCGGGCCTAATCGGCGGAGGGGCAATGACGTCCCAGCCGACGCCGTGTCGGGTCTAGCCAAGGAGAGGAGACATGATGTCGAACAGTGATTCCGCAGAGCGCCGCATCCAGTACTACGCGTTGTTCGAACCCACAGAAGTGCTTGAGGATGGGCGGTGGAACCCGGAGGCGCAGGTTCTTGTCGACGCGATTCCAGTGCCAACTGCTGAAGCTCTGGCGGGGGTGGAAGGGATGCCGAGATCCATTGACTTTCTGTTGGGTAGCGTGCCTGCCGGTAGTGTCCCGGTGCAGTGGCAAAGTGATGCGGCATGGCATCTCATCACGCTCACTGGCACGCCGACCGAAGATGCGATTCCGATGTCCACGGCTGTCCTCGGTCCGAACGCTGAAGGGCAAGATCTGACCTTATTCCTGACGATCCAGAACATGTCCTCGCACGACGTTTCCATCACCGGAAAGATCGGAACGTTTCTTGCTGGAAAAGAAGCAGCACCTGGCACCATCGAAGAACTGCTTGATCGGATCGACGCAGAGTCAATTCATGGTGTTGCGATTTACGACGTGGGGCAGGCAAGCTTCAGTGCACTAGTCGATGAGCTGGAGCACCCGCACCTGTTTTTTGACATCGGTCGTCCACTCGGATTCAACGCATATACAAGACCGATGCTTCCAGCATTCGACCCGCTGGTATTCGCTCCCAGTGATACATATCCGCAACCAATCATCCTTTCCCATCTGGACCAGGATCATTGGCTGTTCGCTGTACAGTCCGGAGCTGCTGTTTGGGATCCGGCAGCAGGATACTGGAAGACGACTCCAATCTATCGCCAAGCGGCTCTTGAACGCGTATGGGTTGTAAGGCTTCCGCTTGGAATTCTCTACGGAGGCAGCCATATTCATTTCCTGCTGGAGCTGCACAGCCTCGGCATTCTGCTCGTCTGGCCGGAAGCATGCGCATCCATTCAATCGGGCGACATTTCCATCTGGCAGTGCACTCCTTCAGTTGGCGCGCCGGCCACACAGCGATACATGAAAAACAACACGTCGCTGGCACTCAGGGTTGATTCTGCGCATTCCGCCGCCGTGCTGTGTGGTGATGCGGACTACGGCTCATTCGCCCCAGGAGTTTTCGTTGGTGTAACTGCTGTAGTCGCTCCACACCACGGCGGATGCATCCAGTTCGGAGCGACACCAAATGTGCGGGGCCCAGGTCGCATGGTCCTGTCGACGTATGAGAATGCCTACCCGAGCGTGCCCCATGACCAAACCATCGCCGATGCGCTGAACAACGGCTGGTTCGTAACTCGCACGGATGCAAGACATAGCTGTGGCCGATGCGGCAACGTTCATGGCCACAAGTACATTCCACTCGCTGGAACCCAGCCAGAATGTGGATGTGGAGTTGTCACTTCTGCGCAGATCTGCCTGCCGCACGTGCAATAGGACTCCAGCTGGCTACAACATGTACGGAATCTTGAACGCCAACGTGAAGTCCGGCGCATCCGGGGTCAGTCCGATGCCGAGCAGCGTCACCAGCGTGGTGTGCTGGTTCAACGCATAGGTCACGCCCAGGTTGAGTGATGCCGCATTGGCATCACTGCCGATCACCTTCATCCACTTGCCGCCCTGGAAGCGGGTGGAAGCGCGGGCGCTGATGCGGTCACTGAAGGACAGGCTCAGGCTGGTCCGCTCGTTGAATGCGAAGGCCACGCCTGCGCCGAAGTACACCGAGCCGCCCAGCTTCACATCGCCCGGGTTCACCGTGTCCGGATTACTGTCGATGTCGTTGAACCCGCGCGGGATGGAGTGCACGTAGCCGATGTTGGCAAACAGGATGGCCGGGTCGGCGGTCTTCACCATCGACAGGCCCAGGTTGGCCTGCCATACGCCATTGCCAGTGGGTTGCTCGCGCGGCACGGCGAAGCGGATGTAGTCGTCGTCATCGCGCTCGATCACCTTCCAGTCCAGGCCGTAGGGTGCGCGCCCGGTGGGGGCGGTGACGCCGGCGGTAAGCACGGTCTCAGGGCGCCAGCCGCGTTCGCCGAACAACCGGTAGTTCGCACTGAGCCCGATATCACCCAGGCCGTTGCCGTTGGTCTCTTCCTGTGCAATGGCGGCCGCTGCTCCGCCGGCGCCGCCCTTCTGGTATACGGTGCGCCGGGCCAGGTAGGGCACGTCCAGGTTGAGCGTCAGGTTCGGGCTGACACCCCAGCGGGCCGCCACGTTGTAGGTCAGCGAGTCGGACTCCACGTTCTCGATGGCGATATTGCCGAGGAAAATGGCGTCCAGCGCGAGGAAGCCGTTGAGGGTGAGCTGCTTGCGGTCGTAGCGGGCGTAGGTGAGGCTGTTCTCGATGGTGAAGCGGCGGGAGAACAGGGCCGATTGCTGTTGCTTCACGTCGTCCACGCTGCGCCGCGACTCCTGCTTGGCCTGTTGCGCCTCGGTGGCGGTACTGGCGTAGCCCTCGCTGCTCGGTGGGACCGCGGCGGCGGCCGCCTGCGCCAATGGCGCGGCCGATGGGGCTGTGACCGGGCCAACCCGCCCGCTCAAGCGCGCCTGCATGGCCTGGACCTGCATGTCCAGTTCGCGCAACCGCCGCACTTCCTGTGCGTAGTTGGCCTTCAGCTGTTCCAGCTGGTTGGCCAGGGCCTGCACGTCAGCGCCATCGTCGGACGTCGGCGGTGCGGCAAGAGCGGTGCCCGCCAGCGCCGCCAGCGCCAACGGGGTGATCCTCATCAGGGTGTGCATGTTGGTGTCCTGCGTTGTGGAGCGTTTCCCCCAATGCCAGGCCCTGTTACTGGCCTGGCCCCATGCCGCGGTTCAACGCAATCGCCTGGGCCACGTTCTGGCTCAACGGCAGGTTGCTGCCCACGGCGTTGCGCACCAGCTCCAGCCGCAGCTGGTTACTGGCGATCTGGCCGTCACCGGCGAGGGCGATACCCTGGCCGACGCTGCCGTTGCGAATCCACTGCTGCACCAGCCCCTGGCCATCCACCTGCAGCAGGAGGCGTGCCTGGTTGCCTTCCAGCACGGCGGTCGCGCTGGCGCCGGCCTGCTGCGCGGTGACGTTGCCTGCGTCATCAGAGAGAACGGCTGGCACGCCACCCTCGCGGACGGTCAGCGTGGTGAGGTTGCGCGCGACATTGTCATCGCCGGCCACCTGCACGCTCTGCACCAGGCCGCTGGTGTTGGCCAGGCCGCTGCTGTCGATGCTGCGTCCGTGGGTATCGGGCAGCGGCGCATCGGCTGCCGTGACATGCACGCTGGGCTGGAAGCTCAGCTTCGGCGCGCCACCACCACGGAAGTCCATGCCCAGGGTGAGGCTGCCCTGCAGCGTCGCGCCGTTGCTGGCCTGCCACTGCGACACCATGGTGACCCCGAACCAGGCAACGTTGTTGCCACCCACGGTGTAGCGCCCCCGCATCAAGCTCAGTTCCGGGTCCGGAATTTCCTTCAGGCCGCGACCGGGAGCGCCCTCTGCCGCCTGCAGGGGCAGGGAAGGGAAGGCCAGCAGCAGAGCCATCATCATCGGTTGGCGGAACATGGTCGAACCTCCTTCAGAACAGGTCGGCGTGGCTGAAGCCGAAGTCGACCAGTTCGGCATCGGTGATCGGCCCTTGCCGCGCGTAGAGCGCGCGGGCGCTTGGCCGTTCGCTGGGTTGCAGAAGAGCGGTGTTGCGATCGAAGTCGCTGCCGATCACCACGAAGACCGCGCGCGATGGCCAGGCGGCCAGGAACTCCGGAAGGGCCAGGCTGCGGTTGCCCAGGATCGGGTCGGCCACTTCCACGATGCCGTTGCGCACCTGCTTGAGCACCACGAAATGGCGGAAACCGCGCACGTCCATCAACACCAGTCCTGGCACGCGAAGGGTGCGCAGTCGTGTTTCATCGATGCGGTAGCCCCGACCGCGCATGCCCAGCGATTCCACGTAGCGCTTGATGTCGAGCAGCGAGAAGCCGCGCTCGGCTACCAGAGCGGGATCGGAGACCACCATCATTCCCTCGATCACCGTTGCCTCGTCGGTATCAAGGTGGTAGGCGTGGCGCAGGATGGTGGCCAGCGCGGCGGCCCCGCAGCTGTAATCGGTGTGCTGCCGTACCACGTTGCGGTAGCGCCGCTCCTGCATGCTCTCCACCTTCTGCTGCAGCAACGCGCCATTGGGCAATACGCCGCTGAAGCGCACCTCGCCCGCCCACGCGGAGGCGGTACCCAGCAGCAACAGCATCGCCAGCAGGCGCATCGAGAGGCGGCAACGGATCATCACGTTCTCCGGCAGCAGGGGGGAGCCCCTGTCCCAAGGGGGAGGAGGAACAGGGGCTCCCGGGGACCCGGCCATTGGCGGACGGCCGGGGTGTTGCGCTTACTCGCCGCTGCCGCCACCGCCGCCGGTGCTGGGCTGGGCGACGGCCAGGACCAGGCTGTTGGCCTGCAGGTTTCCGGTGCCCGCAGCAACGTTCACGCCGATGTTGCCGGAGGCGCCGGAGAAGGCACTGCCGGACAACGCCGAGGTGTTGGTCGCGTTGACGTTCACCCAGCGCGTGGTGCTGACCGTGCCACTGAGGCTGGCGTACAGATCGGCCACGCCCAGTTCGACGAACTGGCTGGTGCCACTCTCACGCGTATCGAAGCCCAGGCCGCCCACTCCCGGCCGGTTCGGGTTCATCGTGGCGTTCTGGATCTCGTTGTCCAGGTCGATGTGGCCGGTGCTGTTGCCATCCGGATGTGGCAGCTCGCCATTCCATGTATCCAGATAGTAGTTGGCCATCTGGTAGGCGTTGCCGGTGCCGCGGTAGGTGCCCGCGCCATAGGCCAGCGTCAGGCCGCTGACGCCGCCACGCATGCCGACCTGCACGGTATCCGTGTAGGACTGCACGAAGCCGGCATTGCTGACCGTGTTGCCGGTGGAGACCTGGTTGGAGCTGATGCTCGACTGCGCCACCGCGGTGGTCGCTACCGAGGCCGCGAGCGCGTTCTTCTGCTCGTTGTTGTTGCCCGAGGCGATGTTCACGCCGATGTTGCCCGAAGCACCACCGAAGGCGTTGCCGCCGAGACCTGCGGCGTTGGTGACGCCGGAGTTCATGGTGGCGTTGCCGAAGCCGGTCTGGTTGACGAACACCTCGGCGTCGGCCATGCCGAAGCTGAAGGACGCGTCGGCAGCGGACAGCGACGCGGCATTGTCCTGCGCGTTGTTGTCGCCGGAGACAACGTTGAAGCCGAGATTGCCCGAGGCGCCGGCACCCACGCTGTCACCGATGGAAGCACTGTTGGTGACCAGGCTGTTGCTGGTGGCGTTGTTGCTGATCGACTGGCGGTTGTCGATCACGGCAATGGCCGCCGAGTCGAGGTCGATGTCGCCGGTGATGTTCGGGTCACCGGAGAAATTGATGTCGGTGTTCAGCCGCAGGTCCTTCTCCAGGTTCACGTCGACGCCGTGGTTGTTCTTTTCCTTGCGTTCGTCGGCCTGTATGTTGCTGTGTTTCTGCACATTGACATTGACGGTGCGGTTGCGTACGTCGTTGTCGGTGTGGTTGTGCGTGTCGTTGCGGGTTTCGCTGACGGTGTGGTTGTGATTGATGTTCGCGTTGGCGTTCTGGTTGTCCCAGCCATTGGCCGCAGCGGCGGTCGAGGCAGTGGCAATCGCCATGGCGAGCATGGTCTGTTTGACGGTCGCTTTCATGGTGCCCTCTCTCTCATCAGGTGGTGCATCGGTTGGGTGGTTGTCACGGGCGGTCCTGCACGACCAGGCCCAATACGTTGGCCGTGTCGTTGCCGTTGCCCGCGATCTGATTGAGTTGCAGGACCCCGTCGAATCCCCGCAGTGCGGTGCTGGCTACACCTGCGCTGCGGGTGCCCGTCGCGACGCCGTGACCGGTGTCGTCCCGCCCCCCTGCCAACGCGGAACCCTCGGCGGCCAAGGCCGTATCGTCGGTTTCGCGTATGCCCTGTCGGGCCAGCGTCGCGCTGACGACGTTGAGCGTCGTGTTGGCGATGCCGCTGGCCTGGTTGATGGATGCGATGCCACTGGCACCGGCCAGTGCGTCACCGCCGATGAATGCAGTGGCCTGCAGCGGCCCGGACAGCACGCGGTTGCCCTGCTGCAGCTGCCGCGCATTGATCGCGACATCGGCGCGATCACCCTTGGCGATACCCCGTAGGTTGGCCTGCACGTTGAGGTCGCCGGCGGCCTGGTTCACGGCGATGGCGCCATTTGTTCCGGCAAGTGCGTGGCCGTCGATGCGGGCCACGTCGAGATAGGCGAGCATGCCGCTGTAGTCATCGGCCCGGGTCGCCCAGGGCGCGGCAGCGAGCAGCAGAAGCAACCCGTGCAGGGGCTTCATTTTCCACCTGCCGGGGCCGTGCCCTGCAGCGGGAACTGGGCCAGTGCGCCGCGCACGGTATCGGCGATACCGCGGGTGCTGCTGCCGACCGCTCCGAGCGGCCCACTCATGGCCCCCCCCAGATTGCTGCCGACCATGCCGTCGCCACTGCGGCCCAGCGTGCCGCCCAGGGCCTGCTGGGTGACCCGTTCAACGGTGGTGCCACCCGGCGCCGTGATGGACGCGGCCTGGCCGGCGCCCATGCCGGCATAGTCCTCATCGCTCAACTCGTCCATGCCGGTTGTTGTGCCGCCGGCACCCAATGCGGTGGCGATCTCGCGCTGCGGCTTCGGGTCGGCAATCAGCGCCATGCCCGGCGGTGCCATGCGATATGCCGGGCGCGCGGATACATCCCGCAGCAGGACGATCTCGCCCGGTTGTGCCTTCACGCCTTGGCGGGCGCCGGATGCGGATGCGCCCGCGCCAACCGACAGCAGGGCCACTGCCAGTGCTGCGGCCAGGCCGCGAATCAGGGTGGAGCCGTCCATGCCGATCTCCCGCGATGGGTGCGGCGGAACCACGCATCAACCGTGCCAACTTCGAAGTGCCCACCGGCCAATGTCGGCAGCGTGCCGCACGTGACCGGGCTGCTGCCACGCTGTTACAGGCACGTCGTGGAATTGTTGGGATTTCGAAGCCCCAGGCACTGCAGGGCAAGGGCGGCGGGCGACTGTCGCATCCGTGTTACAGGTGGCGTCGCGGTCTGCAACGGTGCCGCTTCAGCCAGGAATTTCTTGACGCACTGCTCATTGCGCCGCCGTTTAGGGAAGCGCTAGGATCCGCCCAACAAAGGCCGCCCCGGTGGCCGTAGAGGTCCCGGCGGGGGGCGGCACGCCGGTGATTGCCTGACAGTCCGCCGACGGTGTCCGGATGCTGGGGGAAGCATGGCAGCGGTCCCGGAGGCTTCAACGTCACGTTGCGTGCTCTGGTTTGGCGAGCCGTTGGCGAACGAGCGCAGTGCGCTGGCGGCAGCAGGCTGGTATGTGCGCAGCATCCGTCCCGATCCCGCCATGGCGATTGGCCTGCGCGGGCGCGATCGCTTGCTCGCCGTGCTCGATCTGCGCCACCTCGATGCGGTCGCGCTGCAGCTGCTGGTACCGTGGATCGAGCAGCACCAGCATCTACCCTGGCTGGCGGTACTGCCACCGGGTGCCGGACCTGCTTCAGCGGCCTGGCTGCCGTTGCTGCAGCGATGCCGTGCCCGCTTCACGCTGCCGTTCGGCCTGCAGGATCTGGTCTGCGCAATGCGCCAGCAGTTCGACGCAGATGATCCGCCTGTCGACGCAACCTGCAGCGGGCAGGGACCGCACGCATTGATTGGTGAAAGCGCTGCGCTGCATGCGGTGCGCATGGTGCTGCACAAGTTCGCGCCGGTGGAGCTGCCGGTGCTGGTCACCGGCGAAACCGGTACAGGCAAGGAACTGGCCGCACATGCGCTGCATGCGTTGTCGGGGCGTGCTGGGAGGCCTTTCATTGCGGTGAACTGTGGTGCGATTCCGGCCAACCTGGTGCAGTCGGAGCTGTTCGGCCACGAACGTGGCTCGTTCACCGGTGCCGACAAGCGGCAGATCGGCGTGTTCGAATCCGCGCACGGCGGCACGGTGTTTCTGGACGAAGTCGGTGACCTGCCGTCGGAGGCGCAGACCAGCCTGTTGCGTGTACTGCAGGAGGGCACCTTCGAGCGTGTCGGCAGCAGCCAGCCGTTGCGGGCGGATGTGAGAGTGCTGGCTGCCACCCACGTGGAACTGGAACACGCGGTGGCGCAGGGCCGGTTCCGCAGCGATCTCTACTACCGTCTGAACGTGCTGCGCCTGCTCATGCCACCATTGCGTGAGCGCGGTGCCGATGTGCAGCTGCTGGCCGAACACTTCCTGCGCTGTTTCCGGCAGCGCCACAGCGTGCGTGCACGCGGCTTTGCGCCGGCCGCACTGCAGGCCATGCGGCGTTTCGAATGGCCCGGCAACGTACGCGAACTGCTGAACCGTGTGCAGCGTGCAGCGATCATGGCCGAGGGCGAGCTGATCAGCGAGCGTGACCTGGAGCTGGGCGCATCGGTGGCGGTCCTGCCTGGGGCGATGCTGCACGATGCGCGGGGCCAGGCCGAGCGCGATGTGCTGCTGCAGACCCTGCGCCAGACCGGCTACAACGTTTCCGAGTGCGCGCGGCAGATGCAGATCTCGCGGGTGACGGTGTATCGCCTGTGCCGCAAGCACCGGCTGGAGCTGCCTGCGCAGCGCTGATCAGCCGGCCGCCAGGTGCTTGAACAGGCGCAACGGCTTGCCCGTGACGCGCTCGATCACGCCCTTGGCTTCCAGGTCCGGCTGCACGGCCTTCAACCACCAGCCGGCGGTGGCGCCTGCCGGGAACAGGGCGGCGGGCAGGCGCGGCAGCAGCGCCTGCTTGGCCTGCGCAACGGTCAACCCTGGCGGTTGCGCAGGCAGGGCCTGCAGCAAGGCATGGCGCATGGCGAGATACTTGGCACGATCCACGCGCTGGATGTGCCCGGGCGTGGTGATGCTCTTGATCTCGATCCGCTCGGGCTCAGACATGGCTATCTCCCGCGACTTCGATGCGAGGGCTGCGGAAGCCCATGGCGATCCACGCCTTCAACAACAGTGCATGGAACCGCAGCGACCGGGTCTGCAGGTTCGGCACATCGTCCGGAAGGACAGACGCATCAGGAAGATCACCGACCATCGTCCGCATCTCCACTGCGGGTTTTGCCGATGCGGGCCACAACAGGCCATACAGGCTCAGCCAATGGCCGCCACTGAACTCCAGGAACAGCGGTGTATTGCAGCAGCCCGCCACGACGCGGCGGCTGCCGCCCCTGCTGGACAACCGCAACGCGCGCAGCATGGCATGTCCGGCATCGATGCTGACGCGATCCTTGCGGTGCATTACGAAGAGCGTCTGGCCGTGCGGGCCCAGGACGTCCGGTGCTCGGGGCATCGACTGCAGCATGGCGCCGGTCTTGCGGCAGCTGTCGCAGCAGCATTCGACGGTGGCAATGGGTTGGCCCGTGGCGGCCAGGTGCACCTGGCCGCAGGCGCAGGCAAGGGACTGGTGTGAGGCCATCTGCGTTTTCTCCTGGGGTTTCATCCTCTCGACGAACCGGGGCGCCGAAAATCGACACCATCTGCCTTCAAGGGCGCATCATCCGAAAGCGGATGCGGTACAGGTCCAACCCTGCACCGTCCGCGCGCCGCGCCGAATAGGTCAAGGTGTCGGGTTGCGAGCCATCCAGCATCGCGCCGTAGCTGTCGCCGGAGGCCTCGTTCAAGGGCGAGGGCAATGCATGGCCCGCGTCATAACGGCCTCCACGTTCGTAGGCAACGAACTGGCGCACCGGTGCGCTACCGAAGTCGAGAGCGCGGGCAAAGACCACAGTACGGGCATCCCCGAGGAAGGTGGCATCGAACTCCTGCGCCGAGGTATTGAGGTCTCCGGGCAGTGGCCGCGCGGGCTGCACCTCACCACGGACCATCGCTGCGACGTAGAGGTCATGGCCACCCGCACCGCCTGCGCGATCGCTGGAGAACAGCAGCGTGGCTGCGTCTGGCGAGAGCATTGGCGCGAACTCATCGGCCGCGCTGTTCACTGCGGGGCCAAGATTGACCGGCTCCCCGAATCGGCCGTCGCTCCCCACGCTGACCCGATACAGATCGTCGCCGCCCTGGCCGCCTGCTCGGTCCGAACAGAAATACACCACGCGGCCATCGGCGGAAAAGGCGGGATCGAAGTCACGTCCCGGCGTATTGAACGAGACCGGCTTCGCCGGCCGCCAGCGCTGTCCGTCGTGGTGTGACATCCATATGTCATACCCGCCCGGACCGCCGGGCCGGTTGCGGCTGAACCACAGTGCGGTCTTTCCGTCCGGGCTCAAGGTCAGTCGAATCTCGTCGTACTGCGTGGATGCAACGCCCGGAGCAAAGCGCTCGGCCGGACCGATGATCTGCAGCACCCTGGATGGAGACGCGCAAGGCGATGCAGACACCAGCAGCATCACGGCCAGCAGCGCCTTCATGCCTGTCGCTCGAAGTCGCTGACCCAGTTGGTTTCCCAGCTGCGTCCACCATCGGTCGAGGCCGCCTGTTCCCAGCGCGCCGAACGCGGGGTAATGCGTGACCAGATCACCCGCGTCTGGATCGCTCGTCCGTCGTGCTGGTCTTCGCCGAAGAAGCGACCGACACCGGCCTTGAAACCACCGCGCAGCGGCGCGCCGATCCGGGTCGGTTCCCGGCCATCCAGCCACCAGCTCAGCCAGTGCCGCTCAGCCGCATTCCAGGCGCGGATGCCCATGCCGCGCAGCGGGGCTCCTGGCACGTCCATCAGATTGTCACCTACGTTGCCGAATCCTCCCAGTACCGGCCAGTTGTGCAGGGTGCCGTTGAACGCGTCCCACGCATCGCTGCCTGCCAGCCGGGCGCGCAGGCGACGATGGCGCACGTTCCAATGGCCCACCAGGAAATCAAAATCGCCCGGTGCATCCGGCAGCTTCGGAAGCGGCGAGGGGGCCGCAGCCGTGCGGCGGAACCAGTTGCGCCAGTTCACCTCCCAGTGCGCACCGGCGTCGTCGGAGAATGCCTGTTCCCACCACGGCTCCTCGCCGTGGATGGCGTGCCACCTGAACCACACGTCGATGGGGCGTCCGTCGATCCGGTCGGTGCCGCGAAAGCTGCCGGCATCGCCCTTGAAACCGCCGCGTACGGGGGCTTCGATATGGGCAGGATTGCGGCCATCGATCCACCAGATCGACCATGTGGAAGACACCGGATCAAAGGCACGCACGCCCAGGCCCCTGTAGGGACCCGAGGGCAGTTCCATGACGTTGTCATCGATGGTGCCGAGCCCGCCCAGGGTGAGCCAGACCGCGCTGGCGCCGGTGAAGGCTTCCCAGCGGGTATCGCCCACCAGCCGCTCCTTCAGGCGTTGGTGCCGGACCTGCCAGTTGCCCTGCAACCATTTCCAGTCTTCGCTGTGACTGGCCAGGGCCCACCCGGCGGGCAGGGCGGTGGACGCGGCCGTGGCGGCCAGGGTGACCAGGAACTGCCGTCGATCCATATGCGTGATCCCCTACCGAAGGTGCCCCCATGGTTGCGGGTACGAAGGGGATTGACCACGCAGATATCGGGGCTCAGGCTAAGTCACACTTATGGTCACCCAACGCCAGCTGCCATCGCTTGCCGCCATCCGCGCCTTCGAGGCGGCGGCGCGGCTGGGCAGCTTCGCGCGTGCCGCCGAGGAGCTCGACACCACTGCGGCATCGGTGAGCTATCACGTGCGGCGGCTGGAGGCCCAGACCGGTACCTGCCTGTTCCTGCGCCACGCACAGCACGTGGAACTGACGGTGGTGGGTGCCAGCGTCGCGCAGGAAGCCACCCGGGCATTCGACGCACTACGCGCCAGCTTCATGCGCGCCGCTGGCATGGATGCGGCGCGACTGCGCCTGTCCGTACTGCCAACGCTGGGCACCAGTTGGTTGACGCCGCGGCTGGGTACGTTCCGCGCCCGCCATCGGCAGCTCCTGCTGGAACTGGATCTGTCGGCAGAGCCGCAGGATCTTGCCGCCGGCCACTTCGATGCCGCCATCCGCAACGGGCATGGCGAGTGGCCTGGGCTGCAGGCCACGCCCTTGTTCCCCAGCGTTTTCATGCCGTTGTGTGCGCCGGCGCTGCTGCCGGCGGCCCGTGGGCTGGGCAGCACCGCGCTGGAGATTCCCCTGCTCGGTCGGCCGGACTGGTGGGCCCTGTGGTTCGCCGCGCACGGGCACCTTTCACCGCCGGCACCAGGGAGTCTGGTCACGCCCTTCGCCGTCGAGCATCTGGATGTCGGTGCCGCGATCGCAGGGCAGGGCATCGCCATCGGTTCGCCGATCCTGTTCCAGGCCGAGCTGGAGAGCGGGCGCCTGGTGCAGGCGCATCCGGGTGTCGCCAGCGACGGTCGCAGCTTCTGGTTCGTGGCGCCCTCGGCGCGGAGTGGCAGCGCCAAGGTCATCGCATTCCGTGACTGGTTGGTCGAACAGGCCGCCGAGGCACGGCACGCAGCACGCCATCATCTGGCGCAAGCGGTGACGCCGTGAACCAGAGCCCCGAACTGCTGCGACGACTGCTGCGTGCCAAGGACCGGATGGACCGGGCCAGCCATGAGGAATGGCCAGTCACACGCCTGGCCGAGGTCAGTGCGGTGTCGCCGGCGCACTTCGCCCGCTCGTTCAAGCAGGCATTCGGGCTGCCGCCGCACCGGTATCTTCTCAGCCGCCGCATCGAACGGGCCGTGGCGATGTTGCGTGACACCGACCTGCCGGTGACCGAAATCGCCGTGCAGACCGGGTGGGGCAGCCTGGGCACCTTTGGCCGCATCTTCCGTGACATCACCGGTGACAGCCCGGGCAATGTGCGTGAGCGTGAGCGTGCAACCCGGGCGGCGTCGGCCAGCGTGCCGGAATGCCATGCACGCGCCGCGCAGCGCCCGGACCTGAAGATCGCAGTTTTGGAGAAGCGCCGCCGCGAGGCGGTTGCTAACGTGGACCCTACCTGAAGGAGGTCCCATGACGAACACTGTGAACACGGTCGGCCTGTATGTGCGCGACCAGGATGAGGCGCTGGCGTTTTACGTCGGCAAGCTCGGCTTCGAAGTGCATACCGACGTACGCAATGGCAGCTACCGATGGCTGACGGTACGCAGCCCGGGCCAGGACGGTTTCCAGCTGGGCCTGTTCGTGCCAGGCCCGCCCACCCACGACGCCGCTACCGCGCTTTCGCTGCAGCAGCTGGTGGCCAAGGGCGCAATGCCGCCGCTGGTGCTGGCCGTGGATGACTGCCAGGCGCGCTACACGCAATGGCTGGCACAGGGCGTGGAATTCACCCAGGAGCCGATCGAGCGCTATGGCGCCGTGGACGCCGGGTTCCGTGACCCATCAGGCAATGGCTGGAAGATGATCGAAGCCCGCTCCGAGACGAGGCGCCGGCAATGAGCCGCGGTGGCTGGGCACGGCCCGTGCACCGTTGGACCTCGATCGTATTCACCCTGGCGGTGATCGCCAACTTCGTAGTGCGCGCGATGGGACAGGGCGAGCCTGCGGCGTGGCTCACCTATTCGCCGCTGCCGCCGCTGTTCCTGCAACTGTTCACCGGCCTGTACCTGTTCGCGCTGCACTACGCCGGAAAGCGCCGCAGCGCCGCACTGGGCACTGCGGGCTGAGCAGGGTCAGGCGACGGCGTCCACCGCGTAGGCGGCAAGCAGGCCCGGCAGCTGGTCCATGCGCTGGAAAATCACCTTTGCACCGACTGCGCGCAGGGCTTCGGGCGTACTGTGGTGCGGGCCACCCTCACTGAAGCCGAACACGGTTGCGCCTGCGGCAACGCCCGCAGTGGCGCCGGTGACGGTGTCCTCGATCACTGCACAGCGCGTCGGGTCGACGCCCAGCGCAGCGGCGGCGGCCAGATAGACATCCGGGTGCGGCTTGGTGCGCGGCATGTCCTGGCCACTGAACACATGGGCACCAAAGGCATCAAGGATGCCGACCTTGCCCAGCTGCAGCTTCACCTTATGCAGATCGGCGCCGGACGCGCAGGCAATCCGACCGCCGGTGAGCACCGCGATCGCACGCACCGCCTCGGGCGCACCCTGGATCGCAACCAGGTCACGTTCCAACGCCCGGTTGCGCTGCTGGCGGAACTCTTCCAGCCATTCCTCGGTGAACGGCTTGCCGGTGCGTTCTTCGATCAGGCCGGCCAGATGGGCCACGGACTGGCCAAGGAACACCTCACCTGCCTGCGCCGGGGTCAGCGGCCAGCCGCGCTCGGTCAACATTTCCGAAAGCACGCGGGCCACCAGCGGCTCGGAATCAACGAGTACGCCATCGCAGTCGAACAGCACGGCATCGAAGGGGAAACGGGACATCTACAGCTCCAGTGGGGCAATGCGGTGGTGCAATTGCCCGCCATTTTCCCACAGCCATCCTTGCGTGACACCCGAAGCGGGTGCCACCCATTGCCGGCAGGCCGATCAGCCCAGATCACAGCCCGCCGGCTGCGGCCAGGTGGTGGCCGGCAGCATGTTCTTCAGCGAAGCGGGCGCGTTGATCGCCACATAGCTGGCGCCCAGCAGCTCCTCCAGGTCGGCGATGGTCACCAGGTAGCTGTCCAGGCTGCCCAGGTTCGCTTCATTCGGGATGATCCAGCTGATCGCCTTGGCGGTGCCGGTGTTCGGGTCACGGGTGATGATGGTCTTCCAGAAGAACTCCGGCGTCGGGATGCCGTGGCTGGAAAGGAAGTAGTCGTTGGAGGCGTCGCCGTAGACCACGCCACCATAGACATCCACCGGCGCGATGTCGCGGTAGCACTCGGCCACGTTCTCGGCCTTCACCCAGATGCCCTGGTTGAAGCTGGACACCTGCGGAACGATGTTGGACATGTAGTTGGCGCGACGGATGTAGGTCGCGTTGTAGTCCATGTGGTTGGAGGTCACCAGGTGGCCGCGGTCATAGCCGCTGCGGATGCTGGCATACGACGCGGTGCTGTTCTGGCCGAGGCAGCCGGCCGGCAGGTCCGGATCTTTGTAGAAGCTGGACGGGCGCGCGGCGGAGCCGGTGTCGGCGGTGAGCGTGTACTCATAGCGGGTGGCGCTGTGGATGCTGCAGTCGTAGGTGAGCACGAAGCCGCCCTTGTTGAGGGTGACGACCTGGGCCTGGGCAGCACCGGCGAAGGCACTGAGGACGAACGCGAAGAAGAAACCTGCAAGGCGCATTGCGATTCTCCAGCAGAAGTTCAGGGCGCAGCCGTCCACCACGACCGGGCCAGTGCGAGGTCATGTGAGGACACTGCGGAGTCGGGTAGTGCGGAATGCGTGGGACGTGACCGCGATGACATGGCCAGGGAGGCCGTGCGGTGTCGTAAGCGTCACAAGCTGTCGTCTTTCGGTCAATGGCGAAACGACGAAGCTGTGACAGCGCGCAAGCACTGGAGATGTGTCAGATCATGCGCCGCGTGGGTGACATGCGCGCGTGCTAGGGCGTCGTAGCGCAGGGGGTGTACGACTCGATATCCTGCGCAGCAGGACCGGAAACCGCAGGATCGAGCAAGGCGAATGACCCACAATGAACTGCTTGCAGGGGGCGCTGCTGCTGCCCTGATCGGGGTTGCAATCGTGGCTGCGCTACACCGACAGAGACGCCCGCCACATCGCAGCTTCAAGTGTGGGCGCTGCGGCAACGCCGCCCTCCATGACGAACGTACCAGTGGCGCCTGGCGCGCCGGGAAGCAGCGCTTCTACTGTAGGGCGTGTCATGCCGCCTGGCTGCGATCGCATCCGCAGGCTTCCGCGCCGCACCGCAGAGCGTCCGGATGCCTGGGCGTCGTTGGCACACTTGCATTGATGCCACTTGCGGGCGTGGTGGCGTGGGTGATCCACCGCGCCTGAATGTGATCCTGCATCGATCCAGCCGGCCGCCGGCTTCGAAAGCGTCATGTTGCGTCGCAAGGTGCCACCCACCATTCGCACTGGTACGGTCCAACCCGTTGCACCACCACCGACGGGGACAGACGACGATGCGCAAGGTATTGCTGCTGTTGATCCTGCTGACCGGACTGGCGCCCACCGCCTGGGCCGCCATGGTCAAGACCACCCACCGGACCATTCCCAGCTGGGATGGAACGCCTCTCGGGGCCTTCGTCATCGAACCGCAGGACGCGGGCAGCGGGCGCTATCCACTGCTGGTGATGCCCAGCAGCTGGGCGGTACCCAGCGTGGAGTATGTGGGGGTGGCGCAGTCGCTGGCGCGGCGCGGCTATGTGGTGATCAGCTACAGTTCGCGGGGTTTCTGGGAGTCCGGCGGCAGCATCGACATCGCAGGGCCAGCCACGGTCGAAGATGTCAGCGCCCTGATTGATTGGGCGCTGGACAACACCCGGGCCGATCCCGCCCGGATCGGCGTTTCGGGCATCTCCTACGGCGCAGGCACCAGCCTGCTGGCGGCGGCGCGCGATCCACGCATCAAGGCCGTGGCGGCGCTGAGTGGCTGGGCCGATCTGCAGGCCTCGCTGTACAGCAACGACACCCCCAGCGCGCAGGGCATCGCCTTGCTGGTGGCAGCCGGCCTGGCCACCGGGCGCCCGGGACCGGAACTGACGACCATCAATCGCAATGTACTGGTCGGCAACTACCAGGGCGCGGTGGATTCGCTGTTGCCGGTGGCGGCGCAGCGCAGCCCCGGGTCCAGCATCGATGAGATCAACGCCAACCAGCCAGCGGTGTTCCTCGCCAACGCCTTCAACGACAGCTTGTTCCCGCCGGGCCAGCTGGTCGATTTCTTCACCCGGTTGAAAGGCCCCAAGCAGTTGCAGCTGCGCCACGGCGATCATGCGCTCAACGAAGCCTTTGGCGCTCTGGGTGTTCCCAACGAGGTCTACGATTCGGTGGGCGACTGGTTCGACCATTACCTCAAGGGTGAAGCCAATGGCATCGACCGCCAGCCTGCAGTACAGCTGAAATCGCAGAAGGGCAGCTGGAGTACCTATCCGAACTGGCAGGCGACCAATGCCGGCGCTGTCAGCTATGCGCTGAGCGCACCCAAAGGACTTCTGCTGCCCACGGGCGGCCTGGTCGCGAGCGGCAGCAGCACCGGCTGGAGTTACCGGATCGGCAGCGGGCTGCTGACCGCCGCCAATTCCGGCGTGGCGATGGCCTCCGGTGCATTGCAGATGATCAACCTGCCGCCGGGTGCCTATGTGCCCTTCGTGGGCCGCAACGCCGCAGGTGTCTGGCAGGGGCCGATCCAGTGGAGTGCGCAGCGCCTGGATGGAACGCCGGAGGTACGCTTGACCGTCACGCCCAGCCGCGCCAACACCACGCTGTACGCCTACCTGTACGCCGAGGATGTGCTGGGCAACGGCCAGCTGATCAGCCACAAGCCCTATACGCTGCGTGGTGCCACGCCGGGGCAGGCGAAGACCATCGACCTGCGGTTGGAAGCCAGCAGCTGGAACCTTCCGGCCGGCAGCCGCCTGACCCTGGTGGTGGACACCGTGGACCTGCGGTACGCGGGCATCAGCCAGCTGGGTGGCACGGTGACTTTCAGTTCGCCGGCCAATGCGCCATCAGTGTTGAAGGTGCCGTTGCATTGATGGAAGGCCGCGCCCGTTGCGGCGGGCGCGGTACGCCAGGCAGTAGAACTGCGAGACTGGTGTTTGTTCCGGGGAAGGGAGGAATCCATGGTCACTCCATGGCTGTTGCTCGGTGCAGTGCTTGCGGCACCTACCGCGCAAGGCGCGCCGATCGACTGGTCGGATACGCTGTTGAAGGATCTGGATGCTGCCGACGCCGCCATGCGCGGCAGCCATCCGGGCGCCGTGGACCTGCGGAATCCTGGTTTCGGCGCACAGCTGGACGATGCCCTGGCGCTTGCACGCTCGCGCGCGGAACGGGTCGCCAGCTACCCGGGCTACTGGTGGGCGATGAAGGGCTATGCGGCCTCCTTCAATGATGGCCATGTCAGCCTCAATGCGCTTGCCGATGCTCCCGATCTTCCAACGCAGTGGCCCGGCTTCCTGACCGGCTTCGATGGCGACGCACAGGTGGTCATGACCGTGGATGGTGGTCCGGGCCATCCGCCGCTGGGGGCTCGAATGCTGGCCTGCGATGGCATCGATGCGCAGACGCTGGCTGTACGCCGGGTGGGTGACTTCAACGGGCGCTGGAACCTGCAGGCCAGCCGCATCCAGGGTGGCGGTGAAGTGCTGCTCGAACAGGGCAATCCTTACGTGCCTGCATTGCGTACCTGCGTTTTCCAGGTGGGCGGACGCGAGACATCCTATGCACTGCGGTGGCAGCCGCTGCAGGCAGCACAGCGCAAGGAGCGCTTGGCTGATACCCGGCGCAGCTTCCGTCCCCCCAACGGCTGGCACGCGATGCCCGATGGCAGTTACTGGATCACCACCAGCAGCTTCAATGCCGACCCTGCGGAGCAGAACTTCAAGGAACTGACCGCGCTGCTTGAGCAGCTTTCACCGCAAGCCGAAGGGTTGCAGCAGGCACCGACGGTGGTGCTGGACGTGCGTGGCAACACTGGCGGTGCTTCGCAATGGAGCATCGAACTGGCGCGATTGATCTGGGGCCGGGCCGCTGTCGACGCGCTGCCCGACCGCAGCTGGGTAGAGTGGCGGACCTCGGAGGGCAACATTGCCCAGCTTCGCGGCTTCCTTCAGAAGCTGGAGCAGGCGCCCGACGCGGCGCCAGAGCTGCGTCGCATGCTGGAATCGGTGACGACGGGCATGACGCAGGCACGCAGCCGGGGGGAGGCATTGTGGCGGGAGCCATCCGAAGCCGGGGCAGATACAGCATCAACTGCGGGTACGGCCGCACCTCTGCGCAAGGGCAGGGTGGTAGTCGTGGCTGATGCCGCCTGTGGTTCGGCCTGCCTGGATGCACTGGACCTGTGGAAGCGGCTGGGCGCGATGCAGGTGGGCGTCGAGACCTCGGCCGACAGTCTGTACATGGACGTGCGGCCGGAGCGGTTGCCCAGCGGGCTGGCCAGGATCTCGGTGCCGATGAAGGTGTTCCGTGGGCGGGTACGTGGTTCGAATGAACCGCACGTGCCCGATCATCGCTATACGGGCGACATGCGCGACACCCGGGCGCTGGAAGCGTGGCTGCTGACGCTGTAAGTGCGCGCAGGACCTCGTGCAGGGCTGCCGATCCTGTTGCTTGCCGCAGTTGCCAGCGCGGTCAGTTTCTTCGCGGGTTTTGATTCGCCATGGTTCGACCCTTCACCGGCGTCGAGCGTTGGGCGCTGAGTACAGTGAACTACAGCGAAATCAGCGCCGGACGTCGAACTGCTCGCTCTCCAGCAGCGCCCAGACCTCGGCCTCGCGCACGGGACTGAAGTCTCCGGGAATGGAGTGCTTCAGCGCACCTGCCGCCAGACCGAAGCGCACGGTGCTCTCTGCATCGAATCCGGACGCCAGCCCGTGCAGGATGCCTGCCGCGAATGCATCGCCGCCGCCGATGCGATCAACGATACCGGGCAATGGCCGCGAGGGGGCCTGCGCACGGGTACCGTCGCGTCCCAACAGCAGCGCGCCCAGGATGTGATGGTCTGCACTCACCACGTCGCGCTGGGTGCAGGCCAGCCACTGCAGGTGCGGGAGGGCCGCGAACGCGGCCGCTGCAGCCGCCTCGGTCCGCGCGATGGGGCTGTCCTCGGCGAAGCGCAGTCCCAGCACCAGTTCGATATCGCGATGGTCGGCAAAGACGATATCCGCCTCTGCGAAGAGCTCCCGCAGGATGGCGGCGGCGTTGCCGCCCCAACGCTGCCAGAGCGAAGGTCGGTAGTTGCCGTCGAAGGACACTCGCACGCCTGACCTGCGTGCGGCCCGCGCAGCGCTCAAGACGGATTCGGCCACATTGGCACCCAGCGCCGGACTGACGCCGGAGAGGTGCAGCCACTGCGCATCACGCAACAGCGTTGGCCAATCATGGTCGGCAAGGGCAGTGTTGGCGAATGCCGAACCCGCCCGGTCATACACCACTTCACTGGCGCGCTGCAGCGCGCCGGTGGCCAGGAAATACAGGCCCATGCGGTCGCGGTCGACTTCACGCACACCTGCCACGCCCACACCATGCCGCCGCAGCTCGGCCACGGCATGCCGGCCCAGCGCGTTGCCGGGCACCGTACTGACCATCTGCACATCGTGGCCGAGACAGGCCAGTGAGACCGCCACATTGGCCTCGGCGCCCCCCACGTGGACCTGCAGCTGCGGCGTCTGCAGCAGCAGTTCCCGACCGGGTGCACCCAGGCGCAGCAGCAGTTCACCGAAACAAACGACGCGGCTCATCGGTTCTCTCTCACTCGGTGGGGGTGCAGCCCAGCATGCGCAGATCGATGGCATCGGCCATGCGCCGGTAGCCTTCGTCATTGGGGTGCAGGTGGTCGCGGGTGATGTCGTTGGGCAACGATTCCGCGGCCTTCGGGTCACGCAGCGCGGCATCGAAATCGATGATGCCATCGAACCCGGTCTTCCCACCGCGTGCCCACTGGTTGATCGTGGTGCGGGTCGCTGCGGACACGGGCTCGTAGCGCTCGGAACCGCCGAACGGGGTCAACGTACCCAGCCAGGCGCGGATGCCGTGCGCATGCAGTCGCGCGGCAACCTGCTGATAGCCCAGCAGCATGTCCGCCGCACTGCGTCCAGGCAGCGGCTGCGCGCCACCACCGTGGCGGATGTCATTGATGCCCTCGAACAGGATGACCTGATCGGCATCGGCCACCGCGATCACATCGCGATCCAATCGTGACAGGGCGCTGTGGCTGCGGCCATGGTCAAGCAGCTTGTTGCCGCTGATGCCCTGATTGAGTACCACGAACCGGTTCGGGCAGGCTTGCTGCAGGCGCTGCGCCAATCGCTCCGGCCACTGGTTGAAGGTTCCGCGACGGGCGGTGGCACCTTCCGTGATGGAATCGCCGAGTGCCACGAGCACCTGGGGACGATCAGCGCGCTGCACCATCACTGCCGAGAACACGTTCTGCTGGTAGCTCAGCCGCACGCTGTCGGCAACCGATGTCTGCCTGCCGTCCGCTACCCGCACTTCGGTGCGGCGCACCGCCGGGCGGGTCGGCTGCGGAAAGTAGGCCGTTACGCTGATCTCCTGCAGCGCTGCCACCGGCATCGGTACCGGGTCGCTCAGCAGCGCGGCACCCACCGGCAGCTCGATGACCGCGCGGCCATCCACCGTTACCGGCAGAGGGGCGGACGTGCCGTTTTTCACTCCTGCGCGCAGGTCCTCGACCCGTAACGGCGCCGTGCCGAGTTCGTTGCTGATGCGCAGCCGCAACGCGTCGCCACGGCTGCCGATGCGCATGTCCTGGCGCACGGTCTGCGCGGCGAACTGTACGGGGGCCTCGGCTGTGCCATCCTTGCGGTCCGGTGCCGGCGAGGCGGTCCAGGCGGTGACCCAGACCGGTGCGGCCAACGCGCCAGGCGCAGCTGCGGCGGAACAGATCGTCAATGAAAGCAGGAGCGTCCAGCGCTGCATGGTCAGGATTCCAGTCAGGAGAAGTAGGTGCCGCCGTTGACGTCCAGATTCGCACCGGTGATGAACGCCGCCGCATCCGAGGCCAGGAATACCGCAGCGTCGGCGGCTTCGTCCGGTGCCCCTTGGCGGCGCAGCGGGGTAGCGCCAGCAACGGCCGTGCGTACTTCCGGCTTGGTGAACTCGTCATGGAAACGGGTGGCGATCATGCCGCAGCACAATGCATTCACGCGGATGCCCTTCGGCCCCAGCTCCTTGGCCATGGCACGGGTGAAGGTCATTACTGCCGCCTTGGCGGTGGCGTAGATCGATGCCCCCGGGCCGCCGCCATCACGACCTGCCTGCGAGGCGAAGTTGACGATGGCTGCGCCGTCGCGCATGTGTGGTACCACCGCGTGTGTGGTCAGGTAGGTCGAGGTCAGATTCAGGTCCATCACGGCGTGGAAGAACGCCGGGTCGATGTCGGCCAGCGGCCGACGCTGCACCATGCCACCGGCCACGTTCACCAGCAGGTCGATACGCTCGCCGAACGCGGCCTGTACCGCAGCGACCAGGCCAGCCACGGCGGCGGCATCGGTGACGTCGGCGTGATGCACGATGGCCTGGCCACCGGCGGCCTGGATCTGTGCCAGCGTTTCCTGGGCACTGGCTTCATCATGGGCGTAGTTGATGCAGACGTGTGCACCGGCGGCAGCCAGTTTGATCGAAACGGCACGGCCGATATCGCGGCCACCACCGGTGACAATGGCCACCTTGTCCTGGAACGACATGCGGAAAACTCCTTGGTTTGCGGGGGAATGGATGTACTTGGAAAAGAAGGAGACCCAGGCTCAGCCGCCGCGACGGTCGAGCTTCTGGATAGGTCCGGTCCACCACCACAGCGCAGCCAGCGACAGCGGCACCAGCGCGGCAACGAGGATGAAGATCGGGGCGTAGGAGTGGCGGGTCAGCACCGGCACCAGCCAGGTGGTGATCAAGGTGCCGGCGACCGCCGCCAGGCCACCCAGGCCTGCCAGCGTGCCCACCGAACGGCCGTCGAACAGGTCGCCGGGCAGGGTCTGGATGTTGCCGATGGCTACCTGGAAGCCGAACAGCACCGCAGCGATTGCCAGCACTGCCAGCAGCGGCTGATTGGCCAGCACAGCACCCAGCAGGGCAGGGGCCATGATCACGCACCCCAGGGTGATGGCCAGCTTGCGGGCGCGGTCCACGCTGTGTCCGGCGCGGATCATGCGCCCCGACAGCCAGCCGCCACTGAGGCTGCCCAGCATCGCGCCGACGAAGGGTACCCAGGCGAAAAGGCCGATCTGCTTGATGTCGAAGCCGAAGGTTTCAGCGAGATAGATCGGCAGCCAGGACACGAACAGCCACCAGATAGGATCCAGCAGGAAGCGGCAGGCGAGCATGCCCCAGCTCTGGCGATGGGCCAGCAGCTCGCGCACGCTGGCTTTGGGCGCCGCCTCTGTTTGCTGCCCGGCCTGGTCTTGCTGGATCAGTCGGCGCTCGGCATCGCTCACCCACGGATGCTTGTCCGGCCCGGCGCGGTAGACAAACAGCCACGGCAGCAGCCACAGGAAGCCGATCGAACCGACCAGCACGAAGGTGCCGCGCCAGCCCAGCCAAAGGTAAAGGCCTGCGATGGCGGGTGCGGAGACGATCGCGCCGATCGACACACCCGCGTTGAACACGCCCTGCGCCAACGCGCGTTCGCGCGCAGGGAACCACTCGGCATTGGCCTTGACCGCGCCGGGCCACGCACCCGCTTCGCTGATGCCGAGCATCGCCCTTACCAGGCTGAAGGAGAGCATCGAATGGGTGATCGAGTGCAGCGCGATCGAGATCGACCACACGCTGATCGACAGGGCGAACCCCAGGCGCGTGCCGATCATGTCGAACAGGCGCCCGAACAGGAACTGGCCGGCGGCGTAGAACAGCATGAACACCGTTACCAGCAGGGCATAGTCGTCCTTGGTCGCGCCTACTTCCCTGGCAATTTCCGGCCACATCACCGCCAGTGCATTGCGGTCGATGTAGTTGATGACCGTAGCGACGGCGATCAGGCCCACGATCAACCAGCGCACTGCTGAACGCACCGGCACCTTGCGCAGGTTGGCCACCACGGCAGGGCCGTTCATTTTCCGTCACCCTTGCTGCGGTCCATGCGTGCATGGCTGCCGCTCCAGCGGTAGGCATGGCCGTCCACGGTGACGCTGTGCTCGCCCTTGGCGCTGCTGTCGTCGGCCACGCCGAGGGCGATGCGTGCACCGCTGGCCAGGCGCAGTTCGATCACCTCTGCATCGCTGCCCCGGCTGCGCACGATGTCCTTGATGCGGCTGTCCGCGCCGTGCACGTACTCGGCGGTTCCGTTGTACTCGCCATGCGGCTCCAGCACGCTGAAGAAGGTCACGTCCTTCTGGCCTTCCACGCGCTGCAGCAGGGCCGGTTCACGGCGCAGGTTGAACTCCGGATCGTTGGCACCACTTTCCACCAGCAGCGCCTGTGCCGGCGCACTGCTGCCGAAGCGGTAGGTGTAGAAGCGCCCATCCAGCAGCCACGCCAGGGAACGCAGTTCGCTGCCGGGCGTGCTGCGTGCATCCAGCCACAGGTGCTGGTAGCCGTTGTCCTTGCCCAGCACCGGGCGCTGGGCAGGGAAGTGCTCTGCCTCGAAGCCGGTGGTGACGATGTGGCCGTTGAAGTGCAGCGGCAGGTCGTAGCGCGCGGCCTTGTCGCCGTGTACCTGCAGCAGGTCCAGCACCACCGGCAGGCCCAGGTCGGGGTGGCGCAGCAGCGCCTGGGTGCGGGTGAACACCACGCCAGGGTAGGCATCGCGCATGGTCGCCGAGGCAACCTGGGTATCGGCATCGGCCTGGAAGAAGCGCACCTGCGGGGCATGCTCCTCGCCGCGCTTCCAGTCGCCCTTGAAGTGGCTCTGTTCGTCCACCACCAGAGTGTTGTGCGCCACGGTCTGTTTGGCCCAGCTGCGGTTCTCGGCCAGGTAGATGCCACCCCGCTTGGCTTCCACGTTGAGGAAGCGGGCAGCGCCGTAGTCGGTCACCACCGGATTGCCGTTGTCGTAGAACAGCCAGTTGAGTTTGTCGAAGTGGCCATGGCCCATGCCCTGCATCGTGTCCTTCTGCACCAGCGCCTGGCCGCGTTCGCCGTTCATGCGCAGGATCGCCAGGCCACCGCGGTCGCCGTCCGGGCCATCGCGCAGCAGCATCGGACGGTAATCGAAGGGCCTGGCCTTGTTGGCGGCCAGTGCTTGCGCCACCTGCAGTCCCTCGGGGGACAACAGCAGGCGTTTCTGCTGCTGGGCCACCGACAACAGGCGGTCGTCAGCGGTGCGCGCATAGGCGATGCCGATACCGGCCACCAGTTCCTCGGTATCGATGCCCTTGTCCAGGATGGCATCGTTGATCGGGAAGAACAGGCCGTCATAGCTGGACTGCACCAGCACATCCACGGCCTTCAGCAGCACGCCGTCGCGGCGCGCGAAGATCCTGCGCTGCGGCTCGTTGCGCTCGATGGCGTTGGCGAACAGCAGGAACGGCGCCAACGCATAGCGCTGGTAGTAGGGGCCTTCCTCGTAATAGCCATCGGGCGAGAACAGCAGGTCGATCTGGCGCAGGAAGCCGAACTGGTCGTTCTTCTGGCTGCCACGCAGGGATTTCTCCACCAGCTCCGGGTCGCGCAGCACGTAGCCGGTCATGCCGGTCGCAGCCACCGCCCAAGTCGCATGGTTGTGGATCTGGTCGTAGTTCTTCGGCTCGCTCACCAGGAACTCCGCCATCGGCCGGAACACCTTCGATTCGATGGTGTTGCGATCCTCGGCGGACAATGCATCACGGATCGCGTCGTAGCCCTGGATGGCGTTGACCAGCCACACCGAATCGTTGAGCACCTGCCAGAACACGCGGCCTGGAATCTGTCCGCGGCCTTCGGGGTGCGGGCCCAGGGTGGGGTAGAGCCTGGCGTACTGCAGCAGCATGTCGCGCGCGTAGTCGACATAGACCTTGTCGCCGGTCAGCCGGTACAGGGTGCCGGCCGCCATCAGGGCCTGGTAGTTGCGCTTGTGCTGTTCATGGGTGCGGCCGCCGCCCTTGTCCTTCGGTACCGGCACGTCGATGCCGGCCTTCATCATCTTCTTCAGCGATTTTTCCGTGCGCGCCTGTTCCTTGGCGAACCACGGGTAGCGGCCGCCTTCGCTGGCCAACCGCTGCCACTGCGCTGCGGTCACCAGCACCGGCGCGGTGTCGGCCTGCCTCGCTGCGGCAGCGGGGGCTGCGAACAGCGGCGCGGCCGGCAGCAGGGCAAAGGGGGTGGCCAGGGCCAGGGAGACGAACAGCGGCGGCAACCTCATCGATCAACTCCATTGCGGGTGCGTGACAGGGCAACTTCGCCCACCTTTGGATACCAGTCGATGCCGGTCGCCTCGCGCGCGGTCATCGCCAGGGCAGGATCGGCGCCCACGGCGGGCAGGGCAGGCGCGGCCACCCACAATCCGCTGGCAGCCTGCTGCAGGCTGACGCCACGCCCCTCTACGCCGCCCGGGAATACGGTGCTGGCTGCCGGTGACTGCACGTTGCCACTGAAGTCGATGCCGGCCAGCGAACTGGCGGCATTCGGCGGGTTCCTGCTGGTGCGGTTGACGATCAGGTTGGCGCTGAAGCGGCTGTTGCTGGCGGCGACCACGATGCCCTTGGCCTCATCATGGCCGACGCCGAAACTGATCTTCGCCACGTCCACGAAAGTATTGCGGCTGATCGTGGCGTTCACCACCGGCGCATAGCCGGACAGCGGCGGATCGGCCTGCGCGTCCATCACCGCCAGCGCGGAACGGTTGCTGGAGCCGGCCAATCGTTCGAAGTAATTGTTGCTGACGGTCTGGTCGGCATTGATGATGCGCACGCCGCCGGTGCCGGCCTTGTCGTTGCCCAGGAACACGTTGTCGGTTACCCGGTTACCGTTGCCATGGCGTAGCGTGAGCGCGCCGGCCGAACGGTAGAACACGTTGCCTCGGTAGGTATTGCCGCCGGACTTGTTGCTGATGATCTCGGTCTCGCCGTCGCAGCCTTCGAACCAGTTGTTCTCCACCGTACTGTTGGAATCGCTCAACGAAGTGTCGCTGGTGCCGACGCGGAGGGTTTCGCCGCCGTTGACGCCCAGCGCCGGGCGCGGTCCGAACCAGTTGTGGTCGATGCGGTGCTGGTTGTCCAGGCCCTGGGTGGCATCGCGCACCACCACTACCGTGGGCCCGGCGTTGGTCTTGCCGCGCAGCTGGCTGTGATCCAACCGGTTGTTGCTGCCATACAGCGATACCCAGTAGTCCTGGTCGCTGGCATCGGGGTTGGTGTAGTCATCGATCACCAGGCCGGTCACCCGGCTGTGGCGGGCCACCGCCTTGCTGGATTCGCGGAACGCCACCACCGCATCACCCGGCGTATAGCCGTTGCGGAACACCAGGTTGGACACCTGCAGGTAGCTACCCGCCAGGCGCAGGTCCGAACGTCCGCTGAGGACGACCTTGCCGGCGGTCTGCGCGCGCAACACGATCGGCGCGGCTGCCGTGCCCTGGCCTTTCAGCAGCAACCGCGCGTCGGTCCAGGTGCCGTCAGCCAACACGATCTCATCGCCGGGCTGCAGCGCCGAGGCGGCGGTAGTGAACTCAGCGACATCGTGGACGAGCCAGCTGGCTGCACTTGCCGCCGAAGTGGTCAGGCACATGACCAGACCAGTGGTCAGGAAAAACAGTGATGAATTGCGGAGCGGATGTCGAGCAAGCGGACGAATGCGCATGAAATCCTTCCAGAGACGGCCGGGCCGTCGTTTCAGGGTGGGTCTGCATACCACTTTCGAGTCCGTTGTAAGCCAGCTTTCGCGCAAAGTCATGCTGCATGAGCACATTAAATTGCGTTCCACTGGTATGGATGAAAGGCATTTGAAGGTTCGCATACCAATTGGTTGACATTTTCATGTCGCCGTGCCGAAGCTGCGTCCCACGCCTGGCATGCAGGCGATCCTTTGGGAGGAGGAAACCATGCGGCGACCCGCCGGAGCAGTGCACAGCATCTCGTTGTCCCCCACACCCCTGATCGTGGCGCTGCTTGCCGTGCTGGCGGGCATGCCCGCGGCCCAGGCGCAGTCCAGCAAGGACGCGTCAGGGCAGGATCCCACCACGCTGGACCAGGTGCAGGTCACCGGCATCCGCGAATCAATGCAGAGTTCGATCAACAAGAAGCGCGACGACACGGTCATCGCCGACGTGCTCTCGGCCGATGACATCGGCGACCTGCCGGCACCGTCGCTGGCCGATGCGATCGAGACCTTGACCGGCGCCGCCTCGACCCGCGACAAGACCGGCGCCTCGGAGATCTCCATCCGGGGCCTGGGCGCCTTCCTCAGCAGCACCAACTTCAATGGCCGCGAGATCACCAACGGCAGCGGCGACCGCTCGGTGAACTTCAACATGTTCCCGGCCGAGCTGATCAACACGGTGGCCATCTACAAGACCCAGCGCGCCGACATCATCGAAGGCGGCGTGGCCGGCACCATCGGCCTGGAAACAGTGCGCCCACTGGAGTACGGCAAGCGTGCAGCGCAGCTGGACCTGCGCGGCAGCTGGGCGGAGTACGACAGCAAGTACCGTGACAAGGACGGCATCGGCTATCGCGGCACCGCCAGCTACATCGATCAGTTCGAGTTCGGCAACGGGCAGAAGCTGGGCATCTCGCTGGGCTTCCAGCGCCTGGACGGCACCGATCCGGAAGAGAGCATTACCAGCGGTTCCACCTGGTATGCCTGCGATGGCACGCAGAACGTGGGCAATGCCAACTGCAACGAAGTGTCCGCGCAGGCCATCGCCAACGGTGCGCCGTACTACCTGGTGCCGAGCAGCCGCATCTACCGGCTCAAGCAGGAGCGCAACGACCGGCAGAGCGAGTTCGCCGCGCTGCAGTGGCGGCCAAATGATGTGGTTGAAGTGAACCTCGATTTCGAGCACACCGAGCGCAACTGGTATGAGAACCGCAGCGATCTGAGCCTGTCCAACGCACGACGCGGCATCACCCAGCGCGAGGTTGACGAAGACGGTATCGTGCGCCACCTGCACGGCAGCACCTCGATTGATTCCACCTCCAACCGCTACTGGCGTGGCGAGGAATACACCGGGGGTGGCCTGAACCTGATCCTGCGCCCGACCCCGGCCTGGGAGCTGTCTACCGATCTTTCCTACTCGCACACCAATCGCCTCGACAGCGAGCGCATGACGCGCCTGCGCGCCAACCAGCGCGACGTCAACAATGCCGTCGTGCCCGGTATCAGCAGTGGTGCCACCGGCTACGTGGACTATGACTGGGACTGGCACGGCGAAGTGCCCAGTGTTGCCCTGGCGCCGAACTTCGACCCCAACAACTGGGACGCCTATACGGGGGCGGCGCGGGTGACCTCCAGCGCCACCGAGAATGACCACAGGATCAAGGCCGGCCGCTTCGATGCCAGCTTCATGCCGGAGTCCGGTTTCTTCACCCGCATCAAGGGCGGCGTGCGCGCCAGTCAGGCCGACTACCGCCTGCGCGACAACACCCTGGTAACCGACTACGACCAGCGCGTGGCGGCCGACAAAGCGAAGATCATCGCCGCCAACCAGGCCTGCCGTGCACCCTTCCCGCAGGATGACTTCATGGATGCCGCCAGCGGCAACACGATCTCCTCGTGGGCGTACTTCGATCCGAACTGCCTGTACCAGTCGTTCCGCGGCAGCCTCGACAGCGGGCTGGATCCGGGTTTCCAGGATCCGAACAATGTCGATATCACCGAGAAGACACGCGCGCTCTATCTGATGGGTGAGTTCAGCAGCACCCTGTTCGGCTTGCCGGTGACCGGCAACCTCGGCCTGCGCTGGGTCAAGACCGATGTTCGTTCGGAAGGCGTGCGTACCGGGCTGCGCATCGAGGACAACGGTGACGGGACGATCCGCCTGCAACCCACCGGCGAGTACAGCACGCAGGTGTTCAAGGCGGGCAACGACAAGCTGCTGCCCAGCCTCAACGCGGCCTTCGAGCTGCGCCCGGACGTGTTGCTGCGGGTCGGTGCATATCGCGCGATGTCACGGCCGGACATTGCCGCGCTGGGTGCCGGGCGCACCATCAACGTGAGCAGTGATGCCACCTACGGCAACCTGGCCGCAGCGCTGGATGACATCAGCGCCAGCGGCAACCCCGCCGCGCAGCCGCTGATGTCCTGGAACGGCGACCTTTCCCTGGAGTGGTACCCGAACCCGGACACGATGCTGGCCGGCGCGGTGTACTGGAAGCAGTTCAACGGCGGCACCGCCACTGCGCTGGTGCCGGAGACCTACACCATCGACGGCCAGAGCGTGACCGTACCGGTGCGGCAACAGGTAACCACCGACGAGAACAGCACGCTGACCGGCTTCGAGCTGACCGCCACCCATCGACTGTCGTACCTGCCCAAGCCGTTCGACGGGCTGGGTTTCAAGCTGAGCTACAACTACGCCGATGCCGACTATCAGACCCAGGACTCGCGACTGGGCGAGCAGCTGGCCAGCGATGGCACAATCATTCCGGCCATCGTGCCACCGGCTGGCCTGAGTGGTTTCTCGCGGCACGTGCTGTCCGGCTCGATCTACTGGGACGTCGGGCGCTTCAACATCCAGGCCATCGGCAAGTTCCGCTCGCACTACTACCAGGACTTCACCGGCAACACCGCGCAGCAGAACCGCTACTACGATGACAACACCAGCGTGGACCTGCGCCTGCGCTACCGGGTGAACAAGCAGTTGTCGCTGTCGCTGGAGCTGATGAACCTGACCAACGAGCCGCGCGTGGCCTACCAGCCGCTTTATGGGAACTTCCGCGAAGTGGTGACCTACGGGCGGCGTGCGTATTTCGGTGTACGATACAAGTTCTGAACAGGGCGGCGCGGCCAGTGGTCGCGCCGTCGCTCCAACCGGACCCTTGCCGGCCGCGGTGGCAGGGCAGGGACCCGGAAGGAATCGCCAAGGGTCAGCCGCATGTCCGCCAACCGCCTTTACCAGACCATCGCTGCCAAGCTCCGCAAGCTGATCGAGGACGGCGAATTTCCGCCGGGCTCGCGGCTGCCGGGCGAGCGTGAGCTGGCCGAACGGTTCGGTGTCAGCCGGGTCACCATCCGCGAAGCCGAGATCGCACTGGAAGCGCAGGGCTGGATCGCCATCCGCATCGGCTCGGGCGTGCATGTGAAACCGCGCCCGACGCAGGCGTCCGGCGGGCTGCCGGATGTCAGCGCCTTCGACCTCACCGCCGCCCGCGCGGTATTCGAGGCCGAGGCCGCCGCTCTGGCTGCCAGCAATCTGGATGATGCCGGCATTGCCGAGCTGCAGGCGTTGGCCGAAGCGCTGTGCCGTCGCGACCTGAGTGACGCGGAAGCCGGCGAGTACGACCGCCGTTTCCACCTGGCCATCGCACGGCTTTCCGGCAACCCAGTGGTGGAATTCTTCGTGCAGCAGATCTGGCGCATGCGCAGCGAACTGCCGCGGGTGACCGAGGTCTATGCCCGGGTCTGCCATGATGATGGCGCGAGCCGTGCGGACGAGCACATGGCGATCTTCGAAGCACTGCGCGCGCGTGATCCGGTGGCCGCGCGCAATGCGATGCGCCTTCACTTCCAGCGCCTGTTCGAAGCCATGCTGCAGGCGACCGAAAGCCAGGCGCTGGAGGAGATCCGCCGCCGCACGCAGCAGGACCGCGAACGGTTCATGGCAACGACGCGGATCTGAGCGCCGCGTTCAACACAATCGGCGCTGCGACCTTCAGCAGGGCAGCTCGCGCTCGAAGCCTGATGGATATGAGAAATGGGCATGACTGCGCCGATGCCCAGCCTGTCCGCAATGCCTACACTGCCCGCAGGTCATAGACGGCCCGTTGAGAAAGCTGCATACACACAAGGAGCAGGGTATGAAGTTCTCGCTGTTGGGCGCGGCGCTGCCATTGGTGCTGGCACTGAGTGGAGTCCCCGGTGGAAGCGTCAATGCAGGACCGATCGCGGGCACCGCGACCGCCACTGTAGTTGCGAAGGCCACGTACGCGTCGGATTCGCTGGAAGCCGGCTACATCGTCGATTGGATCAAACGGAATTCGCCCGCCTACGCGCCGGCGTTGCAGACGGGCGAACTGGCCATCTCGCACAGCTATCAGTCTGCTGGCAGCCTGAAGCCGGCCGGTGCAGCGGGCCCGCCTGTTCCATTGCCTGCACGTGGTGTGGAGGGCGAGGTCATCTCGATCTCCAATACCTTGCCGAGCGGTGCTTCCGAGTCGTGGACATACCGGTGGTCGAGTGGGGCGTGGAAGCTGATCAAGTACAGCTTTGATGCATGCCAGGGCCCGGCCAGCATCGGTGCGAAGGGATCCGGCACGGAGATCGCTGCGAAGGGACCTTGCATCGACTGAGGGTGACCGGTCCTGGCGGAACTGAACCAGGTCTGCTGCAGAGCAGTGGTGCCCCGGGAGATCATCGTCCCGGGGCGCCGCTCCATACCTTGGCGTGCCCTGCATCGTGTCCTTCGAGCATTGACCTCGGCGATCAAGCGGAGATCACCCACGGCCCGAGCCAGTCGCTGGGTCATGCAACCCACGCAGCTTCTTCTTGTTGATCTTGCCCACGCTGGTCCGCTCGATCGATTCCACGAAACTGACCCGTTCCGGAATCGCATACCGTGAGATGTCCCCCGAGCGGCTTCGCGCGGCGACCAGTTCGATGATCTCCGCTTCGGTCACCTCACTGCCCGGCTGCCTGACCACCAGCGGCAACGGCCGCTCGCCCCATTTCGTGTCGGCGATGCCGATCACCGCGACTTCGCTGACCGCCGGATGCAGGGCGATGATGTCCTCCAGGGCGAGCGAGGAGATCCACTCACCGCCGGTCTTGATCACATCCTTGATACGGTCGGTCACCCTCAGGTAGCCGCATTCATCGATGTTGCCGATGTCCCCGGTATGCAGATAGCCCCCCGCCCACAGTGCTGCAGATGCATCCGGATTGTGCAGATAGCCCTGGGTGAGCCAGGGTGCGCGCACGACGACCTCTCCGGTGGCGATGCCGTCGTGGGCGACATCCTTCATGTCCGGGTCGACGATGCGCAGGTCCACCAGCGGTACGGGTATGCCGGCCTTGGTGCGCAGCGACAGCACCTCATCGGCATCGGTCACGCTGTCCACGTCGATCTGGGCGATGGTGAGCAGAGGGCAGGTCTCGGACATGCCATAGCCGCCGAAGATGTCGATGCCCCGCGCCAGTGCACGCTGCGCCAGCGCACGCGGCAGGGCGGCACCGCCGATGATCACCTTCCAGCCCTCCAGGTCGGTCTGCGCCGCGTCCGGATGCTCCAGCAGCATGTGCAGGATGGTTGGCACGCAGTGCGAGAAGGTCACCTTCTCACGGGCGATCAATGCCAGCAGCGTCGCAGGCAGGTAGCGCCCCGGATAGACCTGCCTGATGCCCATCGCCGTAGCCACGTAGGGCAGGCCCCACGCGTGCACATGGAACATCGGGGTCATGGGCATGTAGACATCGTCACGATGCAGGCGGCCTTGACGGGGTGCACCGCCAAGCGCGGCCATCGCCGCCAGCGAATGCAACACCAGCTGCCGGTGGCTGAAATACACGCCCTTGGGCAACCCGGTGGTTCCAGTGGTGTAGAACACCGTGGCACGGGCGTTCTCGTCGAAGTCCGGGAAGCGGACGATCGGCGTGGCATCGCGCAACCCCGCTTCGTACTCGGTGGCGAAGCCTGGCGGCAGCGGTCCGCCTGCATCGTCCAGCAGGATGCGCGTGCGCAGGTCCGGCAGCTGCTCGTCGATGGCGTCCAGCAGTGGCAGGAACTCGCGGTTGGCCAGGATCACCCGCGCCCCGCTGTGGTTCAGCGTGTAGGCGATCTGCTCTGGGGCCAGGCGCACGTTCACCATCATCAGCACCGCACCGATCATCGGCACGGCGAAGTAGGCCTCCAGGTAGCGGTTGCTGTCCCAGTCCATCACCGCCACCGTGTCGCCGTGGCCGACTCCCAGCGAGGTCAACAGGCCGCCCAGCTGGCCGATGCGCGCCTGCAGGGTGCGGTAGTCGAATCGGACCTGGTCGCCGTAGACGATTTCCTGTTCAGGGCTCACCGCCAGCGGCATCAGCAGCAGCTGCTTGATCAGCAGTGGATAGGCAGGGGCATCGGGAGTGCGGGCGGATGACATGGCATTTCCTCGTGGGCGGCGTTGCGGTCGCCGGCCTTCTCCGCACCACACTAGCAAGCCCTTCCTGCTGCACCAGCGTACCTAGGTACCTGTTCCCGCGCGCACCCGATTTGATAATCTCGCCAGGACATGCCCACCCTGCTCATCGCCGACGATCACCCCTTGTTCCGCGCGGCACTGCATCGCGCGGCGGAAGAGGCGGTCGCCGATCTGCAGATCAGCGAAGCTGATTCGCTGGACAGCGTGCTGGAGGTGATCGAGAACCAGTCGATCGATCTGATGCTGCTGGACCTGCACATGCCGGGCAACCACGGACTGGCCGGGCTGGCCACGATCCGTGCGTTGCAGCCGGGCCTGGCGATCATCATCGTCTCCGCCAACGAGGAGCCGCAGGTCATCCGGCGTGCCATCGACCTTGGCGCCGCGGGCTATCTGCCCAAGAGCTCGGGTTTGAACGAGCTGCAGTCCGCGCTGCAGTCCGTGCTGGAGGGCGAGCGCTGGATCCCGGCGCTGCTGCGCGAACCGGTGGCGCGGGTGGCGACGTTCAGCAGGGATGCCGACCTGGCCGCACGCCTGGCCAGCCTGTCGGCACATCAGTACAAGGTGCTGGGGCTGGTGGCCGAGGGCCTGCTCAACAAGCAGATTGCCGACCGGCTGGGCGTACAGCTGCGCACGGTCAAGGCGCACATGACACGCATCATGGAGCGGCTGGGCGTGCGCAACCGCGCGCAGGCCATCCGCGTGCTGCACGAAATGGGATTGGCCGATCCGTCCCGGCAGATCGAAGAACTGCCTGAGCCCTGACCGGTCAGGGCGTGGTGCTGGCCGCCAGCAGGTGGTTGATCGCCCAGCGCAGCGCCAACGGTTTGAACGGCTTGTTGAGCAGGGACAGCCCAACGCCGCGCACCGCCTCGCGCGTATCGCTGCCGGCATCCGCACTGAGGATCACCGTCGGCCGCGGCCCATGCATGCCTACCAGGCGCTTCCACAGCGCAACACCGGTATCGCCATCATCCAGGTGATAGTCGAACAGCCACAGCGCCGCCTCGTGCGCTGACGGTCCGATGTCATCGGCTTGGCCTGCCGCGATGACATCGCAACCCCAGGAAAGCAGCAGCTGCCGCATCGCCTCCAATGCGTCCGGGTCGTTGTCGACCACCAGCACGCGGACTCCCTTGAGCGCGCTGCTGCCGGCTGCCGGCGGCGAGCTGCGCGGGGTCGCAGGGGGTGCTGCGCGTTGCACGCTGATCGAGAAGGCCGAGCCGTGCTCGGGCACGCTGCGCAGGTGCAGGGGTGCGTGCAGCAGGTCGGCGATGCGGTGCGCGATGGTCAAGCCCAGGCCCAGTCCCTGGCCGTTGCTGCGATCGACCCGGTGGAATTCCTCGAACACCACCGCCTGCTGCTCCGGAGCAATGCCGGGGCCGGTGTCATGCACACCGATCAGCAGTGCCTGTCCCTGGCGGCGCACACCGAGCAACACACCGCCATGGCGGGTGTAACGAATGGCATTGGCCAGGAAGTTCTGCAGCACCCGGCGCAGCAGCAGGGGGTCGCTATGGACCCAGGCCTGGCTCCGTACATGGCGGAACTGCAGGCCGCGCGCCGCCGCCAGTACCGCGAACTCCTGCGCGAGCGGATCCAGGACGGTCGACAGCGCGAAGGGGCGTGGATCGGCGACCAGTCCACCCGCCTCAAGCCGGGAGATATCCAGCAGCCCGGACAGCAGGTCGTCGGTGGAGTCCAGCGCACCACGGATCTGGCGCAGGAAACTGTCGAGGAACTCCGATTCGATGTGCTGCGACATCGCATCGGTCAGCAGCTGCGCCGCATGCAGTGGCTGGATCAGGTCGTGGCCGACCGCCGTCAGGAAGCGTGTCTTGGCAACGTTCGCGCGCTCGGCTTCGTGCACTGCCTGTTCCAGCCGTGCGGTGCGGTCCTGCACGCGGCGCTCCAGGGTTTCATTGCTGCGCTTGAGCGCTTCCTCGGCACGCCGGAAGGCCGTGACGTCGGTGAAGGTGGCCACGTAGCCACCGCCGGGCATTGGATTGCCACGGATCTCGACGATGGTGTTGTCGGGGAAGATCCGTTCGGACAGATGCGGCGTGCCACGTCGCATGTGTGCGGCGCGACGCTGCAGGGCCTTGTCGCGAGAGTCACCAGGGCCGTCGCCGATCTTCAGTTCGGCCAGCGCCCACGCTGTCAGATTGACCACCGGCTGCCCGACCTGCAGCAACTCGGGCGGAAACTTGAACAACGCGGCGTAGCGGCTGTTCCAGGCCACCAGCTGCAGCTGCGCGTCGACCACGCTGATGCCCTGACTCATGTTTTCCAGCGCCGCTTCCAGCAGGCGCTGGTTGAAGCGCAGCGCCTGAGTGGCTTCGCCTACAGCGCGGGTTACCGCATCCAAGGGCGCGGCACCGCCATCACGAGCGGCCTCCACCAGCAGGCGCGCCATGCCCGCGCCGACCACGGCGCTCAGTTCGCGTTCGATGGTGATGACCCGGTCGTCGTCCAGCAGCTGCCCTGCATGCCCATCCATCAGTTGCCGGGCCCGCTCCTGGCCGAGGAAGCGTCCGGCCGTCCTGCGCAGCGAGGCTGCCGCCACCGCATCCCGTCGTCGCGGCAACGAGGGACGCACCGCGCGCGACACCAGCGCAACCGTCAGCAGGTTGACCGCCAGACTGGCGCCCATGCTGATGGCGATATGGCCCGACTGCAGGCGCAGCGAGACCACGGACAGCCAGTGCAGGTCATCGGGGCCCGAGGCGGGCGGCGTGGCAGGGATCACCATCGGCAGCAGCACCAGCCACAGCCAGGCCAACGACCCCAGCACGATGCCGGCGATGATGGCCGGAGAGGGCGTGCGCGGGCGATACACCGCCAGCAGGACCGCCGGTGCCAGCTGCGAGAGGGCGGTGAAGGACATCAGGCCGAAATCGCTGAGTGCCTCGGTGTCGCTCATCGCCCGGCTGTACAGCCACGACATCAGGAACACGGCGAGGATGCCGGCACGGCGGAAGGCCAGCACGCGTGGACGCAGGTCGGCCGCCGCGGCACCGCCGGCAATGCCGTCCAGCAACCGTGAGCCGAAGCCATGGTTGCCGAGCATGATCGACAGGGTCAGCCCCGAAAGGATCATCATGCCGGTGGCGGCGCTCAGGCTGCCTAGATAGGCCAGCAAGGCCAGCAGGTGGTGGCCACCGGCCTGCGGCAGCGCCAGCACGTACAGGTCAGGCGACACCGATGCGGGCAGCTGCGCGGCACCGGCCAGCGCCATCGGCACCGACGGAAGCCCGATCAGCAGCAGGTAGACCGGGAACAACCAGCGTGCCGTCCTCAGGTCCGAGGTCTGGCGCAGTTCGACCACGCCGACATGGAACTGGTGCGGCAGGGTAAACGCGGAGATCGCCCCCAGCGCGACCATGGTCAGATAGTCCGGCATGATGGCCGGTGGCGGCAGCTGCGCCATCTTTTCCAGCAGCGGCGTACCCGCCTGGCGCACCGACAGCGCCGCATAGAGGCCAATGGCGAGCAGCGCCACCAGCTTCAACACCGACTCCAGCCCCAGTGCGACCACGATGCCACGATTGGGCTCGGTGGCCGATGCCTTGCGTGCACCGAACAGCAGCGTGAACGCGGCCATCGTCAGCGCGAACCAGAACGACATGTCCAGCTGCGCGGCAGCAGGCGCGAAACGATCGCCCAGCAGCGCGCCCAGGCCCTGACTGACAGCCTTCAACTGCAGGGCGATGTAGGGAATGATGCCGAACAGTGCCACCAGGGTGATGGTGAAGCCGAGGCCGCGATCGGCACGCAGTCGTGCGACGACCAGATCAGCGATGGTGGCACTGTTGTGCTGCTTGGCCAGCCGCCCCAGGCGGAGCAGGAAGGGCAGGCCGAACGCAAAGATCAACGCCATGCCGGCCAGGGTGGGTGGAATCGGGAAGCCCCATTGCAGTCCCTGCGAGGCCGCGCCGTAGTAGGTCCACGCGGTGCAGTGCACGGCCAGCGACAGCGCATAGATGAGCGGCCATGCCTTCGAAAGCCGGTGCCCCCTGCGCTCACCCCACAGCGCCACGCCAAACAGCAGTGCGGTCCATGCAATGCAGGCGAAGAGGACGATGGAGGGCGTCAACATCGCTCCAGTGTAGGGAGAGAACCGGGCAGGGTGGTGCTAGGGAGCGACCACGATCAGTGACAGCTGCTCAGCGACCAGTGCCAGCTCGTCATCGGCAACCCGCTCGACGGCCTTGCGCTGGGTCAGCAGCCACTGGCCGGGCTGGCGCGCGTCCAGCGACAGCAGCTGCGAGCGTACCCGCACCCCGGACCCGCTGGGTACCGGCGCCAGGAAGCGGACCTTGTTGAGGCCGTAGTTGAGCACATGGGCGATGCCGGGGAAGCCGGTGAGGGCGGCCACATCGTCCTGCACGGTGAGCGAGAGCAGCAGGAAGCCGTGCGCGATGGTCTGCCCGCCCGGCAGCTGCGTCTGCGCGCGGCCTGGATCGACGTGGATCCAGTTGTGGTCGCCGGTGGCGTCGGCAAAGGCATCGATGCGCGCCTGGTCCACGTGGGTCACGCCACTCACCCGCTCGCTGGCCGCCCACTGCTGCAACGCCTGCAGCGCGGGAGGCAGGTTGCTGTCTGCACTCACGCCACACGCTCCAGCAAGGTCAGGATCGCGTCACGTGCCTCTGGCTCGGACAGCATCGGAGCGTGTCCCACATCCGGCACTTCCACCAGGCGGGCACTTTCCGAGGTGGCCGCCATCTGCCGCGCGACATCGGCCGGCAGGATGTCGGACAGCGCACCGCGCACCACCAGTACCGGCACCCGTGCGGTCAGCCCACGAACCGCATGCCACAGCACCGGCCGCAGCAACCACAGCAGCCAGGGACGTGTCGTTCGGATCACGGCCGGATCGTAATCCAGCTCCAGCAGTCCATCGCTGCGCGGGCGGAAGGTGCGCACCGCCATCTGCCGCCAGTCGTCGGTACTGAAGCGAGGGAACGCGGCCTTGCCGATGGATTCCACGTAAGCGGTGGCCTGCACCAGGTCCATCGGCGGCACCGGCTTGCCGGCGTACTTGCCGATCCGTGCCAGCGCCTCACGCGGCACCTTGGGGCCGGCATCGTTGAGCACCGCGGCCGCGATCCGCTCGGGCGCGCGCGAGGCAAGGGTGATGGTCACCAGAACGCCCAGCGAGGTGCCGACGAATACCGCCTTGGCGATGTTCTGCGAGCGCAGCAGCGCAACCATGTCATCCGCATAGGCACGCGGGTTGTAGCTGGACGGATCATATGCGCGTTCCGACCCTGCGCGACCGCGCAGGTCGACCGCGATCACGCGCCAGCCCTCGGCGGTAAGCACATCGGCAAGCGCATCGAAATCGGCGCCATTGCGGGTCAGCCCGGGAATGCAGACCACCGTGCCACGCGCTGTCTGCCCCGCATCGGGTGCATGGTCGCGCGCGTGCAGGCGCAACCCATCATTGCTGTTCCAGTACAGGTCGTCGTAAGACTGCGTCATGCAGAAGCTTCCTGGAGATCGTAACGGATGCGCTAGAAATCGTAACGGACGCTGAGGCTATATTGGCGCGGCGGACCATAGAAGCCAATCAGCGTGCCGACCGCCGGGATGTTGTAGCCGGTGGTGCGGTATTCCTTGTCGGCCAGGTTGGTGCCCTGCAGCGAGAAGGTCCACGCATCATCCAGGCGCCAGATGACGCCGGCATTGACCAGCCCGTAACCCTGCTGGCGGATCACCGGGCTGAGATCAGTGGTCGGCCACACTTCGCTCTGGTAGCTGTAGCTCACCCGTGCCGACAGGTTGCTGCCGTTGGCCAGGTCGGTGCGGTATTCCACGTTGAATGCACCTGAGAATTCCGGTGCATTGGTGAACTTCATCTGCCTGGCAACGTTGACGCCACGATCCATGTACTCGTCGTACTTGGTATCCAGCCACGCCAGGTTGCCGGAAATCAGCCAGTGCTGGCTGGGCAGGTACTGGTACTCGACTTCCAGGCCTTTGACCGTACCTGCGCCGGCATTGGTGAAATCACCGAAGAAGGAGTCATCGACACCGTCGCCATTGGTATCCAGGCCGGTGAACACCGACAACTGGATGTCCTTGTACTTGTTGTAGAAGGCCGACAGATTGAGGAACAGGCGCTGGTCGAGGAAGGCCATCTTGCTGCCGACCTCGTAGCTGTCCACGGTCTCGTCGTCGAACGGCTCGGCCGAGCGTGGCACGGCCACCGCGTTGGCGCGGATGTTGTAGCCACCGGACTTGAAGCCACGCGTGGCCAGGCCGTAGACCATGATGTCCGGAGTGATCTGGTAGTCCAGCGAGACCTTGGGCGAGACGTTCTTGAAGTTGGTCTTCTTGTCGAAGTCCGCGGTCACCGCCACCGGCCGGCTGAAACCCGGGTCGGCGTACAGGCGGTTCAGCACGATCGCGCGCTTGTCCTCGTCGGTGTAACGGGCACCGACATCCAGCTTGAGTTTGCTGGTCAGGTCGAAGGTCCAGTCCGCGTACAGCGCGATGCTGTCGGACAACACCTTGCCCTGGTTGTCGGCGAACTGCGCACTGAAGTAGTTGTTCTGGATCTGGCCGCCCGCCTCGCCACTGAACTGGTACAGGCCGACCACACCGCGCACCCGGCCGCCGGCATCGTAGTTCAATTGCACTTCGTTGCTGACCTGGTCGTCGTGATAGGTGCCGCCCACGTCGGCCAGCTTGACCGGCGCGGTATCGAAGTCGATGTTGGCCTCGCTGTCCGATTCACGCTTGGCGACCACGTACTTCAGCGCAATGTCCTCGTTCGGCCGCCAGTTCACCGTAGCCGAGGCACCCTTGCTCTCCACGTTGTTGAGGTTGCGCATGCCCGAGCGGATGTCATAGCGGCTGTCCATCGGCGGGTATGCGCGCAGGAACGGATTGGGCGCCAGCATCTTCGAACCGCGCATGCCGGACTGGTCATCGATCCAGTCCAGTGCGAACTGCACGTCGAAGTCATCGCCCGCGTACGCGCCGACGTTCAGTCGTGCAGCATTGATCTGCTTGTCACTGACCGGCTGGCCGTTGAAGGTGTTCTCGCCAAACCCGTCGTGGTTCATGCTGGCCACCGCCACACGGGCGCGCAGGCCACTGTCGGCGCCGCCAATCGGGCCGCCGATGGCCGCCTTCGCATCCAGCTGGCTGTAGTTGCCCACGGTGATCTGGGCGAAGCCCTCGGTCTGGGTGGGCAGGCCGCGCGAGATGTACTTGATCGCGCCGCCGATGGTGTTCTTGCCGTAGAGCGTGCCCTGCGGGCCGCGCAGCACCTCGATACGCGAGACATCGAACACATCCAGCAGCGCACCCTGCGGACGTGCGATGTAGACGTCATCCAAGTAGATGCCGACGCCCGGGTCCGCGCCCCAGGTGGGGTCGGACTGGCCGATGCCACGGATGTAGGCGGTGACCGTGCTGCTGGCGCCGCGCGCCGCGTAGATGGTCAGGTTGGGCACCTGCGCATCGAGGTCGCTGATGTCCTGGACATTCATCTTGTCCAGCGCCTCGGAGGTAAATGCGGTGACTGCCACCGGCACCTCCTGCAGGGTTTCCTCACGCTTGCGCGCGGTGACCTTGATGCTGTCCAGGTTGGTCGGCGAAGCGGATCTGCCTGCCGTCGGTGATTCCTGTGCCAGTACCGGCCCCGTGGCCAGCAGCGCGCCGATCATGAGACTCAAACAATTCCGTTTCATTCGGTCCTCCCCCAGGCATGAGCGTGCGGATGGCCCATTGCCACCCCTGCAGCCAAGGCTAGCGGTGTCATGGGCAAGCAGCGAGTGGACCTAGGTCCAGTCGGCAGCGGCCCGTGGATGCGGATACTGGGCGCGCCCCCAACCGGAAGCGGTCCCCGGTACTCCTTCATCCACGACTCACGCACGAGGATCTGGCCATGAAATCCGGAATCGATTCGATCAAGGCGGTACTGCTGGTGTTGTGCAGCTGGCTGGCGATGGCGGGCAGCGCGGTTGCCGCTGGCCCGGCCGGTCATTGGGATATCGGCCTGTACGGCAATCTGTTCGGCGCCCGCGAGTACCAGGTATGGGTGCCGGCCGGCTATGACGACAGCCAGCCGCTGCCGCTGCTGCTGGTGCTGCATGGCTGTGTGACCGGGCCGAACCTGATGGGCGAGGCGTCAGGCTTCAATGATGTGGCCGACACTGAGGGGTTCATCGTGGTCTACCCCCGGCAGAACGTCACCTCCAATCCGGCCCGCTGCTGGAACTGGCAGCTGCCGGTCAACCAGGCCCGCGACAGCGGCGAAGCGTCGATCCTGGCCGGCATCGTGGACAAGGTGAAAGCGGGCTACAGCGTGGATCCGCACCGGGTCTATGTCACCGGCATTTCCGCGGGCGGCGCGATGACCTCGATCATGCTGGCCTGCTATTCGGATGTGTTCGCTGCCGGCGCCATCCACTCCGGCGGCATGTTCAAGGGTGCGACCACGATTTCCGGTAGCGCCTATGCGTTGCTGGCCGGCAGCATCTATTCGCCGGACAGCAATGGCCGTCTGGCGTGGCAGTGCTCGGGCTCGCCGTCGCCGCGACCGCTGCCGGTGCTGGTGTTCCATGGCAGCGCCGATCTCACAGTCAATCCGGTGAACGGCCAGCAGGCGGTGCGCCAGTTCCTGCAGACCAATGATCTGGCCGACGACGGCCTGGACAACGACTCGGTGAAGTACGTGCCGACGAGCACCTATCACGGCCAGGTTCCGGGTGGGCGTGCGTATACAGTGGATACCTACGCCTACGGTGGCAGGACGCTGGTGCAGCACTATGTGGTGCAGGGCATGGGCCATGCGTGGAGCGGCAGCCAGTCCGGCCTGCCGTTCACCGACCCGAAGGGGCCGGATGCCACGCTGATCACCTGGTTGTTCCTGAAGGACTACCAGCGCTGAGGGGAAGGGCAATCCTTGCCGGTGCGGGAGCCACGCGCTCCCACATCGGTCAACGTGGCTCCTGCGGCCGCTGATCGTCGGCGTCCGATACTGGCTGCCGAGTGCCTCGTTCCGCGAGGAAGCGCTTGGGTGGTGCACCCACGGTCTTGCGGAACATGGTCACGAACGCTCCGGCACTGTCGTATCCCAGGTGGTCCGCAACGGCCTGTACTGTCCTGCCTTTGGCCAGCAGGGGCAGCGCGACCACCACATGCAGCTGACTGCGCCAGCGCCTTACGCTTAATCCGGTTTCTCCAGAGAACAGGCGCGACATGTTGCGCTCGCTCATTCCAATCCGGCTCGCCCAGACTTCAAGCGTTGCCCGTTCGGCTGGCGTGTCCAGCATTGCGTTGGCCAGCCGGCGCAACCTTGCATCGGATGGCATGGGCAGATGGAGCCACTCCGGTGGCGCAGCAATCAGCTCATCCAGGAACACGCCCATCAGGCGGTCCTGCGCGCTACCAGGCTGGTAGTGCCCGGGAAGGGCGGATGCCCGCTCCAGCAGGGCCTGCATGAACGGGGTGATCGCCATTGCAGCGCAGTGCGTCGGCAGCCCCGGCACGACACCGGGTTCCACGAACACCACGAACCCATGCGGCCGCCCACTGCTGCTGGCCCGATGGGAAAGGCCACCGGGAATCCAGATCGCGCCCTGGGGGGGAACCACCCACAGGCCGGCTGCGGTCTCCAGCATGATCAAGCCGCGCGTGGCAACCAGCAGCTGTGCCTTCCGGTGCGCATGGAAGGGCATCTGCCAGGCATCTGGAATGGGGTCCAGCCCAAGCACCATCACCGGAAGATCGACACGGTCCGGATAGTCGGGCCCAACCTCGCTCAGCCCCGCAATCGAAATCTCCACGCCGGACCTACGACTCAGAGCTACGCCGGGCAGTACGGCGGCGCTTACTTGTCATCGCGTGCCGACTCCGCTTCGCGCCTGCGCCAGACACAGATCAGTCCCATCAGGACATGGACGATCGGCGTGTCCTTTCCTGCGGGTTCGGTGGTCCGTGGCTGTTCAATCACGCTGACATCCTCTCTTGTTGAGGATGAGAAGCGTATGGGTCAACCCGACAGGCGTCATTCGACAGTTCCGCCAGGTGATTCACCAATCCGGCCATCTCTGTCGACGTGGCCCCAGGGAGGGGAGGGTTCGGCCCAGGATTACAGCGCCGGAACCGTGATCCTCTGCAGGTCGAGCTTGGCCCTCAGAGCGTAGTGCTTGCGGGTGACCGGCACGACGCAGGTCAGGCGAGGATCGACATAGTCCTTGAACAGCGGCGGACGCGGGGAAGACAGGTAGAACCCGCGATCCTGCTTGACCGCCGCCGGCAGCAGAACCTCGCTGAGGTCGCTGTCGGAGGCATCGGTGACGAGGCAGGGCGCATGGCGGAACCCGAGCCGGCGCAGCAGGTACAGGCGATGGGAGCCATTGGTCAGCACCATGCGCCTGCCGAACCGGGTGGCGCTGATCAGGTTGTCACTGAAACCCAGATAGATGACGACGGCGTGGCTGGCTGCGCCGAACGGCTCGTAGTCGGCGATGGCAGCCGGATCGAGGGTCGCCACATCGAGGAAGCGCAGGTCGTTCGAGGTGGACGCGAAGGTGTAGCTGCCATCGGACTGGGTGAAGCGCACTTCCGGATGTGCATGGCTGCCGCTGCGCGCGACAAGCTGCATGACCTCCTGCGCGCTGGGCGAGGCGGTCAGGGATGCCGCCAACTGGTCGATGTGACGCAGGTTGATGCACTCCTGGAAGATCACCAGTCGATCGATATCGACCATCTGCCAGCTGCGGGGCAGAACACTCGTCATGCGGTGCATCGAGGGTTGCCGCAGCGCCTGCTCAGCCAGCGGCAGCATCTCATCCGGCAACGCATGGACATTGATGGCGTCGGCCTCACCGGCTTCCTCCTGCCGCAGCCTCAGCACCTCGGCACGTGCCGTCCGCCATTCCTCCACCAGCGCAGCCTCGTCGAAGCGTCCCGGTGGGCAACGCTCCCGTACGAAACGGATGAACTTCGGCAAGGGAAACATCCCTTTCAGCAGAAGCGTGGGATCCAGGCCGTCGTCTCTGATCTCGCTGCTCATCCCTCTCGCCTCTCGTAGGTCATATCGACAACGGGCCACTGGCGTCATTCGTCACGCCAAAATAATATGTTATATCGTAACATTCAGGTGCCTTGGCGGCAATCGCCCTGCAATGTCGCGGCGATGGTGGCTTGGCTGCTCCGTATCCAATGCAACGCGATCCAACGCAATGCGCGGGTACATCCACTGACGATAGGAGATGTTCATGAACGAGCTGATTGAGCTGGGTGTAGTGGCAGGACAGCAGAACCCTGAGGATCAGGGCATGGGTGGCGAACTGATCGAGCTGGGCTCGGTGGTTTCGGAAACGAAGGCGCACAACCACGGCACGTTGTGGGATGGCGTGTTCCCGACCACGTCGCCCTGATCTACCGCGCAATGTCGCATCTGCGGTGCATGCCCTGCATGCACCGCTTCTCCGGTTCCGGCGCAGGAGCGCATGATGGAGCAGGCTGCCGCCCCGTATTTCCTGTCAAAGCACGCCCACGTCTGTGTCACCGGCGATGCGATGGTGATTCTGGACCAGGCCACGGGAAAGTATCTTTCCCTTGAAAAACGCGGCGCCGCAGGCCTTGGCAAGCTCGTTCTCGATTGGCCCCTGCAGTCCGATGACGCAAGCACGCCAAGGCTTCTGCAGGCCATGATCGACCGCCGCCTGATCACCGCGGATCCGCAGCAGGGGAAATCCGCTGCCAGCCCTGCCATTGCGCTGCCTCGGTACTGGGCGCGCGAAGGCGCGCCGCGAGGCCGTCCGCCCATCATGGCGTGCGACCTGCGTCGATTCATCGCCTCGTGCGCCTATGCCGCCTGCAGCAGAACGTTCCTTCCTTTCAGTTCCACGGTGTCGGCCGTGCGCCGTCGGGCGGATCGCGGCCACAGCCGGCCGGTAAGCGCTGAAGAACTGGCCCTGCGGGTGCGGGTGTTCGACTGGCTTCGACCCCTGGCCTTCAGGAAAACCGATGAGTGCTTTCTCTACTGCCTGGCGATGCGCGGATTCCTGTCGAACTACGGCATCGTTCCGGCCTGGGTGTTCGCCGTCAGAACCCAGCCGTTCGCCGCGCATTGCTGGCTGCAGCACGGCGATCAGGTGTTGACCGACATTCCCTTCAACCTGCGCCGGATGGTTCCCATCCTGGTGCTGTAACGAAACCTGCCATGTACCGATACATCGCCGTGCTCTGGAACACCCACTCGGAATCCGCGACGGCGCAGGCGGAACGCATCGTGGAAAGGATCGGCGCCAGGCTGCCCGGCATCGCCTGCGTGTTGAACGACAACGGCGCGGCGATCCATGTGCATAGCGACAACCACGGCTATTTCGAATGCAATCGCTCGAACGCGCTGGTGGTACTGGGCAAGCTGTTCGACAAGACGTTCGGCGAAGGCAAAGTGCCTTGCTGCGTGAACCTGGATCCCGCCACAGCGGACGCCGCCTGCAGCAGCCAGGGCCGCAGCATCGTAGAACACTACTGGGGCCGCTACGTGGCGTTCGGCTTCCAGCAGGAAACGTCGAGCTGGTTCGTCCTGCGCGATCCCACTGCGGAGATCCCGTGCTATATGACCACGGTGGGCCAGTTGACGCTGGTCTTCTCCAACATGGAAGACTGCCTGATGCTGGGTCTGCGCGAATTCAGTGTTGACTGGTCCTTCCTGTCGTACTCGCTGCTGTACCCGTTTCGTGATGGCCTGCAGACCGGCTTCGAGGAGGTCACGGCGGTCGAAGCGGGTGAAGCGGTTTCAATCCGCGATGGAGAGCCGGTGGGCCGGCACTGCCAGTGGGACGTGGTGCGGCTGGCCCGCGACGCGCCGATCGAAGATCTTCAGGAAGCCGTGTCGCTGGCGCGTTCCACGCTGCTGGGCTGCATCGGTGCATTGGCCAGCCCGCACCGGCGCATCCAGCTGCAGCTGTCAGGCGGGCTGGATTCCTCGATCATCCTGGCCGGCCTGTTGCAGGCGCCGTCGGCACCTGAGGTGACGTGTGTCCATCACTACGATGAGGGCATCGGTGCCGACGAACGGCTGTTCGCGCGGATGGCAGTGCAAGGGGCCAGTGATTCCTCGGGCAGGCGTTGCGAATACATCGAGTACCGAAGGCAACCTCACTGCGCGCTGGAAGAGATCATGACCTTCCCGCGTACAGCCCGGCCGGCGCATTGTTCCGGCTATCTTCTCCACCGCCGTGAAGTGGCCTTCGACGGTGACACCGTGCAGTTCACCGGCGTTGGCGGTGATGCGGTGTTTCTGCGTTTCAAGGGCAATGCCGCTGCGATCGACTACGCCTGGCGGCGCGGCATCGACCGGGATTTCTTCCGCGTCGCCTTCGAAACCGCGCAGTCTGGCGATTCACTGTACGGCGTGCTGAAGGATGCGATGGTCCATGGTCTGCTCAAGCGGCCAGGCAGCATCAATGGTCGTTGGGGCAAACCCTGCCCATGGGTGCGGGTGGACCGCGCCGAACAGGATGGCATGCAGCCGGCCTGGTTGCGGCATGCGCAGGCGCAGGGGCATCGCGTATCACCCTACAAGCTGGCCCATATCGGCCGCATGGTGTTTCCGACCAGCGTCCTTGATCCCTTCGAAGGTGCAGGCCACTGGCATGGCGTATCGCCGATCAGTGCGCAGCCGCTTGTCGAACTGTTCGCGCGCATTCCGCTGCACCTGCTCATCGCGGACGCGGAAGACCGCACCATCGCGCGGCGTGCAATGAAAGGCCTGTTGCCGGAGGTGCTGCTGTCGCGGAAGGTGAAATCCTATCTGGATGATCACTCCGTGGCGGTCACCCAGGGGCACCAGCAGTTCATCAGGAATCTTCTGGTCGATGGAATGCTGGCCAGGCGCGGCTATCTCGACAGCGCGCTGGCCGATGCCGGCATCCAGCAGGTCAGCCCGGACCACTCGTCGCAGGTGCTCGGCATCTTCGGCCCGCAGATCAACATCGAAGCGTGGCTGCGGCGCTGGTCCGGCCAGCGTGGCGCGCAGGCGGCCGCCGTGGCCTAGGCGCTGCGGCTCATTTCTTCCAGGTACAGGCTCTCAAGATCGTTCGCGGTGATCGTGCTGGCATCCAGTGTCCTGCGCAGGCGACCGGCCCGCATCAGGCCGATCGTGGTCGCCACCTCACGGGCACGGAACAGATCGTGGGTGGCCATCAGGATCGCCGTGCCGCGATCGCGTTCCCGCACGATCAACTCATGGAATTCGGCTGACGCCGTTGGGTCCAGGCCCGAGGTGGGTTCATCCAGCAACAGGGCGCTGGCTTCCTTGACGATGGCCAGTGCGATGCCGACCTTCTGCCGCATGCCCTTGGAATAGAGGCCCACGCGTCGCCCGAATGCGTCGGTCGCCAGACCAGCGGACCTGAGGGCGTCCTTCAACCGCGCTGGCGAGCGTTGCTCGACACCGGCCAGGCGGGCGAAGTAGTCCAGATTCTCGTAGCCGGTCAGCTCGTCGTACAGCGCCACGGTCTCGGGGATGTACAGCAGCCGCCGGCGTACCTCCTGCGGCTGCTGGTGCGCACTGAGACCGTCCACTTCGGCCGCACCGGAGGTGGGTTTCAGAAAGCCAAGAAACAGCTTGATGGTGGTCGACTTGCCGGCGCCGTTGGCGCCCAGCAGGCAGAATATCTCGCCCGGCTTCACCTCGAAGCTGACGTCATCCAGCGCCCGATGTGCACCGTGTTCCATGACCAGGCTTTTTGCAGACAGCATGTGGACGTCTCCTCAGGGCGTTGCCAGCCGGCTGCGCAATGCACCGGCTGCAAGCAGGACAAGCAGGGTGGCAATGATCAGTGCGGTGAGATCGGCGAGGACACCACGTTGGGCGACGCCGGCTGTTTCGTGGAACTGGAAGCGGGGCAGGGTGTCGTACTCTTCGAAGGTCTGCGGCGCGTCACGATCCAGATAGGCCTTGTGCAACAGCCGCCGCGCCTGCCAGAAGGAGTGGACCTGTCCCTGGAAGTCGAGTGCGCGGTCGGCATCCGAGCCTGCGATGCGGTCGAGCGCGTCCTGTGTCGCGACGGCCGGCAGCAGCAGCCGCACCTTGTCCAGAACCTGGCGATGTGCGGCCTCGGCCTGCGCATGCGAGGCGATCAGGCGTTCCAGTTCCCGGTCAGCTGCAACCCGATCGGCGTAGGCCTGGCGCACAGTGTCGGAGATGACGGGGGACGGCGAATTCACTGGCGCCGACGTCGCATGCTCGCGCCGCTGGCGCGTGGCGATGTCGGACTGCATCGCCTTTACTTCGGTGGCGAACTGCATCTGTGACGGCGGCGGCGCGATCAGATTCACCGTGGCCAGCGCCAGCGACGGCGCCATGACCACGATCAGCAGCCACAGCGCGCCGGCGGCGATGGCCGCCTCGGTGGTGCGCCGGGCAAGGCAGCCGATCAGCAGTGCAAGGGCCAGCCAGAACGCGCCGTACAGGAGGACGGTCAGGGCCAGCATGGCCAGGCCCGCAGGACTGCGCGCGCCGGCCCCGATCGTCACCGCCAGGAGGATGGCCAGTGCGGGCAGCAGCACCATCAGGCCACGGGCCAGCACCTTGACCACCAGCAGGCGCGTTGCCGACACCGGCTGTGACAGCACCAGCGCCGCGATGCCGCGCTCGCGCTCACGGGACCACAGATCGTGGGTGGCCACGAGAATGACCAACGGCAGCAGGAAGACGATGACGAAGGCGAGGTCGAACCGTCCCGCAGCCCGTGCCGCTGGATTGCCGATGTCGGCCCAGACGTGCTTGAGCAGCTGGGTCGGATCACCCAGCGCGACCACATCGGCGGTGTAGGGGTAGGCGTCTGCCTGGCCGATCGACAGCGGTGCCATGGCGGCAGGCGCAAGCACCGGCTGAGTGCGGGGCAGCACCGAGGGCGCCTTGCCGACGAATGCCCGGCTGCGTTCCTGCGTCTGTTGTTCTTCCTGCTTGATCAGGGCGATGGCCGCCTCCCGCTGGTCCACCCATGCGCGGCCGTTCCACGCGGCGTAGGCACCCAGCCCGAGCAGCAGGACAAGCAGCACCGGCAGCGCTCGATCGCGCAGCAATCGGCGGATCTCATAGCGGGCAATCGACACAACGTTCATGGCGATCTCCCCAGCTTCCGTGCGGAGATGAGCACCACCACGCAACCCAGCATCAGCCAGGCCAGCAGAATGACGAGATTTCCGCGCTGCGCGGTAGCGGTACCGGCCAGGGTCTGTTGCGGCGGCCGGTAGTGCACTGAACGGGTGATGCCGGCGATGTCGGCCACGTGCTTCCCGCCTTGTGGTGCCTTGTGCAGTTTCACTTCCTGGTTGAGTGCCTGGATCAACCGATAACGGTAGTCCTCCACGCCGCGCAGGAACGCCAGATGCGCCGGGAAATCCGTGCCGGCGAAGGCGCGCGACCAGGACTGCAGCGCCAGCGTCGGCGAGGCAAGGCCAAACAGGCGCTGGGTGGCGTCCTGCTGCTGGTAGGTGGCATGCAGGCGATCGAAATGGCGGTTGTAGACGCGCGTCGAGTTGGCCTCGGCAAACTCCAGTGCCACGCCGCGGAAGTTCAGCGGCAGGTCGTCAACGCTGTCGACCCGGTAGCGTGCCATCAACGCCGCGCGCAAGGCATCAAGTCGTTTGTCGGCCGGGTCATGGCCATCCGCGCCGTTCTCCGCTTCTTCGGTCACGCCGGTCCTGAACGCTGGTGCCGAAGGGGTCGGGTACAGGGATTCGGCAACCGCAGGCGCCACCCTCGGCAGCAGCAGCGTGGACACCACCCAGAAGCCGAGCAGCACGACCAGTGACGTCCGTGCCGAGCCGGCAAGTGCCGACACCCCCACGGTAAGTGCACAGAACACCGCCAGATAGAGCAGGTAGGCGGCCGCCAGTGCGAGCAGGGCGGCAAGATCCGTGGCGTCGCCGTACTGGATGGACAGCCCCGGAAGACTGATCAGCAGCATGGCCAGCACCAGGAGCAGCGACGCGGCCGCCAAGGCAATCAAGCGCCCGCCGATCAGCACGCCGGCCGAGGCACCGGTGCCGAGCTCCTGGCGCAGCGTCTCGCGGGCGACGTCGCCGGACAGGGTCGCGAACCCGGCCAGGATGATCAGCAGCGGCGCCACCACCTGCAGCGCCCACGCCGCAGAGAAGCCCTCGAAGCGGCTGAGTGCGGTGCCACCATCCACGGCACGGTGCCGGGCCGGGTTCTGCGCGTGGCCTTCGATGAACACCGAGGTTCCCAGGTAGTCCGTCAGCCCCGGGTCCAGTGCAGCCAGTGGCCGCACAGGGGCAGCAATGGCACGCCCCACATGTGCGGCGCTATGCGGGTCGATTGTGCCCTGGCTGTCCCAGAGCCGCGCCTCTTCCTCGCTCATTGCCTGGCGCTCCTGCGCCTGCAGGGTCAGGCGTGCAGCACCACCGAGCACCGATGCTCCCGCAATCAGCAACAGGGCAAGGGCGAGCCACAGCACGCGCCGCTCGCGCCACATCAACGTGAGCTGGGTTGCCGCAACAGCAAACGCCTGCTGGATGGCCATGACGGATCGGGACAAGGCAGGGGCTTCGGCGCGCATGGCGGCTTACCAGCGGTGGGTCAGCGACATGGACAGGAAGCGGCCCAGCGCTGTCGCATTGGTGGGGTCGTAGCCGGTGTTGATGCTGTTGACGATGAACGGCGGATCCCGGTCGAGCAGGTTCTGCACGTTGAACGCAAGCGAGGTGCCACGCTGCGGGTCCGCCGATGCACCGAAGTGGTAGGCGAGGTTCAGATCTACGGTCGTCCAGGAGCTGACGTGGGGCCGGGCGACATTGGCGGGGTCGCGATAACTGTCCACGTAGTTCACGAAGATCCCCGCCGCGGCCTGCTGCCGGCTCAGCGCGATGCCACCGCGCATCTTGAGGTCCACCGGGTAGTAAACCGAATTCACCGCATCCACCTCGGGCGACGTACTGGTCACGCGCCGCTTCGACTCGATGATGTACTGCCCGGCCAGGTTCAGCCCGATGTGGGTCTGGCCGGCATCGAAGCCATACGATCCGCTGAAGTCGACACCACGCTGCCGGGTGAAGGCGTTGTTGCGGAAGCGGTTGTCGAGGATCACCTGGCTGTTGGTTTCGTCCATGCCTGGCGGCAACGCATACGGCCCCACGCGCGAGACGAACAGGCCCAGCCCCGATACGCCCAGCTGGCGTGCCTGCTGGATCTGCTGCTGCGTGGGATTGGTGGTCAGGATGTCTGCGTAAGGTGCGGTGGACTGCAGGAACAGCGACGGGAAGCTGCCGCCGAAGCCGCTGCCGATACGGTCGGCGTATTCGATGTGGTAGTAGTTCGCATCGATCTTGAGCCCCGGCAGCGACGGCGGCGCGAACGAGAAACCGCCGGTCCAGGTCTTGGCCCGTTCGGGGCCCAGATCGGGATTGCCATTGGAGAGCATCATCAGGATGGTGTTGCCATTGGCTGCACTCGGGTTGGGCACGTTCGCCACCACCACGGTGTTGTTCAATTGCATGTCCTGGTACACCGGCGCCCGGTAGGAGCGGCCGTAGCTGGTACGGAGCGAAAGCCCCTGGGTCGCCTCCCACAGCAGGCCGAACTTGGGGTTCAGCGTGGAACCGAAATCGCTGTAGTCGTCATAGCGCGCTGCGGCGGTCAGGGACAGGCTGCGCACGCCCGGCAGATCCTTCAGCAGCGGAACGTTGAGCTCGGCAAAAGCGGACCTCACGGTACGCTGCAGGTCGAGCGGCTTTTCCAGGCCGCGGTGATCGATCAGTTCATAGCCATCGCGGCGGTAGCCCGCGCCGAATGCCGCGCGAACCCCACCGGCGGGCAGGCTGAACAGCTCACCGTCGGCGACCAGGTCCAGGTAACGCGATTCGGAGTTGGTATTGGTGGGCGGCGCGGTACTGGCCGAGCTGCCGGTGATGGTGGTGCGCTGATAGGACACATCGCTCCTGCCGAACCCCGAATCCAGGCGCGCCTGCCACTGACGCGGAAGGTCCAGTGTCAGGCCGGCGAACAGGTCGAACTGGCGCGTATGCGGGAACAACCGGGTTTCGTCAGCGGTGCCGGAAATGGTGGTGTCCATCTCGCGCTTGGCGAACGAGCCGGTCACGTTCAGGGTCAGCGCATCGCTGAGCTGCTGCACGCCGTCCACGTACAGGCTGTGGCGCTTGGACCCCGGGTAGAGGTCGTACGGTTTGACCCGCACGTTCTTCGAGAAGTCCTTGTCCACCGCCGGCAGGTTGCTCTGCTTCAGGAACTCGTAGCTGGCCAGCACATGGCCGCCATCCCACGACCAGCCTGCCGACTGCGATGCCTGGTACTCCTCCATGCCACCGGCGGTGACGGTGCCGTAGCGCACAGCGGTCTCATACCCGGTGAAGTCGCGGCGCAGGATGATGTTGACCACACCGCCGACCGCATCGGTGCCATAGATGGCCGAGGCACCATCGGTGAGGATCTCCACGCGTTCCACCGCACTCAGCGGTATCAGCGAGACATCCACGTACTGGTAGCGGTTCGACGAGGTCACGCGGTGGCCGTTGATCAGGGTCAACGTGGTGCCGGTTCCCAGACCGCGCAGGTTGATGGCGGTGCCCTGGCCGAAGTTGTTGCCGGTATCGCGGTCGACGCCAAGGTTGGCGACGTTGGCACCATTGGCGCCACCGCCGAAGTTCTGCGGCAGTTTCTCGAACAGCTGCTGCACGGTGGCCACGCCGGTGCGGTCGATGGCCTCCTTGTCGATCACGATCACCGGCGAGGCGCCTCCGCCAATGGCATCGCGGATGTTGCTGCCGACCACCAGCACCTTGTCCAGAGTGGCGGTCGGCGCCTCGGGTGCTGCGCCTGCGGCCCGCGAGCGCCGGGCATCGCCGGGGTTCTGGGCGATCGCAGGCACGCTGGCCAACAGTGCAGCGGCAATGCTGAGGGCCATGAGCGCGCGTGGCATGGCAGCGGATACGTTCGTCATTCCCCGGTCCATCGATCCCATCCGAAAGTGGCCTGCGACGTGGCCACGTCGCTCCTGAATAGATATGTTATAGCATATCATTATGGGGTTGAGTCCACGCCGGAACCAGGCCGATGAAGAAGACTGCTGTTCCGCCGCCCGTCGCTGAAATCCTGGGCACGTACTGGAAGGCTGACCGCAGGCTGCTGCTGCTCATCGCCGGCAGTGTCGCGCTGTCCAGCCTGGCCAATGTTGCGGCGCCCTATCTTTTCTCACGCCTGATCGACCGTCTGCCCATCGACGGGGTCGGCGCTCTCGCGGGCGGCTTCCTGCTGTATGCGGTCATGCTTGGCGCTGGCAGCGCCCTGCAGAACACCGTGCAGTACCTGTCGTTCCTCAGCGGCGAGAATCTTGGCTTCATCACCAGTACCCGCTACTTCGCCCGTCTGCTGAAGAAGACCAACAGCTTCTTCCTGGAGTACAACGCCGCCGAGCTGCAGGTTGCAGGGGAGAAAGGCCGTGGCGCGCTGAAGATCGTGGTGCAGCTGGGGCTGGTGGCCTTCATTCCCAGTGCGCTGCAGATCCTGCTGACGCTGATAACGCTGGGTGCGTTGATCAACCGGCAGGTGGTGGCCATCGTGCTGGCCTACGGCACGGTAGCCGTCACGCTTTCCGCCATCGCTACCCGGCGCGCACGCATCCATCGCGAAGCTGCGGTCGAGGCCGGCCAGCAGAACGCGCGCTTCGTCGGCAATGCCATGAATGCCATGGAGACGCTGCGCCAGTTCGGTGGCAGCGCCTGGATGGTGCAGCGCTTCGAGCAGAAGGCCCAGGAGGTGCGCGACAGCTGGCGCGCCTACGTACTGCAGCGGATCGGCTTCATTGCGCTGCTGGGCATCGGCCTGGCGGTCGAGTTCATCGTTACCTTCCATCTGTTGCTGCCGCGCTACCAGAGCGGCGGTCTGAGCGTCGGCGACATCGTCCTGTTCAATCTGCTGCTGCTCCAGCTCAACATGCCGTTCGAGATGATCGCCCGTTCGATCGATGACGTCGCGCGCTCGTGGAGCATGCTGGCTCCGCTTTCCACCTTGTGGGCGGCGCCCGAGGAGCAGCAGGTGGCCGATGCCCAGCGCTTTGCGGGTGAAAGCGGCCGGCTGGCGTTCGAGCGGGTCAGCCACCGCTATGGCAACGGTCGCGGGGTAAGCGATGTGTACTTCGCGGCCGAACGTGGCGGCATCAATTTCCTGATCGGCCCGACCGGTGCAGGGAAGTCGACCCTGTTCAAGCTCGCCCTGAAATCGATCGATCCGCAGCGTGGCCGGATCCTGGTCGATGGCCTTGACCTGTCCCGGATCGACCGTGCGGCCTGGCATGCCGCTGTCGCGGTGGTTCCGCAGGATGTCATCCTGCTCAACGAAAGCCTGGCCGACAACATCCTGCTCGGGCGCGCGCGTGATGATGATCGGCTGCGGCATGCCGCACGCAAGGCTGCGATCCTGCCGTTGATCGAGGCGCTGCCCGAGGGGCTGGAAACCACGGTGGGCGAGCGGGGCCTGAAGTTGTCCGGCGGGGAACGCCAACGCATCGCGATTGCCCGTGCACTGTATGGCGAGCCGGCGATCCTGTTTCTGGACGAGGCAAGCTCCGCGCTGGATGAGGCCACTGAACGCGAGATCATGGACCATATCCGCGCACTGGCGAACGATGTAACCGTGGTGGCCATCACCCATCGGCGGGGCATCGTGAGCCCGACTGACCGGGTGATTGATCTCGGGGGCGATGCTTAGGGCCAGGAGGCGCTCCGCAGCCAGCGTGTTCGTCTCGACAATCGGCTATCGTGAGCGCTCTTTCCTGATCGCCCTTCAAGCGCCAACGCATGGAAGCCACTTCGATGACCGTTCGAAACAGACGTTGGTTTCATGCCTTCGTCGTGTCCGTCGTACTCCTTGGTACCGGATGCACGGGCGGAAAGACGCCATCGAAGGAACCGTGGGCAGAGATCGACGAGGTTGCGCAGACCCTGATCGAGCAGCCCTTGCTGCACTCGGCCTCCATTGGCGTGGTGTACCGGGGCAGGACCTTCATCCGCCATCGCGGCGATATGGTGGCCGGTACAGCCGGCGCGCCGACCGATGCCACGCTCTATGAGATCGGCTCACTGAGCAAGACGCTGGCCGGCACCTTGATGGCCAATGCGGTGCTGGAAGGCAGGGTGGGCCTGGAGGATGACGTTCGCACGTACCTGCAGGGCGACTATCCCAACCTGCAGTACCAAGGCCAACCCATCCGCGTCCGCCACCTGCTGTCGCACACCAGTGGCCTGCCGAACATGCTGCCGGAGCGCGCGAACACGGTACTGGAGGACTTTACCGATCACCGCACGCCGGGCGAACTCAATGCGCTCTACGCGCACTACGGCAAGACGGATTTCCTCCGGGACCTGCACGCCGTACAGATCCCGCGGATGCCAGGGAAGGAGTACGCCTACTCCAGCGCAGGGACCGAGCTGGCGGCGCATGTTCTGGAGGTGGCCTACAAGACCGACTACGCGTCACTGCTGCGTGGCTTCTTCAGCGACTCCGCGGCGATGACCGGCCTCCGGATCAGGTTGGATGATGCCGAAGCGCCGCGGTTGGCGGCCGGCTATCACAGCGACAATCCCGTACCGACCACGCCGATGCCGCAGTTGCCATGGGGCGCTTCCGGCAACGTCAAAGCAACCGTCCCGGACATGGTGAAGTACCTTCAGTTCCAACTGGCCAATGGGCCGGTGGTAAAGCAATCGCATCGCGCCCTGGCCAGATTCGACGACGAGTTCAGCATCGGCTACTTCTGGAACATCGTCGCCGGCGATCGCCAGAAGGGCGTCTACTATGCCCACCACGGTGGCGTACCGCGCTCACAGTGCTACATCTACATCATGCCCGAGCACGATCTGGGCATCTTCGTGATCACCAACCAGAGTGGCGACCAGACCGCGCATGCCATGGAAGCGGCGATCGATGCCCTGGTAGGGAAGATTGCTGCAGGCAAGACCCCATAGTCCGGGGGGGGCGCCCGGCAGCCCCCGACTAGAGCAGCAACAGTGCCCCGATCAGCGCAGGCGGCATCACCAGCGCGCCGACGCGCAGGAAGTCGAGCGCGCTGACATGCTCGCCCTCGCGGCGCAGCGCCACCAGCCACAGCATCGTGGCCAACGAGCCGGTCACCGACAGGTTGGGGCCCAGGTCCACGCCGACCAGCAATGCGGCGCGGGTCTGTGCCGGCAGGTCGGCCATCTGGCCCAGCGAGCCTGCGGCGAGGCCGACCGGCAGATTGTTGGCCACGTTGCTCAGCAACGCCGCCGCGCCACCGGCCAGCCAGCTGGCCTGGTGTGGCGATGCCTGCGCTACGGCCTGCAGCGCGCTGGCCGCCGCCTGGATGACACCGGTCTGGGCCACCGCTTCCACCAGCACGAACAGGCCGGCCACCAGCGGCAGTACGCCCCATGACACATGGCGCAGCAGCGGCAACGGACTGCGCCGCTGGCGCATCGCCACCACTGCCACGCTCAGCGTGCCTGCGCAGAACGTGGCCAGGCCGAGCGGGCCGTTCAGTGCGGAGGTCACCAGCAGCACGGTGCCGGTGAACAACACGCCCAGCGCGCTCAGCCGGCCACCTTCGGTCAGCGGGCGATGCGCCGGCGCCGCCACCAGAGGCTGCGCGATCTCGCGCCGATGCACCCAGCGCAGCACCAGATAGGTGGCACCGATCGCGGCCAGTGACGGCATCGCGAACTGTGCCAGCCACTGCATCAAGGGCGGCATGTGCTGGCCGTACACCACCAGGTTGGCCGGGTTGGAAATGGGCAGCACGAAGCTGGCCGCATTGGCGATGAACGCGCAGACGAACAGATAGGGCAGGGGATTGGTACGGGCGGCCTTGCAGGCGGCGTAGACCGCCGGGGTCAGCACCACCGCCGTGGCATCGTTGGAAAGAAACACGGTCACCAACGTGCCGACCAGGAACACGAGGTCGAACAGGCGTCGTCCCGAGCCGCCTGCGTGGCGGACCGCGTACAACGCCAGCCAGTCGAACAGGCCTTCGCGCCGGGCCAGCTCGGCCAGCACCATCATGCCGACCAGGAACAGATAGACATCGCGCCCCTCGGCCACCGCGTGCAAGGTCGTGCCGAACGACATCGCTCCCAGCAGTGGAAGCAGAAGGGCAGCCCCCAGTGCCCACACATATTCCGGAATGCGGAACGGCCGGAACAGCAGGCCGACGGTGGCAACGGCCACGGCCGCCCAGATGAGGAAAGAGGAGTAGGAAACGAGCATCGGGCGGGGTGTATCAGCGGCGCCGACGCGTACCTCGCAGGAGCGCGCCCGCTGCAATCACGGCAGTTCGGGGAAGGCGGCATCATACTCCGTGAGCTGCGCCCGAGTTGTGGAGCCCAGTCCATGCTCGTCTGCTTGCCGCATGCCCCCGGCACCCACGCTCCGCGAACGTTTTCTTCGGGCGCTCTTCACCGTCGCTCCGCTTAGAGTGAAGGCCACTCAAAGTGTCACGCATGGAATCAACGATGTCCGAATACCGGGACTGGATCTTCAATGCCAACGGCCGAACCCTGGTAGCCCGGGTGGAGCTGGATGGCGACGGCGGCGGCACCATCAACCGCTACCAGTTGACTCCGGGTCCCGCGCAGTCCGGGCTGTGCATCAAGGTAGCCTCGCAGGCCGAAGCCGCAAAGAAGCTCGAAACCGAGGTGGAGAAGCTGCTCGGCCCAGAGTGGTGAGAGGGCTTCGCTACGGCAGAAGCGTTGAGAGGTCGCCAGCGCAAATCCACAATCTCATTCCATGCGACGGCCGACCGTATTCTTCGGGCCATGCATTCACCCTCCAGCCCTCCCGATTTCATGACCGCTACTCGGCCCTCCGGCTGGGTGCAGAGCGGTGACCGCTGGGACCTGTGGTGGAACGGCCGCTGCGTGGCCAACATCGTGCCGCATGCCGTGCTCGGTGTCCGCCTGTTCCTCGACGCGCGGAAAATGTCACAGACCAAGGTGGTGGCTGCCGCAAATGCGCGGCAGGCCAAGCGCTACGCCGAACGCTGGTGCGCCGCCCGGCTCTGCCCGCAGTTGCGGTTGCGCGATGCGGTGGCGCGGCTGTTGGATGCCGGTACTCCACCACCTTCCGCGCTCACGCGGGAGCAGCGGCAGCAGGCCCGCCGCCTGGCCGAGGCCGGGTCGCGTGAGATGGGCCGGATCAAGGAGGCGCTGGCGCTGAGACGGACCCCTGCGATGTCGCGAGCGCAGGAGCAGGCACGCCCGCTACCCAGATAGAACCTCGGCCACGTGGTCCTGCGCGCACCTATAATGCCGCCCCCAGCCTCGATCACTTGCTGATCGAGGCACCTGCCGGGTCTACCTGCGGCATCCATCTGGAGTTGATCAAGAATGCAGACGTTCACGGAAGAATGGATTGGCGCCCTGCGGCGCGTTGCACTCTGTGCGGGGCTGGCTGCCCTGGCCTGTAGCACGCCTGCGCTTGGCAATGACAACGCAGCCGAGCGGGATCGCGTGATGGCTGCGGCGAAGACCGGCAACGCGGAAGCCCAGAATGAACTTGGGGACAGGTATCTGCGCGGCGCAGGCGTCGACAGGGACGCAGCGAAGGCAGCGGACTGGTACCGCAAGGCGGCCGATCAGGGCTATGCGCCGGCACAGTCCATGCTGGGTGTGCTGTATCTGCGAGGCAATGGCGTGCCGAAGGATTCCGCTCAGGCCCTGCACTGGGTACGCAAGGCTGCCGATCAGGGCAATGCGGACGCACAGTCCGATCTCGGGATCATGTACCTGCAGGGCCTGGGCCCGCAGCAGGATGATGCCCAGGCTGTCCTGTGGCTCCGCCGAGCCGCTGAACTCGGCTCGCCGGCCGGGCAGTACAGCCTTGCCAATCTCTATCAGAAGGGACGCGCCGGCCTCACGAAAGACGAGGCCCAGGCCATGCAGTGGTATGCCAGGGCAGCCGTGCAGGAGCTCGGCCTAGCGGGAGTCAAGGAGGCCCGTCTGGAGCTGTGCCTGAATCGCAAGGAGAACGAGGTGTGGTGTGCCGAGATGGACACGCCCGGCGCGTTTGGCCCGGTTGAAGCATTCACAGCGGCTGCCGATGGCGGTGATGTGGAGGCGCAGACCAGGCTCGCCCTGATGTATGCCAAGGGTATCAGCGTACAGAAGGATGAGGCCCGATCCGCCGACCTGTATCGCAAGGCGGCAATGGCGGGCTACGCGCCTGCACAGGCCGAGCTGGGATACCTGTACTCCATCGGGCGCGGGGTGCCCAAGGACCAGGAAGAGGATATCTACTGGACCTGTGAGGCTGCAGCGCAGGGAAACCGCAGGGCGATCCGCAATCTGGCCATCAAGCAGACCTACGATCTGTTCGATCCGAAGGAGTGCCCCGAGCGGCGCGCGCGCAAGCGCTGAGTGCCGATGCGTCCGGACCCCGCACAGAGGTCCGGACGCAGATCGCTTGCAGCGGTTACGCCGAGAGCTCCTCGCGCACGATCCTGGCCCCTTCGCTGAGCGCACGCAGCTTGCCCCGTGCCACGTCACGGGCCAGCGGCGCCATGCCGCAGTTGGTGCTCGGGTAGAGCTTGTCGGCATCCACGAACTGCAGCGCCTTGCGCAGGGTGTTGGCCACTTCCTCAGCCGTCTCCACCGTGCTGGAAGCCACGTCGATGGCGCCCACCATCACCTTCTTGCCGCGCACCAGCTCGATCAGATCGATCGGCACGTGCGAGTTGTGGCATTCCAGCGAGATGATGTCGAGGTTGGAGGTCTGCAGCTTCGGGAACGACTCTTCATACTGGCGCCATTCCGAGCCCAGCGTCTGCTTCCAGTCGGTGTTGGCCTTGATGCCGTAGCCGTAGCAGATATGCACGGCAGTCTCGCACTTCAGTCCTTCGATCGCACGCTCCAGTGCGGCCACGCCCCAGTCGTTCACTTCGTCGAAGAACACGTTGAAGGCGGGCTCGTCGAACTGGATGATGTCGACGCCAGCGGCTTCCAGCTCCCTCGCTTCCTCGTTGAGGATCTTCGCGAATTCCCAGGCCAGCTTCTCTCGGCTCTTGTAGTGCGCATCGTACAGGGTGTCGATCATGGTCATCGGCCCGGGTAGTGCCCACTTGATCGGCTGCGTGGTCTGCCGGCGCAGGAACTTCGCATCCTCCACGAACACCGGCTTGGGGCGGCTCACGGCGCCGACCACGGTCGGCACGCTGGCGTCGTAGCGGTTGCGGATGCGCACGGTTTCGCGCTTCTCGAAATCGACGCCGTTGAGGTGCTCGATGAACGTGGTAACGAAGTGCTGCCGGGTCTGCTCACCGTCGCTGACGATATCGATGCCGGCGTGCTGCTGTTCCTGCAGGGACAGGCGCAGGGCATCCTGCTTGCCTTCGGTCAAGCCTTCATCCTGCAGTTTCCAGGGCGACCAGAGCTTTTCGGGCTCCGCCAGCCAGGAGGGCTTGGGCAGGCTGCCGGCGGTGGAGGTGGGGAGCAGTTTCTTCGTCGACATTGCGTTCTGTGTCCTGGGGCGAATGGAGAATCGATGGATCAGCGGGCAGCCCACTGCTCAAGCACGGCGCGATACGGCTTGATGAAGTGCTCTTCGGTGAATTTGCCCTGCTTGACCGCCAGCTGGCTGCGCTCTTCGCGGTCGTAGACGATGCGGGTGGAGGAGTAGTCCTGGTGCTTCAGGCTGGGCTGGTAGACCTTGCCGGCCACGGAATTGGCGTTGTAGATCTCCGGCCGGTAGATCTTCTGGAATGCCTCCATCGTGCTGATGGTGCCGATCAGTTCCAGGTTCGAGTAGTCGCCCAGCAGGTCGCCCTGGAAGTAGAACGCCAGCGGCGCGACGCTGCCTGGCGGCATGAAATAGCGCACCTGTAGGCCCATCTTGTCGAAGTACTGGTCGGTGGGGGAGAACTCGCCCTGGCGATACTCCACCCCCAGGATGGGATGGTGGTTCTCGGTACGATGGTAGGTCTTGCTGCTGGAGATGCTGATGCAGATCACCGGCCCCTTGCTGAAATTGGCGCGGTAGGCCTCCGATTCCAGGAAGTGCTGGAACAGCTTGCCGTGAAGATCACCGAAGCCTTCCGGAATGCCGAAGGTGGCCTTTCCCTCGTTGCTGGCCGGCAGTACCACGCTGAAGTCGTAGTCGCGCACATAGGACGAGAAGTTGTTGCCGACGATGCCTTCGGTGCGCGTGCCGGTACGCGTGTCGACGATGGTCGGCCGCAGCACTTCGATCAGCGGGAACGGATCGCTGCCGTCGGCTCCATCGATGTGCATCTCCACCGAGATGATGTCCAGCTCAACGGCGTAGCGGTCCGCACTCGGGTTGTCCCAGTGCGCCAGGTCGTTGAAGCGGTTGTTGATCATGCTGATCGTGTTGCGCAGGTTCTCCTGGCGGGACTCGCCGCGAGCCAGGTTGGCGAAGTTGGTGGTGATGCGCGTGCCGTCAGCGGGCTGGTAGTCCTCGTTGAAAGGGATGCGCGTGATGCTGAAGGTGAAGTTCTCGGTCGTCATGGGCGGCGTTCCGGTTTGCGGGGTGACATCCGAATGCAGGGTGCTGGCATCCGGTATTCAGAGAATTGCGGCGGTCTCGCCGATGGCGGGCGCTGCGCGATGGGACAGGGCGAGCAGGGGCAGTGCCCGCTGCACCGCCAGCCGTGTGCGCTGGATCAGTGCCTCGTTGTGGACGCGGCCCTCGGCGAAATCGCGGTCGGTGGCGTAGACGCCGAGGGGTAGGGTGCGCGCCTGAAAGAAGCTGAAGAGCGGCCGCAGCTGATGGTCGATCACCAGCGCGTGGCGCTCGCTGCCGCCGGTGGCGGCCAGCAGGATGGGGGTGTCGACCAGCGCATCCTGGTGGATGAAATCGAAGAAGTGCTTGAACAGGCCGGTGTACGAACCGCGGTAGACCGGCGTGGCCACCACCAGTACGTCCGCCTGTTCAACGGCCACCAGCTGCCGCTCCACAGCCTCGGGCAGCTGCGAGCGCCACAGCGCACCGGCCAGCTGCGGCGCCAGTTCGCCCAGCTCGATCAGGTGCGGCTCGCAGGCAACGTCCTCGCCGATCAGGTCCAGCAGGTGCTCGGCCAGGGTCGCAGCCCTGGAGGGGCGCTGCAGCCCGCCGGAAACGGCGACGATACGGAGGGGGCGGGTCATCTGTTCGCTTTCAGCAGGGGAGGGAGCTCCTTCGGGCGATCTGCGGGGGGCGCAGTCCTGCAGGCCGGCGAGGTGGCCGGGCTGGCAGGCAACCGAAGGCATGACCCGATCCTAGTCATGCCCTTCCATGACGTAAAATGGTATTACTTCACCAATCCATGAGCAGGATTCATCGTCATGCTGGAACGGATCCACCTCAGCATCGTGCAGCAGGTCGAACAGCAGGGCTCGCTCACCGCGGCCGCCGGCGTGCTCAATCTGACCCAGTCGGCGCTCAGCCACAGCATGAAAAAGCTGGAGCAGCAGCTCGGCACCGATGTCTGGCTGCGCGAAGGCCGCAGCCTGCGCCTGACCCAGGCCGGGCAGTACCTGCTGGCGGTCGCCAACCGGGTGCTGCCGCAGCTGGACCTGGCCGAGGAACGGTTGGGCCAGTTCGCGCAGGGCGAGCGTGGCGCGCTGCGCATCGGCATGGAGTGCCACCCGTGCTACCAGTGGCTGCTGAAGATCGTCTCGCCCTATCTGGCCGCGTGGCCGGATGTGGATGTGGACGTCAAGCAGAAGTTCCAGTTCGGCGGCATCGGCGCATTGTTCGGCTACGAGATCGACTTGCTGGTCACCCCCGATCCGCTGCTGAAGCCGGGCCTGAAGTTCATCCCGGTGTTCGACTACGAGCAGGTACTGGTGGTGGCCAGCAACCATGCCCTGGCCAAGGTGGACCACGTAAAACCGCGCCAGCTCGGCCAGGAAGTGCTGATCAGCTACCCGGTACCGTTCGAGCGCCTGGACATCTACAACCAGTTCCTGCTGCCGGCCGGCATCACGCCGCGGCGCCACAAGACCATCGAAACCACCGACATCATGATGCAGATGGTGGCCAGCGGCCGTGGCGTGGCCGCGATGCCGCGCTGGCTGGTGGAGGAATATGCCGCACGCATGGACGTGGTGCCGGTGCGCCTGGGGGCGAAGGGCATTCCCAAGCAGATCTACCTGGGCGCGCGCGAGGCCGATACCGGTATCGACTACCTGCAGGCCTTCGTCGAACTGGCGCGTAACAGCACGCCGATTGCCGGCAATGTGGGCGGAGCGCGTTGATGCCGGCCGGTACCTCATCGCAGGCGGACGCCTTCATCAACGCCTTTTCATTGGAAGTCAGCGCGAAGGCCATGCCGGCACTGCGCGCCGAGGCGGCCCGCATCCGGCGCGGCACGGTCATCTCCATTCCCTGGCTGGCCAGCGAGGACGACGATGCACGCCTGGCCGCCGCACGCACGGTGCGCGAGCTCGGCTTCGCGCCGATGCCGCATCTCTCCGCCCGCCGCATCGGCTCGCACGCAGCGCTTGAGCGCTTTCTGGAGCGCGCCACCAGCGAAGCCGGGATCACCCGCTGCCTGCTGGTCGCGGGTGACCTGGCCACACCCGCCGGGCCGTTTGCCGACAGTGCTTCAATCATCCAGACCGGTCTTCTGGAGCACTCCGGGATCAAGGTCGTTGGTATCGGCGGGCACCCGGAAGGCCACCCGGTGATGAGCGCTGACGATCGCTGGGAGGTGCTTGGGCGTAAATGCCAGGCCATCGAAGCGCGCGGCATGGCCCCCTTGGTCGTCACCCAGTTCGCCTTCGATGCCGATACCGTGCTGGCCTGGCTGGAAGCACTGCGCGCGCGTGGCATCACGGTTCCGGTGCTGGTTGGCGTGCCGGGGCCGGCCAGCATCACGCGGCTGCTGCGCTACGCCACGATGTGCGGCGTGGGTGCCAGTGCCTCGGTGCTGGCCAGGTATGGCATCTCGATCGGCCGGCTGCTGGGAACGGCAGGGCCGGAGGTGTTCATGGATCGCCTGCTGAGTGGGCTGACGGACGCCCATGGCCCGGTCAGCCCGCACTTGTTCCCGTTCGGCGGTATCGCGCCATCGCTGGAGTGGGTGGAGCAGTATCGGCGGAGCATTTACAGCAGCGGCGGCTGAAAATCCGGGCAGCGGCGCATCCCAAGATCGAGGCGCTCTGCAATGCGCTGGGGATTGATGTCTCCGGCACGATTGATCAGGACCACGACCGTTCTTCGTTGCGCAGGAACGTGCCGCAAGTACCCAGTAAAGCCTGCGGTTCCGCCTCCGTGACCGACTACATTGCCGTCATCGGCAACCTGCCAGCCGGCCCCCCAGCCCGCCTTGCTTCCGTTGGAAAGAACCGTGTCGCACCACATGCGCCTCAGCGCACCATCAGGTAGCAGCCGACCCTGGTCCAATGCCACAGCAAGGCGTGCCATGTCATCGATGCTCGCCAACAGGCTGCCGGCCGCCCACGCCGAACCCGCAGCAGTGGGCGGTGGGTCGTGCCACTGGCCATCCTGGAATAGATGCCCCTGGGCAATCCGGCGCCGATCCTCTGAGCGGCGCGGTCCCGCGTCGCGCATGCCTAGCGGCGACAGGATCTCTTCCTGGAGAACGTTCCAGTAATCCATGCGGGTTGCATGTTCGATGGCCAGACCGAGCAGAATGTAGTTCGTATTGGAATAGGCATGCCGCGTACCTGGCGCAAACTCCAGCGGGATCTGCTCCACCCCTGCCAACAGTTCACGGGGTTGCGGACTCGTCGGCATCAAACGCAGGAAGTTGTCTTCATTCAAATAATTGGGAATGCCGGAGGTATGGCTCAGCAGCCGCAGCAGTGAAGTGGATGCCCACTCTGAAGGCAGTCCCTCCACATACAGGCCGATGGGCGCCGTGACGTCGAGCAACTGTCGCTGCTGGAGCCGGAATACCAGCAGCGCCGTGAACACCTTGGTGATCGATCCCAGCTCGAACACGGTATGGCGATCAATCGGTGAGGGCCGGGTGTCAGTGCGTCGGCCAGCCGCGGATAGTGCGGCGATGCGCCCATGATCTACCACAACGGCCGCCAGGCCAGGCTGTTGCTCGGCCTGCAGCAGCGTGTCCAGCGAACTGCAGCTGCCTGGAGTACTCCGGCTCGCCAGTGCAGACCGGGCAGGCAGGCCGCAGCCGGCAGCCAGTAGTGCTGCACACAGGTGGCGCCGGACAGGATCGTTGCGCATGGCGTATCAGCTCGCAGCGGCATTGTGGCAATGGTATCGCGGGTCGAGCAGGCCGAGCAGATGAGGCGGGTGTCCCGGGTAGGTCCGTACTGTGGCTGTTGGCAGCGTGGCGCGCCGACACATCACCCACGAAGGCTGACAGCTGTCACTGGCTGCAACCCAGGCGGAAGCGAATAGTGAGCGCCAAGGCGAGGGCGCCTCGCCACCACTCAGCCACCACTCACCAAGGGGGACCGCTCATGAACATGCTCCAGCAACTCGCCGCACAGACGCCGATCTGGGTCTGGCTGCTCCTGGCCTTCCTGATCACCCGCGGCATCGCCGCCATGAAGCCAGGGGAGACCTCGCTGCAGAAGCTGGCGATCGCGCCCGCCCTGTTCGCCGCCTGGGGTGCGTGGTCGATCAGCCATCGCTTCGGTGCGTCGCCGACCGCCTGGGGCGAGTGGTTGGCCGGCATCGGCACCGGTGCGGCACTGGGATGGCTGCTGCTGGGCCACGTGAAGCTGACCCTGGATGGCGCTACCGGAAAGCTCTGGCGCAGCGCGGACTTCAGCCTGCTGCCGCTGCTGCTGGTCACCTTCCTGGTGAAGTACGGCTTCGAAGTTGCATTTGCAGTGTCGCCGTCGCTGACCGCCAACGCTGGCTTCAGCGCCGCCTATCTCCTGCTGGCAGGTGGGTTCACCGGCCTCTTCGTCGGCAAGTACTGCCGCTATCTGGCCTCGTTGCGACTGGGCGAGGCAGTTAAAGGGGTTGGGGTCGCAGGCTGAAACCAGCTCCGTCGTGACGCGTCACATTAATAGCCCCAGAGGGTAGTGCCGGCCGCTGGCCGGCACCCCTTGTCCCCACGGGCTCCAATCAACCCGCATGCCCGCAATCAACGCATTCGGCAGGTCCCGCTGGCGTCCAGCACCATCACTGGTGGGCTGCTGCTTGCATTTCATGACGTGGCCGGGACGGGGTAGGGAGTTCCAATTGCAAATGACTCTCACTACACTTGCGGCATCCCACCCCTTCCGCCGCCTATGGCGGCCAGAACTCCGGCTCCCAACGTGAATTCCCCGCCCCACCTGTGCAGACCGCAGGCATTTGCCCTGAGGGTGATGTGTCCACGCTAGGCCGGGGCACGGGCAGCAACGCGGATCGGGCCTCGTCCACGGAGGCGGGCATTCCGGAAGACGCCTCGCCAATGGGCGGGAACCTCCTTGCGAAAGCCTATGCCCGCTGGCGCGGGCCCATTCTGCGCAGCCTTGCGCGTGTCAGAGGTGCGGACGGTGAGGACGCCCTGCACGACGGTGCAGTCAAGTGGCTGGCGGCAAACCCTGCACTGGCCTCGTGCGACCAGCAAGGCGCCTATTTCCGGCGGACGGTAATGAACACCGTGGCCGATGAATATCGTGAGCACACCGCAGGCCGCCGTCTCCAGACGCTGCCGCTGGCAGATGCCGAGGATGCGGGCCAAGCCATCGCCAGCGATGAATCACAGTGCCCGTTGCAGCTCAGCGCCCAGCGGCAGCGCCTGGAGCGCCTGCGAGAAGCGCTGACCGAGCTGCCCGAGCGCCAACGCGAGGCATTCGTGCTCTGCCGCTTCGATGGGCTGACCCAGGAGGACGTTGCCGCTCGCATGCAGATCTCCCGCCGCATGGTGGTCAAGCATCTGTCGCGAGCGGTTGCCTACTGCGAAGTGCGGGTACGCTATGCGTCTCTGGCACAGATGCAGGAACTGCATCGCCCGATCAATGCGGGCGAGGCGTTGGCGCCTGCCATCGATGCTGATTTTCCCTGCCGATGACCGATCTCCCTTCTGCCGCAGGTTCCGACCCGTTTGCCCTGCATGAGGCGGCCGCCGCGTGGATGGTGCGGCGGCAGGATGCGGACTGGCAACCGGAAGAAGAGGCGGCCCTGCAGCACTGGCTGGCCGAGAGCGAAGCGCACCGACAGGCGTTCGCCGACGTGGCCAGAACCTGGCACGACCTCGGCCAGTTGCCGCGCCCCGTGCTGGCCTCGGACCCGCATGCGGTGATCGCCCCAGCAGTACCTGCACCTGCCGCTCCACGGCGGGGCAGGGCGGCGCGGCGTGCACGGTCGTGGCGCCTGCCACGCGTTGCGGCGGCTGCGGCCGTGGCGATGCTGGCCTTGGGGTACGTCGGCTACGGTTGGTACACCGCGCCCAGCTACGTACAGGACGTGGCCACCGGTGCGGGCGAGATACGCGATCTTCAATTGCCGGACGGCTCACGGATTTCACTCAATGCACGCAGCACGCTGGCGGTGCATTTCTATCGATCCCGTCGTGAAGTGGTGCTCAGCCAGGGCGAGGCGTACTTCGAGGTCGCCCCGGCGGCCGACCGGCCCTTCACCGTCGATGCCCAGCGCAGCCGGGTGACGGTGGTCGGCACGGCCTTCAATGTGCGCAATGGGCCGGGCGAAGTCGTGGTCAAGGTGCTGCATGGGCACGTGCGGGTACAGCCGGATCGCGCCGAAGGCACCGCGCCGGTCAGCCTGCACGCTGAACAAGGCCTGGCCGTTACCACGCTTACAGCCGCCTACCGCTCCATTGCCGCCAGCGCAGACAGCATTGGCGGCTGGCGCAACGGGCGCCTGGTGTTCCGGCGCACCCCGCTGGACGAAGTGGCGCAGGAGGTCGGGCAGTATCTGGGCCATCCCGTCACGTTGGGCCAGCCAGGGCTGAAGTTCCTGCCGGTCTCCGGCTACGCAGCCACCGATGCCCCGGCCACCTTCCTGGAAGCGCTGCCGGATCTGTTGCCCGTGCAGGTGACCCGCACTGCCCAGGGCGGCTATCGCATCGACGAACGGCCTGTCACCCGCTGACGCCGGAACGAAAATTTCTTCCGGCGCGGGTTCCCACCCCACCGCCATTTTCCGTTTACCCCAGTGAGGCCAGTAGCGGCCAAGCATGATGGAGCGGTAATGGGGTACATGAAGATCAAGCGCGCACTTGTTGCTGGCGCGTTCTCTACGGGGGTACACGCCAAGCGGCTGCCGTTGCTGGCACTGTGCATTTCCAGCGCGCTGGCAGCGCCAGCCATCGCACAGGCGCAGCCGGCTGCGCGCGTGCAGTTCAATATTCCGGCGCAACCGCTGGATGCCGCACTGCGCCGCTTTTCCGAGCAGTCCCGGCAGCAGGTGCTGTTCAGCGAATCGGCGGTGGCGGGCCGTCGCGCCCCGGCCTTGACCGGCAGCTACACGCCGCAGGAGGCACTGGCGCGCCTGCTGGAGGGGAGTGGCGTGCGTGTCAATGCCACCCGTCCGGGCGTGTTCACCCTGGCCCAGGAAGCAGCAACACCTGCGCGCAGCAAGGAGGCCCAGACCACCCTGCAGACGGTGAACGTCACCGCCAATGCGCCAAGCGATGGCGCTTACACGGCACGTGAGCTGAGCCTGGGCAAGCTGGGGCAGAGCATCCGCCAGACCCCGCAGTCGGTCAGCGTGATCACCCGCCAGCAGCTGGACGACCGCAACCTCACCACGCTGGACGAAGCGCTGGCACAGACCACCGGCGTGACCAAGACCGCCCGCAACTTCGGCAACCACAAGTTCTCGATCCGCAGCTTCACCGTGGACGACAGCAACTATCTGGTCGATGGCGTGGCCGGCATTGTCTATGCCCCGGTGGGCTGGCTGCCGATCGACACCGCCGTGCTGGAACGGGTTGAAGTGCTGCGCGGTGCCGGTGGCATGATGCTCGGCGCGGCCGACCCCAGCGGAGCAATCAACATGGTGCGCAAGCGCCCGCGCGACCAGGCTCATCTGGATCTGGCCGCCACCGTGGGCTCGTGGGACAACTACCGCGTCGAGGTGGATGGCGGTGGCCCGCTCAATGCTACCGGCAGCGTGCGCGGCCGACTGGTCGCCGCCTATCAGGATCGCGACTACTTCCAGCGGGGCACCTCATCGAAGACGCCGGTGGCCTATGGGGTGATCGATGCCGATCTGGGCACGGATACCACGCTGACCTTCGGCCTGCGCCATCAGGCCAGTAACACCGACGGCTACTGGCTGTTCGGCCTGCCGCGCTACACCGATGGTGGTGCGCTGGACATCAAGCGTTCCACCTCGCTCATCCAGGACTGGAACCGGCAGGAGGGCTCCGTCGACGAAGCCTTTGCAGAGGCGGAGCACCGCTTCAACGAACGCTGGAAGGCACGCCTGTCGCTGAACCGCACCGAGTCGGACCTGGACCAGCGTGTTGCAGTTCCGCTGGGCGGGGTGGACCGCGCCACCGGTATCGGTTCGCGCTTCTATGACATCTATTTCAACCGCTCGCGCGTGCGCAGTGATGGCATCGACCTGCACACCACCGGCAGTTTCGACGCCTTCGGCCGCAGCCATCAGTTGCTGCTGGGCGCGATGTGGTCGCGCCAGCGTACCCGCCAGAGCTCGGCGGACCTGGCCATCGACGTGCCGATTGATGTCTACGCACCCGACCACAGCGCCATCGCGCAGCCGCTGCAGCCCGCGTGGGACTGGTCAGAAAACGCCCGCGCCCAGCAGAGCGGCGTGTACAGCAACCTGCGCCTGCAGCTTGCAGAACCGCTGCACCTCACGCTGGGTGGCCGGCTGAGCTGGGTGAAGTACCAGTCCAGCGATGGCTTCACCGGCGCCAAGAGCCGCGACTACGAACAGAAGCACGAATTCACCCCGTACGCCGGCCTCGTCTACGACCTGGGTCCGCAATGGTCGGTCTATGCCAGCTACGCCGATACCTTCCAGCCGCAGAGCTCGTACGTCACCGCGTCCGGCTCGGTGCTGGATCCGGCCATCGGCGCCAACTACGAGCTGGGCGTGAAGGGTGAGTTGAACGATGGCCGCCTGAATGTCTCCGCCGCAGTGTTCTCCATCCGCAAGACCGGCAACGCCGTGGTGGACGAATCCGACCCGGGCAGCTGCCGTGGCTCGCTGGCGTCGTCCGATTGCTACCGCAATGGCGGCAAGCTGCGCAGCAAGGGCTTTGAGCTGGAGGCCAGCGGCGAACTGGCACCGGGCTGGCAGATGATGGCGGGCTATACCCACGTCACCAGCCGCGACGATGAGGGCGCGACCATCAGCGCAGAGACGCCCCGCCACCTGCTGCGCCTGTCGACGTCCTACCAGCTGCCCGGCAAGTGGAACGCGTTCTCCGTGGGCGGGGGTGTATCGGCACAGAGCAGCTACTCCTATCCGGCCTACGACGACCCGGACTGGCGCATGGGTGCAGCAGGACGTGCCGTGTGGGACCTGCGTGCCGGCTACCGGATCAATCCGCGCTGGAGCGCGGGCCTCAACGTAGCCAACCTGTTCGACACGCGCTATTACGCGATGATCAGCCAGATCCGCCGCGGCAACTTCTTCGGCGAACCGCGCAATGTAATGCTGACGCTGCGCGGCTCGCTGTGATCTTCCGAAACCGGCGGGGCAACGGCCTGCCCGCCACGGGGCAGGCATGAAGGCAGGCTTCCGGCAGAGCATGTCGTGGCTGCACACGTGGTGCGGCCTTACCTGCGGCTGGCTGCTGTGCGCGATCTTCCTGACCGGCACGCTCAGCGTGTTCCGCGAGCCGATCACGCGATGGATGGAGGCCGGCCCCGTGCCGGCCTCCTTGCCGGCGGTGGACACCGCAACGCAGGCGGTGCGTGCGCAGCACTGGCTGGCCGCAAACACCACCGATGCCCGGGCATGGCAGATCCGTTGGCCTGCGCAGCACGGCTGGCCGCTGGAGCTGTCATGGGAGGATGGCGACGGCAACGCGCACGAACGCTGGGTGGATGCCAGTACAGGCATGCCACAGCCTCCACCTCGTCTTCGGGAAACCGAAGGCGGGCGCCACTTCATGTCCTTCCATTACACCCTGCACGGTGGCATGGCCGGCTACTGGCTGGTCGGCTGGATCACCGCCTGCATGCTGCTGGCGCTGGTGTCCGGCGTGGTAGTGCATAAACGCATCTTCAAGGACTTCTTCACCTTCCGCCCGGGCAAGGGACAGCGCAGTTGGCTGGATGCGCACAACCTGAGTGCCGTGCTGACCCTGCCATTCCTGTTCATGATCGGCTACACGGGGCTGACCTTCTTCTACAGCAGCTATCTGCCATGGCCGGTGCACACCGCCTATGGCGATGCGGATGGCGCCTATGCGCGCTACGAAGCCGAGCTGGCGCCTGCACCGTTGGCTCCGCCCGGCATCCTGGTATCCACCGCGCAACTGCCGGACCTGCCGCAACTGCTGGCACGCGCGCACGCCATCAGCGGGCAGCCACCGGCACTGGTCGTGATCCAGGCGCCCGGCACCGTGCACAGCGTGGTGGAGGTGATCGGCCGCAAGCCCGAGGGGGGCGCGGACAGGCATCTGCTGACCGAAGCCAGCCGGGTGACGTTCGATGCTGCCAGCGGCACGCTGCTGCAACAGCATGGCGCACATCCGCATGCCATTGGCGCCGTACAGGTGCACGAGACCATCGAAGCACTGCACAAGGCCGATTTCGGCGGCTGGCCGATGAAGTGGCTGTACTTCATCAGCGGCCTGCTCGGTACGGCGATGATCGCCATCGGCACGCTGCTGTTCTCCATCAAGCGGCGCAAGCGCAGCGAGCATGAGTTCGGCGCGGCCACGGCGGGCATCTATCGCTGCGTGGAAGCACTCAACGTCGCATCGCTGGCTGGAGTGGCGCTGGCAAGCATCGTCTACCTGTACGGCAATCGCTTGCTGCCACTGGAAGTAAGCGGTCGCAGTGGGTGGGAAATACGCATTTTCCTTGTTGCCTGCGCTGCCTCGGTGCTGCACGCGCTATGGCGCCCGCCACGCCTGGCCTGGATCGAGCAGTTGTGGCTGGCAGCAGCACTGTGCCTGGCTCTGCCGCTGGTGAATCTGGCAACCACCGGGCAGGGGCTGCTGATGTATCTGCAGCGGGGCGCATGGCATCAGGCCGGCGTGGAGCTGGTCGCACTGGCCTTCGGGTTGATGCTGGCAAGAATGGCCCTGATGCTGCAGCGCCGCTGGCCACGGGCACAGGAGGCGGCGCGCCCGGCCAAGCCTCCGGCCGGGCGGGAACCGGCCTATCGCTGGCAGGTGGCGAGCCGAGTGCTGGCCGCCTCACTGGGCGGCTACGTGTTCACCGCCGTTACTGCCACGGCACTGGCGTTGTTGTTGCCCGTGCTGGTGGGGGTAAGGACAGCCGTTTCGGTCCTGGCCAGTTCACTGCTGGGGTTCGTGCTGTTCATTGCCGTTGCTGTGGGCGTCTTCAGTGCCCGTAGTGTTGGGCGGGTGTGGCTGAGTCTGCTGGCGGGGAGTGCCCTGATGGGGGTGTGGGTGGCGATGCTTCAGACAGGGTGAGAGCGCTCCCGACAGGGCAGGCGCCTGTGGTTGCTAGTGCGAACGATTTGCATTTGGTATTATTTAACGCGAAATTAACGCCGCCGCAGCTGCCGCCTAGGGCGCACTTCCTACCGTAGGCCCCCAAATGAACAAGATCGCCACTACTTCCCGCGCCCCGAGGCGCTCTCTGTTGTCCGTGTCCGTTGCCCTCATGCTGGCCTTCCCGCTGGCCGGTCACGCTGAAGCACCGCCCTCGCCAGAAGTCCCCGATGGCAGCGCCACGACGCTCGATGCGGTGCGCGTCAACGCCTATCGCACAACCACACACACCTCCGGCGCTACCAAGACCGACACGCCGGTTGCGGAAATGGCCAAGTCGGTCTCGGTCATTGCCCGCGAAGAGCTCGATGCCCGCGGTGTGCAGAACCTCAACGAGGCGATGCGCTACGTGGCCGGCGTGGTTCTGGAGAGCGGCGGCATCGACAATCGCGTCGATGACTTCCGCATCCGCGGCTTCGACGCCGGCAGCTGGAGCAACAACGTCACCGTCGACGGCATGCGAGCGCCGCAGGGTGGCCAGTGGAACCGGACCATGGTGGACAGCTGGAACCTGGACCGTGTCGAGGTGCTGAAGGGACCGTCGGCCGTGATGTATGGTCAGGTGGCTCCGGGCGGCATGGTCAACCAAGTCAGCAAGACCCCGACACCTGACCAGCAGCAGGTGCTGCAGTTGGGTCTGGATGGAAACGGCCAGTACAGCAGCGCGTTCGATCTGGGCGCGGCATCGGACGACAAGCGCCACCTCGGGCGCCTGGTGGGCCTGTATCGCGACGGTGACACCCAGATCGAGCATACCCAGCAGCAGCACTGGTTCCTGGCCCCCAGCTATACATTCCAGATGGCCGAGCGTACGCGGCTGACGGTGCTGGGCCTCTATCAGCGCGATGACGGCGGCTCGACCTACCAGTTCCTGCCGATGGACGGCACGCTCAAGGCCACCCCCTATGGGCGCATGAAGAACACGACCTTCATTGGCGAACCGAACTGGAACACCTACGACCGCACGATCTGGACGGCCGGCTGGCTGTTCGAACATGCCTTCAACGAGAACTGGACCCTGAGCCAGGGTGCCCGCCGCACCAACGTGGAATCGACCTTCCGCACCGTGGTGACCAATGGTGGCCTGAACCCGGATGGCCGCACGCAGAAGCGACGTGCCACCTGGGGCGAGGGGGACTCCCAGGGCGACACCATCGACACCCGTGTGACCGGCAAGTTCCAGACCGGCTCGGCTGAACACACGCTGCTGGTGGGCGTGGACTGGCAGAAGGCCGATTGGGACGCGGCACGCGGTGCGATGCGTGATCCGGCGCCGATCGACATCTTCAATCCGGTCTACACCGGCTATGTTCCGGTCACCAACAGCATCAGCTACTCGGGAGGCGTCAACCGCCAGACGGGTGCCTACCTGCAGGATCAGATCGCGCTCGACAAGTGGCGCTTCACCGTGGGCGGCCGTTACGACTGGACCAAGGACGACACCTGGACGCAGTCGTACACCGTGGCTACGGATCGCTATGGCGCACGCGCGCCGAGCCGCATCAAGAACGAGGCTTTCAGCGGCAACGCGGGCATCCTGTTCGTGGCTGACAATGGCCTGACGCCATACCTGAGCTATGCCGAGTCGTTCCAGCCCGCAGGCAGCACAGCTACACAGTCCTTCGACCGGACCCCGTTCGACCCAATCACCGGCAAGCAGTGGGAAGTGGGCGTGAAGTATCAGCCGTCTGGATTCGATGGCCTGATCACGCTTTCAGCCTACGATCTGCGCCAGCAGAACATCCTCACCAACGACCCCGATCCCAGCCACAACACCTGCGGCACGACTGGGTCCAGCCAGTGCCAGGTGCAGGATGGCGAGGGTCGCGTGCGTGGCGTGGAACTGGAAGGCCGCATCCCCCCCCTCGATGGCTTCAGCGTGATCGGCGCCGCGTCTTGGATGGACTCGGAAGTCACCAAGAGCAACAACGGCTACCAGGGCAAGCAGCTGGCGATGGTTCCGGACTGGACCGCTGCGCTGTGGGGTGACTACACCTTCCAGGGCGGGGCACTCGCAGGCCTGAGCCTTGCCGCAGGCGTCCGCTACAACGGTGAAAGCTACGGCGACAGCGCCAACGTCTACCTGATTCCGTCCTACACGATGTGGGATGCAGCTATCCGTTATGACGTCGGTGCGATCGGGAGTGTGGGCACGCAGTTCGCACTGAACGTCAGCAACCTGACCGACAAGCGATTCGTGACCACGTGCAGCGGTGTCTCCTCATGCTTCTTCGGCACAGGACGCACCGTCACGGCCACCGCCCGGTTCACCTGGTAACCCTTCTGCCCCGTGACCGGCCAGCCAGGTCACGGAGCCTCCAAATGAGACTTCCAGAATGTCAGTCGTGATGGCGTTGCTGGCCTCAGCCACGGGTGTGGTAGGGGCGTGGCTGTTCTATCTGGCCTCACCGAAACAGCAGTGGCGGCGCGCCGGACCCTGGCCTGTCCGTGGGAAATGGATTCCCGGCAGCACCTTGTCGCTGGTCTCGCTTGCCTTGTTCCTGTCATTGATGGGAAGTGGTGCGGCCTTCTTCACCTGGTTGACGATTCTGATGCTGGTCTGGTCAGTGGCGCCGTTCCTGGGCGTCTGGCGTGGCCGTCGAGGCGGAGGCCCGCATGGCCAAGCCTGACAAGCTGCAGAGCCGCCACTGGTTCGGAAAGACGTGCGCAGGCGTACTCCTGGGCTTCGGGCTCTCCCTGGCCTTGTCCGGCCTGTTCGCGTGGTTCGGCCCCGGCGGCATCGATGGTGGGGGCGGCAAGGCCCAGTTCAATATGTGGCTGGTCGCGCTGCTGTGGGCGCCCATCCTGTCATTCGTCTTCCTTTTCCGTAGCAGCGCACGCGCCTGGCTGTGGCTGGGTGCTGCCAACCTGGTCGCCTTTGGCGCACTCTGGCTGGCGCGATGCCAGCTGGGCTGATTGGACCCCGCATGAAGATCCGCAACGACATCATCAAGGTCTACAAGGACGTGCACATCTGGGTCGGCATCTTTGCTGGCCTGATGCTGTTCGTTGCCTTCTATGCCGGCTCGATCACCATGTTCGAGAAGCCACTGGAGCGATGGGCAACACCCCCGTCTGCGCTGTCTGCGCCGGTCCCGATGGAACGTGCACCTGAACTGCTGGCCGCGGTGCTCAAGGCGCATCCCGAGGCGGCGAAGAACTACAGCGTGATGGTGCAGACGTCGCCTGAAGCGCCTGCCCGCGTGATCTGGCGAGTACGTGGCGACAAGCCACGGCAGTTCACTGAGTTTGGCGCAAGCTTTGACGAGAAGGGCCGCCTCCAGGTGGAGCAGCTACGCAAGGCACCGGTGGCGCAGCTTGTCGATACCCTGCACCAGTTCGTCGGCCTGCCGTTCCCCGATGCGATTTCGCGCCCCATCATGGGCATCATTGCGCTGATGTATGCCGTCGCATTGATCTCCGGCGTCATCGTGCTGTTGCCGACGTTGGTGAAAGACTTCTTCGCCGTGAGGGTAGGCAAGAACATCAAGCGCATGTGGCTGGATGTGCACAACGCGCTGGGCATTGTCAGCTTGCCATTCCACCTGATCATGGCCGTGACCTGCGTGGTATTCGCGTTCCACGATCAGATCTACGACATCCAGGACAAGGTGGTTTATCCCAACGGCATCCAATGGGGCGAAGAGCACGATGCCGGGCCCGCTCCGGGCGCCCAGCCTCTGCCTGCTCCTGCACTACTGGAAAAGGTAAAGGCACAGCTGCCGGGTTTTGAGGTCTACAGCCTGGGCTTCCAGCAGAAGGACAGTGTGGTCGAGGGGCGTGTCACCGGCCTGGATATCCGCTACGGGACCCGTGCCCGCACCTACATGAGTACCCATCTCGATCCGTACACTGGTGTGGTGGACACACATGACCTGCCAGGACACATGGGCGGCTGGGATACGGCGGTCAATGCCTTCTTCATGCTGCACTTCGGCAGCTTTGGCGGGAACCCCGTGCGCTGGATGTACCTGCTCCTTGGGCTTGGCGGTGCGATCGTGTTCTACACCGGCAACCTGCTGTGGATCGAATCACGACGCAAGAAGCAGCGCGATGCCAACCTTCCCGAGCAGAAGCGATCAACCCGTGTACTGGGATCGCTGACCATCGGTGTGTCCCTGGGCTGTGTCATCGGCATATCGGCAACACTGGCAGCTACCAAGTGGCTGCCTGGGCTGGTTGGCAATGTCCCGGCATGGCACGAAGGCATCTACTATGCGGCCTTCCTGCTGGCAGTGGCCTGGGCATTCCTGCGTGGGGCCGCGCGCTCTGCCTATGAGCTGCTGTACGTTGGCGCCATGGTGACGGCACTGATCCCGCTCGGCAGCCTTGCGGCGTTGGCCGGGGTACCCGGCACCTGGAACCATTCAAGTGCCGGGGTGGCCGTGGACGCGACCGCAATCGTCGCCGCTGTCATTTTCTGGCAATTGGCGAGGCGATCCAGGAAGCGCGCAACGGTGGGCCACAAGGACAGCGTTTGGGCCATCGACGGAAATGCGACCACAAGGGCAGGGCACATCCAAGCGGCCGGGGAGTAGATCCGCCCCTGAAACGATTGCCGAGGCGGGCAGGTAGGCATTGGATGGAAAAAACAGCCGTTGCCCAAGCTACCCTGGACGCAGCAAGAATTCGACCCGGCCATGAACAGGCCTGAACGGCCCGCTCTTCAGTTCGGCGAGGCACGCGTCATGGGTACTTTGCACGTACCAGGTACGCCGCATTCACGGCCACCGACAACCGCACTCACCACACTCCCCCTTCATTACACACAAAGGGGTGCCACATGGCCACCTGTGATGTCTGCGGCAACAACTACGACAAGAGTTTCACCCTGCAGCAGGGCGGACGCAGCGGAACCTTCGATTCGTTCGAATGCGCGATCCATGCATTCGCGCCGCGCTGCGCACATTGCAACTGCGCGGTTATCGGGCATGGCGTTGAAGGAAAGGGCCAGATCTTCTGCTGTGCACATTGCGCCGGTCATGCCGGTGTACAGGGTGTAGCGGACCGGGCCTGAACTGCCTCGATTTGATCCTGCCGATTACGCAGAGACCAGCGACGAAAGTCGGACGACCCGGGCTGCGCCCGAGTCTGCCAGCACTGCCAGTGCACGCCGTTTCTGCGAGGGCATCGCCGCCACAGCTTCCAATGCCACCACGACCTCGAACTCCCTGGCGTTGGCGTCCAGCGCCGTGGCCAGGACACACGAGTCGGCCGTCATGCCAGTGAGGCAAAGACGGCGTACTCCCAGCTTGGCCAGCAGAATCGGCAAGGGACTGGCGAGGAACGCCGAGTGCTTGGGCTTGAGCACGAAATAGTGGCCGGGCAGGGGGGAGAGGGTGGTGGCAATTCGGGCAGCCGTCCCCCCGTCCCGCTGGCACTGCTCCACTTGTTGGCGGAAGTCCCGCTTCCAATCTGAGAAGTTGTCATTGGCATAGATGACTGGCCACCCCTGGTCATCGAAGTGGTCTCTCAGGCGGCGGATCTGCCGGGCCGCGTTCTCTGCCGCTGGCGCCAGCGCGTCTGCACCTGGGAAGTCGAAACGACTGAACATGTCGACGATCAGCAGGGCGGTAGAAGGGCGGCGTGCCATGCCTCAATCTCCTGTCTGCGCATGCGGCGCTTCGACCGGCTTGGACTGTGGCGAATCCTTCTGGCGCAGGAAGATGGTCAGCACAACCAGAGACAGCACGGCCAGAAACTCGCTTTGCCAGTTCTGCATCGATTCGAACCAGAACGTGCTGCTGGCCAGGTGCTCGAGAAAGCCCGGTACTGGCAGGCCCTGCAGCTGCTGCTCGGCCTGTTCGGCTCGCCAGCTTCCCAATGCGTGCAGCGTAAAGCTGGCCAGGAACAACAGGCCGAAGGCGATCGCAAGCGAATGGCCGTAGATGACTTTCCATGCGCCACCACGCCTGACGGGCCAAGGCGCCGGCCCCGGCTCGATGCGATTCTGTTCCTGCACAGGGTCCAAGGGCCGCGATTCGGCCGAACCGCGCTGGCGCAGGCTCACTGTCAGAAGAACATACATCCCCATCTGCAGGAATTCGCTTTCCCAGTTCTCGAATGTGGCGCTGACGAAATGCCCGGTCGCCAAATAGTTCCAGATATCGATCGGCGTGCGTCCGTGCTGCACCAGCTCCTGGTTGTGCACGTGATGTCCCGCAACTGCCTGCCCACCGATGAATACGATGGTGAGCACAAGCAGCACCAGCGAGAGACCGTTGCGTTTCCACATGCAACACCTCGTTCAGGCTGTTCCAATGGCCGTGATGAAGCTTGCGCCGCCAGCGGCCCATGAGCTGTGAATCCGGCGCATCCAGGATGTGAGGCGGACTCAACGCTTTCCTGTTGGATCGGGATCAGGACGCTCGTAGTCCTCGGGTACGGCCTTGGGGCCATTGCCATCGTCGGGCATGTCGTGCTCCTTCCATTTGGCTCGATCATTGCGCCGCTTGTCAGGCGTATGTGCCTTCGACTGATCATCCACGTCCGTGGTCGGATTGAAGGGAAGCTTGTCGGTCATGGGTTGCTCCTGCAGCAGGAGGTTGAAGCGTGCGACCCGTCCGGTTAACGCGGTGACGTCGCGAAATGAACACCATGCACACCGGGATGTCACCGCAGGGGGAGGGGGGTGTTGCGAAGCTGGAACCCCCTCTTGCTGGAGAAGCACGATGCAGGCATTGACCTACCACGGCCGCAAGGATGTACGCGTCGAGACCGTGCCGGACCCGGTACTGGCGGCTGATGACGACCTGATCCTGCGTGTTACCGCTACCGCCATCTGCGGCTCGGACCTGCACCTGTATCGGGGCAAGATTCCGGATCTGCACGACGGCGATGTGCTGGGCCACGAATTCATGGGCATCGTGGAAGAGGTCGGCAGCGGCGTTACCCAGGTCAAGGCGGGGGATCGGGTGGTGATTCCCTTCGTGATCGCCTGTGGTGAGTGCTTCCACTGTCGGCTGGCCGAGTATGCCGCCTGCGAAACCACCAACCCGGGCAAGGGCGCCGCGCTGAATCAGAAGGGCCTTCTGCCGCCGGCCGCGCTGTTCGGATACAGCCATCTGTATGGGGGGGTTGCCGGTGGCCAGGCGGAGTTCGTGCGCGTGCCCAAGGCGAATGTGGGCCCGCTACGTATTCCGGAAGGCGTGGCCGACGAGCAGGTCCTGTTCCTGTCTGACATCCTCCCCACCGGCTACCAGGCCGCGCTGAACGCAGGGGTGAAGCCGGGCTCAACGGTGGCCATCTTCGGTGCGGGCCCGGTCGGGCTGATGAGCGCGGCCTGCTGCCGCCTGCTGGGGGCCGAGACCATCTTCATGATCGATCATCTTCGGTACCGCCTTGATTATGCGCGCCGGGCCTACGGGGTGTCCCCCATAGATTTCAACGAGATCGAAGACCCTGCTGACTACATCCTTACCCAGACCAGCGGGCGGGGCGTGGACGCCTGCATCGAGGCGGTAGGCTTCGAGGCCGAGGGCAGTGCGCTGGAGTCAGCATTGACCGCTGTAAAGCTGGAAGGCAGCAGCGGCGTGGCGATCCGGCAGTGCATCGCGGCAGCGCGCCGCGGCGGGGTGGTCAGCATCCCAGGCGTCTACGCCGGCTTCATCCATGGCTTCCTGCTGGGTGACGCGTTCGACAAGGGGCTGACGTTCAAGATGGGGCAGACCCATGTGCAGGGACTGATGCCGGAACTGCTCGACGCAATCATGGAAGGAAAGCTGGACGCGGGTGACATCATCTCGCACCGGATGCGCCTGGCCGATGCAGCGCAAGGCTATGCGATGTTTGATGCCAAGGACGACGACTGCCGCAAGATCGTATTGACCCCCTGAGCATGCCGCAATGAGCGCGATCGTCATGGCATGCGTCTATGCGCTCTGGTTGGCCGCAGGTTGGCTCGACTTCCATTTCCACCGGCGTACCGACCTGCCGCACACCTCTGCGTTGCGGGAAAGCGCATTGCACGGGCTGCAGCTACTGCTGATTGGCAGTGGCGTGCTGGCATGGCTCCTGCTGGAGAATACCCGGTCACTCGTCGCGCTCCTGGCGCTTCTGGTCATCGCACACGCGATCACCGGCTATTTCGACACCGTCAGCGCGGACGGTCGCCGGCGTATCAGTCCAGCGGAGCAGCACGTGCACAGCCGCGCCTTGGGTTCTGCTGGGCTGGGTCGGCTGGCACGCGCAGCCGCGGTGGTCGCTGAGCGTGGATCCTGCGGCGCTTGAGGCCTGGTGGCTTGTTCTGTTGCCGGCGGTGGTACTGGTGGTGCTGCCATGGCTGTGGGAATTGCAGCAGTGCCTGCGCGTGAGGCAGCAACGGCGTGGGACAGGTGCGTGAGGATCACTGCGCGGGGCATTCATGTGCCCGCCACACCTCCAAGACAGTGATGTGACCGCCTGCCGCCTACGTTCATGACATGTCTTCATTGCAGAAGCCCTCATGCAGGATGTGACGCCACCATCATCGTTGATCAACCGCGCCCGCCAGGTGCTCGTTCAGCAGCCTGAACTGCCATTACCGGGATGCGGGCAGACACTGGATCGTTGGAGGGCGCTTGCGGCGTTGGGGGGCGAAGATCTCTGCCTGGCCAAGGTGCTGGAGGCGCACTACGACGCGCAGGCGATCATGGTCGAGTTGAAGGCACCGTCGGCTGCTGAAGGCAGATTGCTGGCGGTGTGGGCGGCAGAGGGCCCGACGAGCACACTCCGCATCGACGCCGAGGGCAGGCTGCGCGGGGACAAGCCCTGGTGTTCGGGCAGCGCCTGGGTGGATGCCGCATTGGTCACGGTTCGCAGTGCTCAGGGGGTGTGGCTGTGCCAGGTCGCAGCGGAGCACTGGACGACGCTGTCGGGTGAACCATGGCCCGCCGTAGGCATGGCCGGGATTCCGTCCACCACCGTGCGCTTTGATGCCGCGCCAATGGTGATATTGGGGGCTCGCGATGACTATCTGCAACGACCGGGCTTCTGGCATGGAGGCGCGGGTATTGCGGCGGTATGGTTTGGCGCAGCGGTCGTGTTGGCCGAACGCATGCGATCAGCCTGCACCGAGGGAAATCGTGCACGTCTACTGGGTGAAGTGGACCTCGCGTTGGCGCCGGCCGCGTCCCTGCTTCGCGAACTGGCAGCACGCATCGATGCCGAGCCCGAATCGGCGCATCGCGAGGACGTGGTGCGGATTCGTTGCGTGATCGAGCGTGCGGCCACGCGCGTGCTGGATCTGGCGGGTCGGGCCCTGGGCCCGGCCCCCATGTGCCTGGAAGACGCCCATGCCCACCGCTGCGCGGACCTGGCCGTGTTCCTTCGCCAGAACCACGCCGACCGCGATTGGGAATGGTTGGGTGGGCAGCGGGCAGCCCAGGAGGCGACATGGGCGCTGTAGCCAAAGCACCGCTGCAAGGCGAAGGAACCCAGGAGCAGGCATGGCTGCGCTGCCATTGGCTCTGGCAGCAGCCGATCACACCGGCAAGCGCGCTGTGCACCGGGCATGACCGCCTGGTGGTGGTCGCGCCGCACCCGGACGACGAGATCCTCGGCTGTGGCGGACTGCTCCATCACGCAGTGTGGCTGGGCATGGAGGTGAGCGTCGTTGCAGTGACGGACGGCGAAGCATGCTATCCGGGCGAGCCGTGGTGGACGCCAGGGCGCCTGCGGTCGGCACGACGGGCGGAGCTTGCCGCGGCATTGGGCGAACTCGGCATCCCTGCCGGTTCCATATTTCACCTGGGTATCGCCGACGGCGCGGTCAGCACGCACGAACAGGGCCTGGAAGGCTGGCTGCAACAGCATCTGCAGCCCCGTGACCTGGTCCTGGCGCCATGGCGGTTTGATGGCCACCCCGACCATGAAGCGGCAGGGCGGGCTGCCTGCCGCGCCGCCCGGGCGGTGGGTTGCCGCCGCCTGGAGTACCCGGTATGGGGATGGCACTGGCTGGATCCGGCCTGTGCACATATGGCGTGGGAGGTGCCCAGGCTGGTCGACATTTCAGCAGTGGCGGCCGCAAAACGGAACGCGATCGCGCATTTCCGGACGCAGACGGGCGACGTGCCGGGCTTGAACAGCCCTCCGGTGCTGCCCGCGCATGTACTGACCCGATTCTTCCGAAACTACGAGGTATTCCTGGCATGAGCGCGCAACCGTACTTCGATGACCTGCATGAGCAGGAGGACCCGTTCGGCTACCGAAGCCGATGGTATGAAGAACGCAAGCGTGCACTGCTGCTGGCAAGCCTGAGCCAGCGTCATTTCACTCGCGGGTGGGAGCTGGGTTGTTCCAATGGCGTGCTGACCGAGGCCCTGGCCGCCCGCTGCGAGCGCCTTCTGGCAACCGACATCAGCCCGCGTGCTGCGTTCCAGGCGCGCCGCAACCTTGCCCACCTGCCGCACGTGCAGGTCCACTGCGCCAGCCATCCCGAGCAATGGCCGCCGGGCCGCTTCGATCTGATCGTCTGCGGCGAAATGGGCTACTACCTGGGAGCCGGCGCACTGCGCGAGCTGCGCGCCGGTATCGGGGAAGCACTTCGTGATGATGGACTGCTGGTGGCCTGCCACTGGCTGCCCTCGTTCCCGGGGCGCGCGAGCCGCACCGAGGTCGTGCATCGATGCCTGGGTGAAGGCCTGCAGGAGGCCTTCCACTATCGCGACGCGGACTTCGTACTGCAGGGGTGGACGCGCGGCGCGCTGTCGTTGGCCCGTCTGGAGGGCCTGCGGTGATAGGCGTGCTGGTTCCGGCCCACAACGAAGCAGCCAGCATGGAGCGGTGCTTGCAGTCGATCAGGAGGGCGGCCCTGAATCCCGGGCTGGGTGGCGAAGCGGTGGAGGTGATTATTGCGCTGGACGATTGTTCCGACGCCACGGAATCCATCTGCGCCCAGCAACGAGTTGATACGCTGCGGTTGGATGCACGCTGCGTCGGCATCGCCCGGGCCGCCGCCGCCGCCGAGCTGCTGGGCCGGGGTGCAAGATGGCTGGCGAGCACGGACGCGGACAGCGAGGTACCTCCTGAGTGGCTGGTCGCACAGCTTGAGGGACGCCGGGACGTTTTCTGCGGGCTGGTGGACATCGCAACGAACTGCAGCGCCGAGGAGCGCCTGCGCAAGGCGTTCCGGAGGCGGCAGCAATGGGGGGACGATCATGGGCGTATCCACGGTGCGAACCTGGGTGTTTCCGCCCAGGCCTATCGTGCGGCAGGCGGCTTTTCGCCGCTGCACTGCGGGGAGGACGTCCAGCTGGTGAGGACATTGCAGCGTCTCGGCGCTGATGTGCGGTGGGCGGGTGCCCCGCTCGTCATGACCAGTGCCCGCCTGGCAGGGCGCGCGACAGGCGGGTTTTCAGCCTATCTGGCGGAGATGGGCGGGTTGGGCGCCGCCCCGGCGGCAGGCCAGCCGATCCTGTTGGCTTGAAAATCAGCCGCTTCGGCGCGCCATGGCGGGATGCAACGGAAATGCTGTTAAAAACCCCGGTTCGCCGGGCGATATGTGACCAATTCACGTTTGGCGCTTACGGTCTCTCAACGACACCGGCCTTAGATTGAGCGACCGGGAGAGCAGGAGCGCCACCATGCCGAACAGAGCCATTGTCTATGTCAGCGAAGCCGTCGCTGGATTCACGTCCGCGCGCTTGGAAGCACTGATGGAAGATGCGGCCCGCTTCAACCGATCAGCGGGTGTGACCGGCGTGCTTCTATTCGACGGCCGGTACTTCCTGCAATACATGGAGGGCCCCGCCGATGGGCTGGATGTGGCCTTCTCCCGCGTCAACGGCGCCGGTAGCCACGCCGCCCTGATGGAGCTTGCTCGCGGGCGTGTCGGGCAACGGCGGTTGCCGTTCTGGCCAATGCGCTGCCTGCCAGTCAGTGCGGATGAGCTGCGGATGATCGCCCTTGCTGACTGGACCAGTTTCATCCAGCGGGCGGCGATGAACCAGGCGGGTGCTACCGCGATGGAGAAGCTCCTATCGATCGTCGAGCCCTACGCAAAAGCGGCCTGATTGGCCGATGCGCCTGCTGTAGGCCAACCCTGCCGGGTTTCACGGGGCGGCGCACGCCAAGTGAAATGCGCTTTCCCGTGCCGACGCCCTATCCGAGCTGACTGCTATGCAGCATCAGTGCGTGGTCAAAGGCGTGCAGGTGTCCCCCACCACGCGTTGGACGGCTTGCTGCAACTGGGCAATGTGGAAGGGTTTGGCCACGAAGGCTGCGCCTCGGTGGCGCTGCGGTACCAGCTGGTCATAGACCGCAGATACAAACAGGAAGGGGATGCCAAGCTCGGCCAAGCGATCGGCAACCGGAAAGACCACGCCGTCACGAAGCTCCACATCCAGCACGGCGCCATCGAACGTCTGCTTCTCCAACAGCCCCATCGCATCAAACACGCTATACGCATGGGTTACCTGGCCTCCCCCGTCTTCGAGCGCCTGCTCCATCAGTGCGGCCAGATCGAACTGATCCTCCACCAGCAGCAGGTTGCACCTGCGCCGGCTCATATCGGGTTGCATGCGCGCATGCCTGTATTGCCTCGGGAACTGCAGTGTGTGCTGTGCTGCATCAAGGCTGCGAGTGTGGAATGTCAGCCCGGTGCGAAGCTGGGAAGGTGTCGCCAATGCTGTCGAGGTGGCGTGGAAGGAGCCCGGCGTTCCTTGACGGCATTTTGGCAGCGGCCATGGATTATTGCCGCCATCTTCGACACTGGAGCTTCTGCCATGCATCGACCTGGAACCGATCCCGCTTCGCCACGCGTGCTGCGTGTCGAGAGCATGTCCCTGGACTGCGGTGGCACCGCCGTTGTTGTAGAGCTTGACCGGACACCCGAACGGGTATGGATGAAGTCGCTGAAGCGAGCCGTTCAGGCCAACACCGCCCTGGAGGGGGCGCAGGCCAAGTTCGATGGCCGTTTTGTGTATTTCGTGGGCATGGAGGAGAGTGGGAATCGCGTCCAGCATCACGTGATGCAGGCGCTGATTTCGGCGGAACCGGGCCGCGACCCGGCCAGGCCCAAGGGTTTCCCGGGCGCGGCACTCTCCAGCTTGATGACCGCCTGAGTGCGACCTGGGCCGATACGGCATTCCGCCTTGATTGCCACTGTCAGCCCATGCCGGCCGCCGTCGCGGCTGAAGCCCGCCATGTGCTGGCACGCGTGCGCACATCTGAAGCGCACGTTGCGTGTAGACGCGATGCGCAGCGGCCACGCCACAGCTCGACGCAACCTCCACACCGGTCTCACCGCGCGTACGATGCGCGTCGCTAAGGTAGGGCTGTCTGCAACAACCGGTGGTGTCATGCCTCTTCGCGCAATTGCCTATGTAAGCGAAGCGTCCAACAGCCTGACTGCGGAACGGCTGCAGCAGCTTGTGATGGACGCGGTGCTGTTCAATGAATCCGCCGATGTCACCGGTACGCTGTTGTTTGATGGCACCCGTTTCCTGCAGTACCTCGAAGGTCCCGAGGCTGGGGTCAACGGCGCTTACAAGCGGATCCTGGCATCTACCAGCCACAGCGGCGTGGTCGAACTCAACCGGGGGAGGATGGGCCGGCGGCAGTTCCCGCACTGGCGGATGTGCTGCGTACGGGTGGATGAACTGGTCTTGGGAAAGATCGCCATCTCCGACTGGACAGGCTTCGTGCGCAGCGCATCGGCGCTGGCATCAAGTAGCAGCGCGCTCGATCGCCTGCTGTCGGTGACGCAGTCAAATGTGGAAGGCGTTGCCAGCAGCGCTCTGGAACCTGACGGCTGGGTGGCACGATGAACACAGCTCCGTCGCCGCCTGGGCCGGTACGCATCGGTTGCGCCGGCTGGTCGCTGTCCCGGTCGGCGCAGGGAGCCTTTGGGCAGGGCAACAGTGTTCTTCAACGCTACGCCACCCGCCTGCCCATGGTCGAGATCAACTCCTCGTTCTACCGTCCACACCTGCCCAGCACCTATGCACGGTGGGCTGCGAGCGTGCCGGACCATTTCCGCTTCGCAGTGAAGATGCCGCGCTCGATCAGCCATGAACATCGGCTTCGCGATGCAATGCCGCCGCTGCAGCGGTTCCTCGATGACGTGCTGGCACTGGGTGACAGGTTGGGGCCGCTGTTGCTCCAGTTGCCCCCCAGCCTGGCATACGACCCGGCGACGGCGGAAGGCTTCCTGCAGGGCCTGCGTGCACGTACCCAGGTCGATGTGGCCTGTGAGCCGCGCCATCCCAGTTGGTTCAATGCGGACGTGGACGCCCTGCTGAGCAAACATCGTGTCGCACGGGTTGCAGCGGACCCGGCACGGGCGCCCTCGGCAGCGATTCCCGGCGGGGACCGCACGTGGAGCTATTGGCGCTGGCACGGCCGGCCGCAGATCTATCGAAGCACCTACAGCGAACAGGCCTTGGCAGGCTTGGCGCGGGCGCTGCAGCTCGAATCGGATACGCAGCGATCAGTCTGGTTCGTACTGGACAATACCGCGCTGGGCCACGCCACCAGCAACGCCCTTCGCCTGCAGGCCCTGCTGCAGGAGGGCGAGCATGCCTGAGGGACCATCCATCGTCCTGCTGCGCGAGGCTGCGAGGCGTTTCAAAGGGCACGTCGTCCGCACCGTTTCAGGCAACAGCAGGATCGATCTGTCGCCACTTCAAGGGCGCAGGGTGAAAGCGGTTCGCAGCTGGGGCAAGCACTTTCTGTTGGAGCTCAGCCACCAGACCCTGCGCATCCATCTGATGATGTTCGGCAGCTGGCGCATCGACGAACGGAAGCCAACCCCGGCGCGGGTATCCCTGGTGTTCGACAATGGGGAACTGAACTTCTATGCCTGTTCCGTAAGGCTCATTGGCGAGCCATTGGACGACGTCTACGACTGGCGCGCGGACGTGATGAACGATGCCTGGGATCCGAAGCTGGCCCGACGCAAGCTGAAGGCAATGCCGGACGTCCTGGTCTGCGATGCGCTTCTGGACCAGACCGTCTTCGCCGGCGTGGGCAACATCATCAAGAACGAGGTACTGTTCCGCATAGGCGTGCATCCGGCCACCCGCCTGGGTAACCTGCCGCCGCGCAAGCTCACCGCCTTGATCACGCAGGCACGCGCCTACAGCTTCGATTTCCTGGAGTGGAAGCGCCGCTTCGAGTTGAAAAAGCGCTGGCAGGTACACACACGCAGGATCTGCCCGTCGTGCGGCGGCCCGGTCAGCAAGCTTTACATGGGGACCACCCGGCGGCGCACCTTCTTCTGCCCGAACGACCAGGTACTGTACGAGCCCTGAGGCCGCCTTCCATGGCGGCCGGTTTGCCAGCGACGTGGCTCAGGCAGCCTGCGCCGCCTTGGCATTGCCGCCACCCTTGGCCAGCAGGGTCAGTTTTTCATCGGTCGCCTTCTCTTCCTCCAGCGTCTCCAGCAGCAAGGGAAGGGCATCCTTGTAGCCCAGTTGTTTGGCCAGCGCGGCGATGGTGCCGTAGGACGCAATCTCGTAGTGCTCGACCTTCTGCGCGCCACCAATCAGGGCGGCATCACGCACAGGGCCCTTGTCGATGCTGTCGATCACTTCCTTGCCTTCCTCCACAAGGCCCTCCATCGCGGCGCACTTGATGCGCTTCAGGCGGATGCCAAGCACCTCCACCACCTGGTCGATGCGCTCGATCTGGCCCTGCGTTTCTTCCAGGTGCGTTTCGAAGGCCACCGCCAGATCCGGGTTCTCGGCCGCACGGGCCAGGCGTGGGAGGGCCTTGGTCAGCTGCTTCTCGGCGCTGTAGATGTCCGAGAGTTCGTGGATGAACAAGTCTTCCGCCGTCTTGATAGCCATAGTGAGCTCCGTGGTGGATGGAGCACTGAAAATAGGTCCAACCCGGTTGCGATCAGGCGCGTGGCGAGTGAAGACGGCATGTGAGCTTCTGCGGGACCCTACGCACAGTCTTCACGAAAGTGGTGCCTGCCGCCTTTCGCTGGCCCGTGATGGAACCGGCCTTTGCGCTGCCGCCACGGCAACGGGTCATGTTCGTGATGCAGCGGCACAACGCCAGCCGCAGGCACGATGATGTTCGTCTACAGGCTGGGTGAGGGGTTGAAGGGCTGGGCAGTGCCCAACGAGATCAACGGCGAAGCAACGCGGCGTCAAACTTTCACCACCATCAGCAGGGCGGGGGTGTTCGCGGTCCGCCTCGACGGCGCCAGGCCATCACCTGGCCAACCACCGCCGTCAACAGCAACATCGCATTGGTCACCACGAAGACGGTGCTGCCCAGCATCGCGCTGTACGCCGTAAACAGCGCGGACGCGGTCATCTGGCCCACGAACAGCCACTTCGATACCGCCTCCGGGTTCGGCGACTGCCACTGTTTCACCATCTGCCGGATCAACGTTGCCATCAAGACCGCTGTGGCGACCCAGCCGAGTACATCGGGGTGCATGATCGCCTCCTATCGTGTAGATGCCTCACGCTAGCGCTTGGCCGCGCAACGGCGTAGGAAGGGGACGTGAAGGCAGCATTCCGCCTCCGGCGCCCTCACACCATTCACCCCGTAGCGGCGAGAATGGCCTGCCGGGTGCGCCCATGCGCGACCCGCCCACAGAATGCAGGAACGCTGAAATGTCCAACACCTCCTTTGGTGAATCGTCATGCGCTGCCGCCGCCAGCGGTTGCGTCGAGGTGCGTGGTGCACGCGAGCACAACCTCAGGAATGTCGATGTCTCCATCCCGCGCAATGCACTGGTGGTGTTCTCCGGCGTATCAGGTTCCGGCAAGTCATCGTTGGCCTTCGGTACCGTCTTTGCTGAAGCGCAGCGGCGTTACTTCGAGTCGGTTGCGCCGTATGCCAGGCGCCTGATCGACCAAGCCGGCGTGCCGGATGTGGATGCCATCGACGGCCTCCCGCCGGCAGTGGCTCTGCAGCAGCAGCGCGGGGCCGGCAATGCGCGTTCATCGGTGGGCAGCGTGACCACGCTGTCCAGCCTGGTGCGCATGATGTACTCGCGTGCCGGTGCGTACCCGGCCAACCAGCCCATGCTGTACGCCGAGGACTTCTCGCCCAACACGCCACAGGGTGCCTGCAGCACCTGCCATGGCCTGGGGCATGTCTACGAAGTGACCGAAGCGCTGATGGTTCCGGATCCGTCGCTGAGCATCCGCGAGCGCGCCATCGCCTCCTGGCCGCCGGCCTGGCATGGCCAGAACCTGCGCGACATCCTGGTCACGCTGGGCTACGACATCGACGTGCCGTGGAAGAAGCTGCCGAAGAAGGACCGTGACTGGATCCTGTTCACCGAGGAAGCGCCCAGCGTGCCGGTCTATGCCGGGTTCACGCCCGCCGAGACCCGTGCCGCGCTGAAACGCAAGCAGGAGCCCAGCTACATGGGCACCTATACCGGCGCGCGCCGCTACGTGCTGCACACCTTTGCCAACACCCAGAGTGCGCTGATGCGCAAGCGTGTTTCGCGCTACATGGAAGGCAGGCTGTGCCCGGCCTGCCACGGAAAACGCCTGAAGCCGGAGGCACTCTCGGTCACCTTTGCCGGAGTGGATATCGGCGAATTCATGCGGCTGCCGCTGGATCAGCTGGCGGCGCTGCTGGAGCCCATTGCACAAGGTGATTTCGGCGCGCACAGCAAGGGCGCTCGCACCAGCAGGCGCGCAACACCCCGCGATCGCGCCCGGCGGGCCGCGAGTGGCCGAGCGACCCACGAGGGCGCTCCCGACGTGCGTTTGACCTCGGCCTTGTCCGAAGAGAAGCGCCTGGCGGCACAACGATTGGCAGGTGGCGTCATGGCGCGGGTACGCCAACTGCGTGACCTGGGCCTGGGGTATCTCTCGCTGGATCGCGCCACACCCACGCTGTCGGCCGGGGAACTGCAGCGCCTGCGGCTGGCCACCCAGCTCAGCTCGTTGCTGTTTGGCGTGCTGTACGTACTCGACGAACCCTCGGCCGGCCTGCACCCCGCCGACAGCCAGGCCCTATATGACGCGCTTGAGCGCCTGCGCGACGGCGGAAACTCGGTCTTCGTTGTTGAACACGATCTGGAGCTCATGCACCGCGCACAGTGGCTGGTGGATGTGGGCCCACAGGCGGGGGAACACGGCGGGCGCGTGCTCTACAGTGGCGAGCCCGATGGCCTGCGCCATGTCCAGGAGTCGCGCACGGCCCTGTATCTGTTCGATCAGGTGCCCGCACCGGCCAGCCGGCAGCGCAACGCCAGCAGCTGGCTGGAATTGAAGGGCATCCACCGCCACAACCTGCAGGGTGTGGACGCGCAGGTACCGCTGGGGCTGCTGACCGCAGTGACCGGCATTTCCGGATCGGGCAAGTCCAGCCTGATGGCGCAGGCGCTGCCCGAGCTGTTGCTGCTGCACCTCGGGCATGAGCCCGCGGACGACAGCGCCGATAGCGCGCCCACCGACGGGCCAACCGTGATCGAAACGACCCGGGGCACATTGGCAGGCGACATGAACGCCATACAGCGGGTGGTGCAGGTCGACCAGAAGCCCATCGGCCGCACGCCACGCTCCAACCTTGCCACCTATACCGGCTTGTTCGATCACGTGCGCAAGCTGTTCGCCGCGACACCCGCCGCGCGCCGCCGCCGTTTCGATGCGGGGCGCTTCTCGTTCAACGTGGCCAAGGGCCGGTGCGAGACCTGCGAAGGCGAGGGTTTCGTCAGCGTCGAACTGCTGTTCATGCCCAGCGTCTACGCGCCGTGCCCCACCTGCCACGGTGCGCGATACAACGAAGCGACGCTGAAAGTGCAGTGGAACGGCCGCAACATCGCCGAGGTCCTGCAGATGACGGTGGACCAGGCGCATGCGTTCTTCAGCGAGGAAGAGGCCATCGCCCGGCCGCTGCAGTTGCTGCAGGAGATTGGCGTGGGGTACCTGCGCTTGGGCCAGCCGGCCACCGAGCTTTCAGGCGGCGAGGCCCAACGCATCAAGCTGGCGACCGAGCTGCAGCGCAGCCAGCGCGGGCGCACGCTGTACGTGCTGGATGAGCCCACCACGGGTCTTCATGCGTCGGACGCGGACAGGCTGCTGGTGCAGCTGCAGCGGCTGGTGGACGCGGGCAATACGGTGGTGATGATCGAGCATGACATGCGCGCGGTTGCACAGGCGGACTGGGTGATTGACGTCGGGCCTGGCGCAGGCGGGGCAGGGGGCACCATCGTGGCGAAGGGCACGCCGCAACAGGTGGCTCGGGCCAAGGGCAGCAGGACGGCGCCGTTCCTTGCCAGGGAGCTGGCTCTTATGTAGAGCCGAGCCATGCTCGGCTGACGAAGAATCCACGCACGTGGTTCCAGCACTGCACTCATCAACAGATGCGGGCTATGGACAATCAGGGCATCCACTGCAGTGCAGGTTGTACTCAACGGGCTCGGCGGTGATTCCAGACGCATCCTTCAAGGTAATCCGCTCCCTCCAGGTCAACGGGGGAGGGGGAATGACGGGAGGCGGGTAGAGCACGATGGGGTAGAAGCAGGCCCATGTGTAGTTGAGCGGGGAGGGCATCTTGTCCGGCAACGTTTCCGTGGCGGGTTCGCAGGGCCCGCTCGGGCACACCGGGCGCTCCAGCGTCAACTCTATAGGGAACTTCGGAACTCCCTTGTACGCAACCGGAACGGAAAATGGCCTGAAATAATTTTCTGTGCGATCTGCGATGCCGGTAACTTCAAAGGCCTCCGTCAATACGGTAACGCCAAGTGCTGAAACCCGCTCGATGGGCATGTAGAACAGGTCGTTCTCAAATCCCGTGTCTTCACCGCCCCGGCCGTGAATGACGCCGACGGCCGCATTGTTGGAAAAGACCGGCCCACCGCTGTCACCTTCGACGCTGAGAGGGCCTGGAGAAAGGTTGCGTGCACGAATGTACCTGCCTATGGTCCCATTATGATTGGACCTTGAATTCATATCCTCAATGGTCCCGCATGCGTAATGGCCGTGAATTCCACTCTTGCAGATCACATCCCCCACATGCGTCGAACTGGAGGGGAGTGTGCTGGTTATTTCGAGCGTCTGCGACGGACCATTGATCAGGGAGATTTCATTTGTCTGCGCGTGGCGCGGGCCCCTAGGCGGCTCTTTATGCCACTGGACATCGTAGTCGCCTACATTCTGCTCGCTCTGGAAAACGAGAGGCGCGGCAATGCCCTGATAGGTCAGCGTATTGTCACAGTGACCGGCCGTGAGGACGCCAAGCTCACGATCTGCGTCGAAGACGTTGAAGCCAGTAGTGCAACTGAAGGCAGTACCGGTCAACTTATGGCCGCCGGAGATCGCGGTAGTGACAGTAAAGCCTTTCACTTGCTTGATCGCCATGAAATCGACAGCGCCCAGCAATGGCCGGAGTGCGCGTCTAGCGGCCGCTTCGTCCTTCACGTAAAAGGTCACAATGGACCGCTTGATATCAACGCCCGACTCGAACCCAACCTTCTTTGCGAGAAGCTGGGCCTCTGCCTCGGCCTGGGTCGCCAGGAGCATCTCGAGCGATTGAGCGGAAGTGCGGCCGGCAAATACAGGATCCTGCGTGTACTTTGCCAAGGTCTCTGTCGGCTTCTTCGTGAACAGCACTACGATCTTGAATTCTGGCTCATGCTCAACGTACAAGCCACCAAACGTATCCGGCTCAGATGCCTGAATCCTGGCTTCCAGACCTGCCGCAGAGATCGATTTCATCGACCTGTATTTTGCTTCGGCCTCAGATACATTGAACGTTCGCGAGTAGGTGTGTGCCGTGGGGTTGCCAGTTATCGGCTGGCCGTGCAGGGAGAATGCGAACGCACCGAGGGCGGACAATGCCAAGGCGCGCATTGATAGCTTCGTGCGCAGACTAATCATGGCTGCTCCTTTGCCTGACGCATCAAGTGAATCGTCATGAGTGGGCCAGTACAGGCATCCGGAATGGACGCAGCAAGACTCGAACGGAGCGATTCACCGCCATGCCCCCCTCCGAATGATGCGGTGATTCCGAATTCCATTATTTCCCCCGATCGTTCATCCTGCACGCCTACGGGAGCGCCCCCCTTCATGGCCAGCGAGTAATCGTGAGGCCATGCTGCAAGATATGCCGTGCTACCTGGATCCACGAAGTAGATACAGCCGTTGATTGGCCTCAACACCCCCCTGAGTAGCCCGGTTGCCAGGACCGCCCCCTGCTCAGGTGAGAGTCTGACAAGCACAAGTGATTGGCCCTCTTTGGCGCCAACCGGCATGATCGCGGCGATGCAGGAGGCAATCATCAGATAAAGGAGAGCCGCAAGCTTTGCTGAAGACCTGCCAGATACCGTGCACATCCCTACCTCCATGTCACAGCTGATTGTTGGCCCGCCCGGAATCCACTCGCATTTTCAACAATTACGTTGCAGCGAGATTGAAGGTATTGACTTTCTCCGGACTTAACCGTGACCACCTTCACGAACGCGTATTTTCAGATTACCCGCTCGCTCCGTGTAAAGCCGAGTTATCTTGCGAACGAGGGGCAGAGGATTACTGCCAGGTGCCGAGGTTCTGGCATGCCCATTTCCACGCCCTTGCAGCCGGGCCCGGATGAAATTCTGCACCGCCCGAATCCACGCATGGACGGCGCCGACCGGGAACGGACACGCGGCGGGGCAGAAACACTCTGATGTGAGACGGGCTCCGGCACGATGCCGGAGCCCCGGTTACTCACTTCTCCTGCAGGAAGCTCAGCAGATCCTGGTTGACCTTGTCCTTATGGGTGTCGGTCAGGCCGTGCGGCGCGCCCGGGTAAACAATCAGCCTGGCGCCCTTGATCAGCTTCGCTGACTGGCGGCCGGAGATGTCGATCGGCACGATCTGATCGTCATCACCGTGAATCACCAGCGTCGGCACATCAAACTTCTTCAGGTCGGCGCGGAAGTCGGTAGCCGAGAACGCGGCGATCGAATCGTAGGTGTTCTTGTGGCCACCCTGCATGCCCTGCGCCCACCAGGCATCGATCAGGCCCTGCGACACCTTTGCACCCGGGCGATTGAAGCCGTAGAACGGCCCGGACGGGATGTCCTTGTACAGCTGTGCGCGGTTGCCCATCTGCGCCTTGCGGATGCCATCGAACACTTCCATCGGCAGACCATTGGGGTTATCGGCGGTCTTCAGCATCAACGGCGGCACCGAGCTGATCAGCACCGCCTTCTTCACCCGGCCGGTGCCATGACGGCCGATGTAGCGCGCCACTTCGCCGCCGCCGGTGGAGAAGCCCACCAGGGTGACGTCATGCAGGTCGAGCGTGTTGATCACCGTGGCCAGGTCATCGGCGTAGTGATCCATGTCGTTGCCATCCCAAGGCTGGCTGGAACGGCCGTGGCCACGACGGTCATGGGCGATGACGCGGTAGCCGTGGTTGGCCAGGAAGATCATCTGCGATTCCCAGCTGTCCGAGTTCAACGGCCAGCCGTGGCTGAAGGTAACGACCGGGCCGTCCTTCGGGCCCCAGTCCTTGTAGTAGAGCTGCACGCCATCGGCGGTGGTGATGTAGCTGGCTGTGCGCGCGATGCTGGTGAGTGCTGCCGGCTTGGCCGGTTCGGCGGCCTGGGCGGACAGGCCGGCCTGGACCGAGAGGGCGAGGGCGGCAACGGCCAGGGTACGGGCAAGGGCGTTCATGCGGGGCGTCTCATGGGTGGGTGGTGAGACGTACTTTGCGATCGAAATCGGGCGTCTGGATGATGACATGTACGAATTTCTTGATAGATCGTCCTGCGCGAGCTTGCCCGCGCGAGAGGTCGCCGCGCCACCCGTTGACAGGGTAGAACGATCGTTCTACCTTGGCGTCGTGAACACAACTACCTCCGATACCCAGCAGAAGATCCTGGCCACGGCCGAGGCGCTGATCTACCAGAACGGGATCCACGCCACCGGCATGGACCTGCTGGTGAAGACCTCCGGCGTTGCCCGGAAGAGCATCTACCGGCACTTTGAAAACAAGGACCAGGTGGCCGCTGCGGCATTGAACGCGCGCGACGTGCGCTGGCTCACCTGGTTCCAGCAGGAGTGCAACAAGGCCGACACCCCGGAAGCGTGCATCCTCGGCATGTTCACCGTGCTCAAGGGCTGGTTCCAGTCCGAGGGCTATCGCGGCTGCGCCTTCATCAACACCGCAGGCGAGGTCGGCGACCCCGATGATCCGATTCGCCACATCGCCAAACATCACAAGCAGAAGCTGCTGGATTACACGCTGGAACTCACCACGCAACTGGATATCCAGCAGCCGGACGCACTGGCGCGGCAGCTGCTGGTTCTCATGGAAGGCGCCATCACCGTCTCGCGCGTGATGGGCGACTACAACGCCGCAGACACTGCAAGGGATGTTGCAGAAGTGCTGTTGGAGCAGGCCAGGCGCTGACGCCTGAGTCATCAAAATCCGTCGAAGCACCCCGTTCATCCACTTGATTGGAGGCCCCACCGTGTCCACTGAAGCACCCCGTCCACCACTTCCCCCCTTCACCCGTGAATCGGCCATCGAGAAAGTGCGCCTTGCCGAGGATGGCTGGAACTCCCGCGATGCCGACAAAGTCGCGCTGGCCTATTCACTGGACACCGAGTGGCGCAACCGCGCCGAGTTCACCCATGGCCGCGAGGAAGCGCGGCAGTTCCTGGCCCGCAAGTGGAACAAGGAGCTTGAGTACCGGCTGATCAAGGAGCTGTGGGCCTTCACCGACAATCGTATTGCCGTGCGCTACGCCTATGAGTGGCATGACGACTCCGGCAACTGGTTCCGTTCCTATGGAAACGAGAACTGGGAATTCGGCGCCGATGGATTGATGCAGCGCCGGTTCTCGAGCATCAACGACATGCCGATCAAGGAAAGCGACCGCAGGTTCCACTGGCCGCTGGGGCGCCGCCCCGATGATCATCCGGGGCTGTCTGAGCTGGGTATGTGATTCGCATTGCTTCCTGGAATGCAACATCACGTCCCCCTCCACGGGCCTACCGCAGCAACGGTGTGCTGCCTAGGCTGATCGCACACGGCACATGCCGTGTTCCGGGCCCACCGCTTGCGCAGTGGCCCGCCTTCCCATGAACCCTGCAGCGCTGGCCTGCCAGGCATCGTGCCCTGACAACGCCACGCCCTGCGCCGTGGGAAAGCGCCCGGAATCGTTCCGCGCCAGCCTTGCATCGCTGCCCGCCCAATGCCCCTTCGTGGAGATCCCTCATGTTCAGTCTGGAAAACACCGCCGCGCCCATTGCCCCCGCCCTCGATGAACTGGTGCCCTCGCGCTACGCCCTCAAGGTGGGCGACGTCGAAGTGCTGGTGATCAGCGATGGCGTCCTGCCGTTGCCCACCCAGATGCTCGGCCACAACGTTCCGGCCGCCGACCGTGCCGAATGGTTCGAAGAGATGTACCTGCCGCAGGATGCCTTCGACTGGGCATTGAACGTGATGGTGGTGCACAGCGGTGATCGCACCATCCTCATCGATGCCGGCCTGGGCATGGACCCGGACCTGCAGCTGCCGCGCGCCGGCCAGTTGATCCGCCGCCTCGGTGCCGCCGGTATCAACCTGGGCGAGATCACCGATGTGGTGATCACCCACATGCACATGGACCACGTCGGCGGGCTGCTGGTTGAAGGCGTGAAGGAACGGCTGCGCCCGGACCTGAAAATCCACGTGGCCGCGGCGGAGGTGGAGTTCTGGAAGTCGCCGGACTTCAGCCGTACCAACATGCCGCAGGGGTTCCCCGATGCGCTGCGCGCCACGGCCAAGCACTTCTGGGCCGAGTACAGCAGCTATGTGCACACCTTCCAGGACGAACAGCAGATCGCACCGGGCGTGACGGCCCGCCGCACCGGAGGGCATACCCCAGGCCACTGCGTGGTGCGCGTGGCGTCTGCCGGGCAGGCCCTGACCTTCGCCGGTGACGCGGTGTTCGCGGTCGGCTTCGACCAGCCGAACTGGCACAACGGCTTCGAGCACGACCCGGAGGAATCCGCGCGCGTCCGCATCGCCCTGCTGAAGGAACTGGCAGGCACCGGCGAAATGCTGGTAGCCACGCATCTTCCGTTCCCGTCAGTGGGCCGGGTGTCACTGGAGGGCGAGACCTTCCGCTGGGTACCGGTGTTCTGGGACTTCTGATCGGATCCTGCGGCCGTTGCGCAGGCAGACCTTCACGCCCGGGGCGCATCGGCGCCCCGGTCGAATCCCGCAAGAACGAGGTCGACAATGGATGCCATCCACGCGGGGCGCGGATCTACTGGATGGCGGTGGGCAGTGCCAGCCGCTGCAGCTTGTGCGGGTTGCGCTGCACCAGGACCTGCGTGATCCGTTCGCCATCGGTCTCGAAAGCCATCGCCGCTTCCAGCTCACCATCGAAATAGCGCAGCAGTCCCAGTCGTCCGTTGAGCATGGCCGGCACCATCCGCAATTGCGCGCTGCGCCGCAGGTGCGGGGCATACAGCAGCTGGGCAATGCGTGCGCCCCCGACCATCGGTTTGGGGAAGCTGGTGACGATGCCGCCGCCGTCACCCACCAGCTGGGCCGACTCGGCCATCAGTGCCTTCATCGCGCGGAAATCGCCACTGGATGCGGCCTCGGCGAAACGGCGCAGCAGTTTCTGGTGCACGTCCTGCGGGACGTTGTAGCGCGGGCGCTCCTGCCTGAGCTGCTGGCGCGCACGATGCACGATCTGCCGGCAGGCGGCTTCTGTCTTGTCCAGGGTGCGCGCGACCACCGCGTAGTCCTGATCGAACACGTCGTGCAGCAGGAAGGCCGCACGCGCATCCGGTGCCAACCGCTCCAGCACGCTGAGGAAGGCGACCGACAGATCACTGGCGGTTTCCAGCACATACTCAGGGGTGCTGGTGTCATCGGTCAGCAGCGGCTCGGGCAACCACATGCCGACATAGTGTTCGCGCGTATGCCGTGCCAGGCGCAGGCCATCAATGGCGCGACGGGTTGTGGTGGCCACCAGCCAGGCTTCGGGATTCTCGATCTGTGACGGGTCGGCGCCATGCCAGCGCAGCCAGACATCCTGCACCACGTCCTCGGCTTCGTGCGAAGATCCGAGCATGCGGTAGGCCACGCCGAACAGGCGTGGGCGGAGGCGGGAGAACAGCGCAGTGGAATCGTCCATGCCAGCGTAGACGGGACAGGTCCCCGGATTGTGACACCCGGGGACCTGTCGTTGGTGCCAGCGCCGGACGTGCGATCAGTGCGGCGGCAGAACCGCCGGCTTACCGATGTCCTTGATCAGGAACACCACGAACTTCGCCGGCTCGGTAGCGCTGGCGTTACGACCCACGGTGTGCAGATCGGCCGGGCCTTCATGGAAGGCCTCACCCGGGCCGAGGGTGACTTCCTTGCCGCCGGCCACGCCCATCACGATTCGTCCTTCCAGGACGTAGACGAAGCCATGGGCATCGTGGCGATGCACCGGATCGGCGCCACCCGGCGGGTATTCCACGGTAAGGATCAGCGCTTCCTTGCCGGGCTGCTCCGGCAGGGCGCGGGTCATCACCTCGTGCACCTGGGGCTCGGGCGCATTAGGGGGCGGGGAGGCGGCAGCGCTGCACAGTGGCAGCAGCGCAAGCAGGGCCAGAACAGAACGACGCATGGCAGGTCTCCAGTGCGGTAGGGGAGGGCCGCTGCATGGGGCAGCGGCGGATCGATCAGGCCAGGCCGGCCTTGTCCAGGCCAAAGGCCGCGTCCAGGATGCCGGGCGTAGTACGGAAGGCGACGTTGGCGCGGTTCCAGGCGTTGATCGCCATCACCGCGTGGGTCAGGTCGACGATCTCCTGCTCGGACAGCTGGCCGCGCACGCGCGCGTACAGCTCATCGGGCACACCCTGCGCCGGCAGCTGGGTCAGCACCTCGGTCCAGGCCAGGCAGGCGCGCTCGCGCGGGCTGAACAGCGTCGATTCACGCCATGCCGCCAAGTGATGCAGGCGCAGTGGGCGCTCGCCGCGCAGGGTGGCCTCCTTCACGTGCATGTCCAGGCAGAAGCCGCAGCCGTTGAGCTGCGATGCACGGATGTTGACCAGATCGATGATGGCCGCTTCGATCGAGGCGGTGTGGGCGGCATGCGAGTACAGGCCGAGCTTCTTGAACAGTTCCGGCGATTGCGCGGCGTAATCCAGACGTGCGGTCATGGCGTGTTCCTGTAGCGAGTGAAGGACACAGCGAGGCTAGGCCTGCGCCCGCACAGCCGGTAGGCCGGGGCCGGGCCGCACGCTGTTGCATGAAAAACACCAATGGCCTGTCACAGCGGCCGATGCTCGGCCGTCTGCCGGGCATGGACACCTCATCGCACCTGCGCACCGCATTCCGCCCTGCCAGCGAACAGGTCTGGCAGACCTTCCTGGCCGCACTGCGTGAATTGCCGCCCGATGCACGTGCGGTGCTGTTGCTGCACGACGTACTGGGCGCCGGGTTCGAGGACATCGTGCCCCTGCTGGGGCTCGACCTGTCCGCGTGCAGGCAGCGCCTGGCGCTGGCGCGGAACCACCTGCAGGCGCAACGTGCCCGCCTGGAGCCAGGCCGCCCATGAACACCGCACAGCCCAGCCCGGCCAGCGACGGCCACGATGCGCTCAATGCATCCTTCTCCACCAGCTACGCCGGCGTGCTGGCCTTCATTGCAGTGGCGGCCGAGGGCAGTTTCGCCCGCGCGGCCGACCGCCTCGGCATCGGCCGTTCGGCCGTCAGCCGCAGCGTGCAGAAGCTGGAAAGCCAGCTGGGCGTGCGGTTGTTCCTGCGCACCACGCGCTCGACCACGCTGACCCGCGAAGGCGAGCTGTTCCTGGAGGGCTGCAACCCGGGCGTGAACTGCATCCTGCAGGCGCTGGAGGAAATGCGCGACCTGCGCGAGGGCCCGCCGCGCGGGCACCTGCGCATCAGTGCCAGCCACGGCTTCGGCCGGCGGGTGATCGCCCCCTTGCTGGCCGCCTTCCGCGCCGAGTACCCGCAGGTCTCGGTAGAACTGCTGTTGGACGAGCAGGCCCCCGACCTGGCCGGTGACCGCATCGACGTGGCGTTCCGCGACGGCCTGCTGGAAGACAGCCAGGTGATCGCCAAGCAGCTGGTGCCGATGCAGCTGGTGGTGTGTGCATCACCAGCGTACGTGCAGGCGCAGGGTCTACCGTCGTCGGTGGATGCGCTGTCCACGCATGCCTGCATCGGGCGGCGCCTGCCGGGTGGACGCATGCAGCCCTGGGAATTCCGGGTCGACGGCACCGATGTGCACCTGCAGCCGCCGGCCGCACTGGTGTTCAACGATGCCGACCTGGCCCTGCAGGCCGTCATCGACGGGCTGGGCATCGCCCAGCTGCCCAGCTATCAGGTGCGTGAAGCATTGTGGGCGGGCAGGGTGGTGACCTGCCTGGATCGGCATGCCCCGCTCGATCGCGGCCACTACCTGTGCTACCTCAGCCGCCGCCAGCTTCCCAAGCGTGTGCGGGCCTTCATCGACTTCAGCACGCAGCGGGTGCGCGCGCTCGAGCTGGATGTGATCTCGCATTGGGAAGCGCGCCAACAGGCCACGTCCATGAAGCCAGAGGCACAGCCCGCCTGGGCCTGAAGCATTGGTGCGTGCCGGGCAACAGTGCGCGCCCCAGCGCGGACCTACTGCCCCGCGCCCACGCTGCCTACGATTCCAGCATGCCCGGCCACAGCCGGTCGCCCCTTCTACATTCCAGGAGACACGTCATGAAATTCCTCGTCATCGGTGGTACCGGCCGCATCGGCAGCAAGGTGGTTGAGCGCCTGCGCACCGCCGGGCATGACATCGTGGTGGCCGCGCCCTCCACCGGCGTGGATGTGCTGACCGGTGAAGGCCTGGACGCCGCCATGGACGGGGTCGACGTGGTGGTGGACCTGGCCAACTCGCCCTCGTTCGAAGATGCGGCAGTGCTTTCGTTCTTCGTGACCGCTGGCCACAACATCCTCACCGCCGCCGCCCGTGCCGGCGTACGCCACCACGTTGCGCTTTCCGTCGTAGGCACCGACAAGCTTGCGGCCAGCGGCTACTTCCGCGGCAAGATCGCGCAGGAGCGCCTGATCCGCGATTCAGGCCTGCCGTACACCATCATCCATTCCACGCAGTTCTTCGAGTTCCTGCCGGGCATCATCCAGTCCGCCGGCAATGGGTCGACCGTGCGGTTGCCCGCCGCCGACGTACAGCCGATTGCCGCCGAGGATGTTGCCGAGGCGGTGGCACGCATCGCGCAGCAGCCACCCCGCAGTGACGTTGTGGAAATTGCGGGCCCCCAGCGCGCCGCGATGGCAGATCTGGCCAGGCAGTATCTGCAGCGGACCGGCGACCCGCGGCAGGTCGTGGCAGACGCCGAGGCCCTGTACTTCGGTGCGCCGCTGCAGATCGATACGCTGGTGCCGGTCGGGCAGGCGTGGCTGGGGCAGGTCGGCTTCGACGCCTGGCTGCAGCAGTCCGGCCTGTTGCAGCGGCAGCCTGCCTGAGCGGCGAAGCAAACGCCTGCCAATGACCGAGCTGAAGCCACCTTCGCCCGCCATGCTGGACCGCTACCAGGGCGACGACGTGCAGCCGCTGTACACCGGCCGCGTGCGGGTGAGCGGTGGCCAGGCCCAGCACGGGCGCGCGTCTGGCGTGGTGCGATCGGACGACGGCGCACTGGCGGTGGACCTGCGCCTGCCGCCGGAACTCGGTGGGCCTGGCGGCGGCTCCAATCCCGAGCAGCTATTGGCCGCAAGCTACGCCGGTTGCTTCCACGGCGCCATGGTACTGGTGGCCGCGCGTGCCGGCCTGCTGCTGCACAACCCCAGCATCGAAGTGGCGGTCACCTTCGCCCGTGACCCGGCAGATGGGCTGTACCTGCTGTCTGCCGAGATCGTGGTCCATCTTCCCGGCATGGATGCGAACCTGGCCTGCGAACTGGTGCGCAACACCGAACGCGTCTGCCCGTACGCCAAGATGTTCCATCGTGGCATCAGCCATGTGGTGCATGTGCGGGTCGGGCCGCAGGCTGCGCCTCTGTAAAGTCGAGCCATGTTCGACTATTGCCCTGACGTCCGCTTCCGGCCAACGGATGCACTCCTCATGTAAATCCGGCTAAGCTGCGGCGCGTCCACGCGTGGAAACGCCAGATCCCCTCAAGAGGCTGCCATGGAACCGCACTATCAGCTGCTGGCGAGCGTGCTCATGGGGGTGTTTGTCTTCCTGTTCTTTCTTGCACGTGACTACTTCAAGAGCCTCGGCTGGATGCTCGGCCCGTTCGACCCCAATCTAGGGTATCCCTCTGCAGCCAAGCTCATCTCAGCAGCCAACAAGACCATGCTCGTGATTGGGGCGCTCCTGCTGATCTGGGCCTTTATCGGGCCTTCGCCGTACCGCAGGAACTGGGAACTCGAGGCCATGGGCCTGGCCCTGGGGGCGTTGGCCTGCTATGTGCTGCTCATCCTTCTGGCGTCTTCCCGCAGTCGATCCACACGGCAATGAGTCCAGCATCACGCACGGCCGTGGCAGCTCGCCCGGACCACAGCGCTTGCTGACCACCGACGCAGCACCGTATCCGAGCGCCGTATGGCGCAGTTCCGCAGACCTGCCCACGGCGCGCTTTGGGCCTGTCTGGGCGGCTTTATCTGGGCATCAATACGCTGTCCACCAGGCGCACGTTTGCCAGAGGCGGCGTTGAAGATGACCGGCCAGCAGGCTCGGCCGTCGATGCAGGCACACGCTGGACAGGCTTCACAGATCTGTACTACCCAGATGGGCATAGTGCCCAGCAGGTAGTCCGAGCGCGTCCATCCAGCCACGGGGTTTCCCCGAACGCCAGGAGGTCACTGTGCCAAGTTGGGACGAAGGAATGAAGTTGACGCGTCGCCAGGTGATCGCCGGCGGCGCCACGACCATGGCGATGTCCGCCGCACCGGGGGCGTCATCGCTCGCCGCCGAACTGGCCGCGTCCCCGCCGCCCAGGCCGCCGGTCATCAGCACGGTGGCGTTGACCGTCAACGGCGCGCGCCGGGAGCTTGAGCTCGACACGCGGACCACGCTGCTCGACGCCCTGCGCGAACATCTGAAGTTGACCGGGACCAAGAAGGGCTGCGACCACGGTCAATGCGGGGCCTGTACCGTGCTGGTCAACGGTGAGCGCATCAATGCCTGCCTCAGCCTGGCAGTGCAGCACCAGGGCGATGCCATCACCACCATCGAAGGCCTCGGAACCCCTGATGACCTGCATCCGATGCAGGCCGCCTTCATCAAGCATGACGGCTACCAGTGCGGGTACTGCACGCCGGGGCAGATCTGCTCGGCGGTGGCGGTGCTGGATGAGATCAAGCGGGGTGTCCCCAGCCATGTGCAGGCGGACGTCAGCGCACGGCCCCGGGCCACCAACATGGAAATGCGCGAACGCATGAGCGGCAACCTCTGCCGCTGCGGCGCCTATTCCAACATTGCCGAGGCGATGGAAGAGGTCGCTGGCGTGACCTCTGCAGGGAGGCGCTCATGAGGGCCTTCAGTTACGAACGCGCGAAATCCCCGGCCGAGGCCGCCAGGGCCGTCGCCGGCACCGAGGGCGCGAAGTTCCTGGCGGGAGGAACCAACCTGCTCGACCTGATGAAGCTGGAGGTCGAGACGCCCGCGCACCTGGTCGACGTGCAGGACATCGGCCTGGACAGGATCGAACCCACCGACGACGGCGGCCTGCGCATCGGCGCGCTGGTCAGCAATACCGCGCTGGCCTCGCATGAGCGCGTGCGCCGCGACTATGCGGTGTTGACCCGCGCGATCGTGGCAGGCGCGTCCGGGCAGCTGCGCAACAAGGCCACCACCGGCGGCAACCTGCTGCAGCGCACCCGCTGTCCGTACTTCTACGACCCCCATCTGCCCTGCAACAAGCGCCTGCCCGGATCAGGCTGCGGCGCGCTCGAAGGGTTTTCCCGGCAGATGGGCGTGATCGGCACCTCGGACAGCTGCATCGCGACCTATCCGGGCGACATGGCGGTGGCCCTGCGGGTGCTGGACGCCACGGTCCAGACCGTCAAGGGTGACGGCAGCACGCGCAGCATCCCGATTGCCGATTTCCATCGTTCCCCGGGCGACAAGCCACAGCAGGACAATGTGCTGCAGCGCGGTGAGCTGATCACCCACGTCACGCTGCCGGAACCGCTGGGCGGCCGGCACGTGTACCACAAGGTACGTGACCGCGCGTCCTATGCGTTCGCACTGGTGTCGGTCGCCGCGGTCGTGCAGCGTGACGGCTCGGCGCGGTTCGCCTTCGGTGGGGTCGCGCCGAAGCCGTGGCGCATCGAAGCTGCCGAACCCCTGCTGCGCGACGGCGTGAAGGCGGCAACCCGGCAGGTGTTCGCCGGCGCCCGTCCGACGCGGGAGAACGCGTTCAAGATCGCGCTCGCCGAGCGCACCCTCGCCGCCGTGCTGGCGGAAGGAGAGCGCTGATGGCCCTTGAATTCAACGCCCCCGCCGGTGACAACCTGTTCGACAAGGCCAAGGTCGTCGGCAAGTCGACGCCACGCATCGACGGCCCCCGCAAGACCACCGGCACCGCCCCCTATGCCTACGAGCGCCATGACGTGGCGCCGAACCAGGTCTACGGCTACATCGTCGGCGCGGGCATCGGCAAGGGGCGCATCATTTCGATGGATGCCTCCCGCGCACGTGCCGCTCCCGGCGTGCTGGCGGTCATCACCGCACCGGAAACCAAGCCGGTCGGCAAGTCGAACTGGAACAACGCGCCGCTGTTCGGCGGGTCCGAGGTCGCCCATTACCACCAGGCCATTGCCTGCGTGGTGGCAGAGACCTTCGAGCAGGCCCGCGCCGCTGCGGCGTTGATCCGCACCCGCTATGAGCGCGGCAAGGGGCGGTTCGATTTCCCGGCGCTGGCGCCGTCCGCGCCGCTGGCGAAGGGGCGCGACGGCAAGCCCGACCGGCAGGCTCTGGGCAATTTCGACACCGCCTACGCGAGCGCCGCGGTCAAGTTCGACGAGACGTACCACACCTCCGACGAAAGTCATTCGATGATGGAGCCGCACGCCACCATCGCGGCCTGGGAGGGCGACACGCTCACCCTGTGGACGGCGAACCAGATGATCGACTGGGCCAGGCAGGGCATGGCCGCGATCCTCGGTATCGATGCTGGCAAGGTGCGCGTGGACTCGCCCTATATCGGCGGCGGCTTCGGCGGCAAGCTGTTCATCCGCGCCGATGCGGTGCTGGCTGCACTGGCTGCCAAGCAGGTCGGGCGGCCGGTGAAGATCGCGCTGCAACGCCCGTTGATGCCCAACAACACCACGCACCGGCACGCGACCATCCAACGCGTCCGGATCGGTTGCGCGAAGGACGGCAGGATCTCCGCCATCGCCCATGAGAACTGGTCGGGCAACATCAACGGCGAGGACGGCGAGAACGGTACCCTGCAGACGCCCAAGCTCTATGCAGGCGCCAACCGCCTGGTGGCCAACTACATCGCCACGCTCGACATGCCCGAAGGCAATGCGATGCGCGCGCCGGGCGAAGCGCCGGGCCACATGGCGCTGGAAGTGGCGATGGACGAAATGGCCGAGAAGCTGGGCCTCGACCCGATCGCGTTCCGCATCCTCAACGAACCCGAGGTCGTACCCGGCGATCCGAGCAAGAAGTTCTCCGACCGCAACCTGGTGCGCTGCCTGCGCGAGGGCGCGGAGCGCTTCAGCTGGAACAAGCGCAACGCAAAGCCGGCGCAGGTCAGGGAAGGGCACTGGCTGGTCGGCATGGGCGTATCCGCAGGCTATCGCGGCGCACCGACGATGAAGTCGGCGGCGCGGGTCCGGCTTGACGGCCAGGGTGGGGTGATCGTGGAAACCGACATGACCGACATCGGCACCGGCTCCTACACGATCATCGCGCAGACGGCGGCCGAGACCATGGGCGTGCCGCTGGACCGGGTCCAGGTCACCCTCGGCGACTCCCGCCATCCGGCCTCCGCCGGTTCCGGCGGCCAGTGGGGCGCGGCAAGCTCCACCGCAGGCGTGTACGCGGCGTGCGTCAGCCTGCGCCGCAAGGTGGGCGAGAAACTGGGCTTCGACGGCGACACCGCAAACTTCGCCAATGGCCGTATCCAGGCGGGTGGGCGGACCATCGACCTGGCCGAAGCAGGCACACTGTCGGCAGAGGACGGCATTGCCTTCGGCAACTTCAAGCAGGGGTACGACGTCGGCACCTATGCAGCGCATTTCTGCGAGGTCGCCGTGCATGCCTACACGGGAGAGACGCGCATCCGCAGGATGCTTGCCGTATGCGATGGCGGTCGGATCCTCAATCCGCTGTCCGCGCGCAGCCAGGTCATCGGCGGGATGGTGATGGGTGCGGGCGCGACCCTGATGGAGGAACTGGTGGTCGACAAGCGGCTTGGCTTGTTCGTCAACCACGACCTTGCGGGCTACGAGGTTCCCGTGCACGCCGACATTCCGTACCAAGAGGTGGTCTTCCTCGACACGCTGGATCCGGTGATCTCGCCGATGAAGGCCAAGGGCGTGGGTGAGCTGGGCATCTGTGGGGTCGGCGCCGCGATCGCCAATGCGGTCTACAACGCCACCGGTGTGCGCGTGCGCAACTATCCCATCACCCTGGACAAGCTGTTGCCCGGCTTGCCCGATGTGGGCTGACCCTTGCGCATGGACCGACCCGTGGCCTCACCCGCCCTGGAGCCCTCTGCGGCAGAGGGAGTGGACCCCAGGGATGCTGCCGGGCACCTGTCCGCAGCGCCGGGCTTCCTCGCCGAAGGCAACCCGCGCGGCGTGCTCGAGACGGCCTTGACGCGCGTGCGCGCGGGCGAGCACGCCGTGCTCGCGCTGGTGCTGGAAACCGATGGCTCCACCTACGCCGGTGCCGGCGACATGGTGCTGTTCTGCAACGGCAGCCAGGTCGGCTGGCTGAGCGGCGGATGCCTGGAGCCCGAGCTCGCGCGACGCGCGGAGCAGGTGAGCGCGGCAGGGCAGGTCCACTGGATCGAGATCGACACCCGCAGTGACGACGATCTGTTGAGTGGGTCCGCGCTCGGCTGCCGCGGCCGGCTTCGGATTGCGCTGCTGCCATTGCGTGCCATGTCCGGCATCGACGACGTGATCGAGGCTTGGTTGCGCGACGGTGTGTCACTCCAGCGCGAGCTTCGCACGTCGGGGCAGGTCATTTTTCGTGCCAGCCATCGCGAGCAGGCGTGGCAGCTGCATCCGATGGAGGGTACGCAGCCCTTTGACGAGGGCGCATGGCATTTGCCGTTGCCCCGGCTTCCGCGGGCCCTGGTGTTGGGGGGCGGTCCAGAAACGCCCTTCCTGATTCCGTTGCTGCGGGGACTGGGGTGGCGGGTCAGCGTAGCCGAACGACGAGCGCGCTGGTCCTCAGCGGGGCAGGGCGCGGATGCACAGCTCCAGGTGAGCCCGGCCGAGGCCCTTCATGCCGACCCGTGCGACGCGGTACTGGTGATGCACCACGACTTCGAGCTGGACCGCGAGGCACTGGTGGCCCTGACCGATACCGAGGTTGCCTTCATTGGACTTCTGGGGCCGCGGCGAAGGCGTGAGGATCTGTTCAAGCTGCTGACACCGGATCAGCGCAACCGCCTGTCTTCCAGGCTTCGATCACCGGTCGGCCTCAACATCGGAGGGCGGGGGCCGGAGGCGATTTCGCTCAGCATCGCCGCGCAGCTGCAGCAATGGCGCAGCACGGCCGGCAGGTGACGTCCGCGCATGCGGTCGTGGTGCTTGCTGCGGGCGGCAGCACCCGGCTTGGCCAACCCAAGCAGCTGCTGACCCGGCAGGGCGAGACCCTGGTGCATCGCGTGGTTCGGCTGGCGCTGGAGCTCGCGCCTTCGCAGGTGTTGGTGGTGGTGGGCGGGAACGCACAGGCCGTGACATCCAGTATTTCCGGACTGGATGCGACTCCGGTAACCAACCACCACTGGGAACGCGGCCTGGCCAGCAGCCTGCAGGTTGCTGGCACACATCTGCTGCCCGCAGCGGCCGCCGTGATGGTCGTGGCATGCGACCAGCCCGCAATCGAGCGCTCCCATCTGCAGGCGCTGCTTTTGGGTGCCCGCGCTTCGGCGTCAGGGTGCGCTGGCACGCGTCACGGAAACGTCCTTGGCGTTCCTGCAGTGGTGCCGCGCGCATGGTTCACTCAGGTGGATGCAAGCGGTGACCGCGGCTTCGGAGCGCGCTTGAGGCAGCTTCCCATCGATGCCGTGCATGCCCTTCAGGCGCCAGAGCTGGGCCTGGATATCGACACGCCAGAAGATCTCGCGCGTGCGCGCCTTGCGGGCTGGATCGATGCTGGGTGAGTCGCACCCTCGAGTGCTTGCGTAATGACGTTGCCGCCAACCTCGGCGTGCTGGCGGCTGCCGGTGGTGTTGCACTGACCGGGAGCGGCTGACCGGACATCGCAGCGGGTGCAGTGATTGCGCTGTGGTTCCTCCGATCTGCGCTGAAGGTAATGGGCCAGGCGTGGCCGGCGTGGTGTGCAACGGTGAAGCCGTCAGGCGAGCGGGGTACAGGTGGAACGCCGCCTACCTTTCCAATACCCGCTTCCGGACCTGCTCAGATAGCTCTGGCTCGGCTAGGATGATGCCGCCGGCATCCGCGCCGGCGGGGCAGGGGACGCAATGGACATGCAGGCAGGGGGCGGAGTCGATTCGCCGGACCAGACGAAGCAGCAGGAACTGACCTTCCATTGGCTTTACCAGCGGGTACAAGGGCTGGCTGAGCACAGCATCTACCCCAAGGCCGGCCGGCTGGAGAGGTGGTCGTTGCGCGTGGGCGCCCTGGCGGCCGCCATCGGCATTCTCGGCAGCCAGCTGCCTGATCGATGGCTTCCGCTTACGGCCGCGCTGCTTCTGGTCAGGGTGTGCCTGGCGGTGGAGATCGGAGGCTTTGTCATCGGCGGATTTCTCGCGGCCCGCCGCGGAATCCGCCAGTTCGTGCAGCCACGGCTGTCGCACGCGCAGGAAATGGACGGCGAGTTTGCCCAGTGGCAAGCGGTGATCGCCGAGCTTCGAGGATTCCCCAGGGTCGAGCGTGAGCGCCGCCTCAAGTACGTCACCCACCTGCGCACAAGCATGATCGAGCGCATGGGGCTGATCTACGGCGGCCTGCAACGCCTCGGTCCATTTCCGCTGCTGATCGCTCTCTACCTGCAGTTCCGGCAGTGGAAATGGGGCGACTGGAGCAGCGCCTTTGACGTCGGCCAGCTGGGCGCATTCCTCATCTATGCGCTCGTACTGCTTTACATCACAGGATGGCTGTTGACCGGGTTGCGCACGCGCCTGGACACCTACGTCGCCCTGCTGGAAGGCTCCACCCACGAACCCGAGCCCACGCCGCCCACCGCCCCGTAGAGTCGAGCTTGATCGACTACGACCAACCCCTCACATCGCGCCCCCCCAGCCACATCACCCGCCATCGCCAACAACACTCGATCCATCAGAACAGGTTCCGGCACGCCAACCAGCACCTGTTCCATGTAGTCCAAGGGCTCCAACTGCCGCTGCAGCAATGCCCGCAACGCCAGAACGTCGGGTGCCCGCTGCACCGCATCCAGCGATACCCGCATCGTCAGATGCGGCGGCCGCCGCTCCAGCCACAGCACCGGAACGCCTTTGCAGTGAATCTGCAACGACGCACCCCGCTGCGTCTCGACAAACTGCAAGCCCTGCCTTTGCCGGGCCTCCACGAACGCCATCGCCTGCCGGCGCAGCTGCGAAAAGCGATCATCCGCGATGCTCTGGAATGCCAGCCGCTCGGGCACGGCCGGCGATAGCCAAAGGACGGGCGCCGCCACGGCCGCTACGAGGCATAGCGCGGTGGCCGCCCAGCGCCAGCCCACCTCTCAGGTCTCCGGCCGCACCCGCGTACTGGCGTGCGCGGTAAGCCCCAACCCGGCCATGATCAGCCCTTCCATCACGCGCGGGCCGACGTATTGCTCCAACTCGCCGTTCTCGCGGGCACGCTGTGCGGCCAACAGGATTTCCAGCACCACACGAAGGCCGGCCAAGGAGCAATCGGTGTCTGCCAGAGCAATGCGCCGCCCAGGCATCTGATGGCGCTCAGGCCAGGGCTGGCCATCGGACGCGGCGCCGGAGCCGATGCTGTGCAGCAGGGCGATGAGCGTGTTCGGATCCAGCGCAGGACCGTTGGCAGGCGCGTCGTGGATCGGGTGCGGGGCAGGGGAGTGGGGCTGGTTCATGGCTGGGCTCCTTGCGTGCGTGCAGAAGCCGCCACCGATAAAGGTGGCGGACGGTGCGAGGTTCGAAACCCGGTCTACGCTAAAACCGGCAGGCACAAGGCCTCCGCGCACCGCCCGCCATAGCCGGCCGACGGATTGCCAGCCGGCACCACCTGATGGGTGATGCCGGCTGGCAAGCGTTTACTTCAGCGTAGAACCGGGGTTTCGAATCCCGGCCACCGATGCACGGTGGCACGGCAAGGAATACGCGGACCTATGCGTGATGCCAATGCAGTAAGGCCGATGCCGACACCACTTTCAACATTTTCAGAATCGTTGCATACCGCGCAATGAGACTGGAGCCTTGCGCTGCAATGCTATCGGCGATGTCGGTGGTGCAGGCCTGCGAACTGTCGGTATCCGCCCGGCGGAGCCGTGAGCGAGGCGGATGCGACAGGATTGCCAAAGCCCGACAGGCGTCAGTAGCCCTTCATCGCGGCCTTAGTCCGCTCCAGCCAGGCCGCATTGTGGCTGCGCGCATGCCGCGACCAGTGCTGGGCATCGTCGATGATGCTTGCGAACAGGCTGCGGGCCTGCTCGCGATCGTCGGGTTGCGGCTGCGCTATCAGCCATTCGGCGTAGAGGCAGCGAGCGGCCGCATCGTTTCCGCATTCCACGGCGCGCTCGAATGCGGCGCGGGTGCCGGGCGCCTGGGTAACTGCCAGTGCCTGCGCGTAAAGCAGGGTCTGTTCCGGCTTGCGGCGCACATCCGGATGGCGGGCGAACAGGCCGTCCAGCGTCTCCACCGCCAGCGCGGCGTGCCCGGACTCAAGGCGGGCTCGGGCGAGGCCGGTCAGGATGTAGGGATCGTCACCCAGCGGCGAGCTGGCCGCCTGCTCGAGCAGGGTTCTGGCTTCCTCGGCCTGGCCTGCATCCAGTAGCGTCATGCCAAGACGAACCCGATTCTGCACGGTGGGCGTGCGCGCCAGCTCGGCGCGAGCGTTACGCAGGTCCTGGCCCGGGTCCATGAGCTGCTTGGCGGAGCGGATGGCCTGCCGGGCGCCGCGCGAGTGGCGGACTTCCGGGAAGTAGATCGCCAGGAAGTAGACGACGCTGCCGAGCAGCGGGAACGAGAAGAGCAGGATGAGCCAATAGAGGCTCTGGCCCGAGCGGATGGCATGCACCGCGAAGTAGATGGCCGCCAGTACGTGGAGTCCGATTCCGATATAGGGCATGTGCGCCGCCTCGTCCTTGTGGGGGCTGGAACTATAGTGGGGGAGGGGTGGGGTGCCAATGGGGTGGGGCGATCGAGCGTGACGCGTCACGTTAATAGGGTTGGATTCTGCGAGGTAGGGCGCTGCATGTCACTATGTGAGGGTGCTGCATTGATGGAGGGCAATACATGGAACGTACGCAAAAAGCACTAGCGATGGCCAATGTCGCTGGTTGGGATCGGCGCTGGTCACGTTTGGCTTGGTTCAAGGGGGCTTTTATCTGAAGGCGTATTGGGACCACTTCGGCCTGGATCCCTTTCAGTTTGTGGCAGTGAGTGAGCTTGCGCTGGCAGGTTTAGCGGGCATCGGTTTGGTGTTGTTCTTCATGCTCGTGGCCCTGCTGCTTGGCGGCTGGGTTGAGGGCAAACTGACAACGCACACGCCCAAGGCCAGTCCGTTGATATGGCTGGTCTTGACGATCTTCCTTGTGGGCACGGCCGCGTTGATGTGATGGGCGAAGGGCTGGCCGCTTCTGATAGGCACAGCTTTGATGGCCATCTGCGCAGTGATCGTGCGCGTGTCGGCGGTGTTGCCGGCCTTCTTCAAGGACTCACCATGGCTGGTCTATGTCCTAGCGATGCTTGTCTATGTATCGTTTTCTTCGAACTGGCTTGGTTCTGAGCGCACCAAGAAGATCGCTGCCGATAGCAGCGAGCACACGGTGGCTGTGACTGTTGACGGAAAGGTGCAAGGCGGCCTGATACTGGCGGGTCGCTTTGGTGATAGTTATGTGTTTTGGGACTCAGGGCAGAAGCATGCATTACGTGTGCGTGCGGACGATGTCAGCAGATTGGAGATTGCGCGTGGTTCTTTAGCGCCTGCAAAGTCAGCCCAGTAGCGATTAGGAAGATCTACCAGGGGTATGGCTCTGGATCGACCGAGACATTGAGTACCCGTTCGCGCTTGGCGTTTTTGCCCTAGATTGCCGTATGCGGTGGCCGAGCGCTCCCTTGGATGCACTCCAGTGACGACTCCCCGCTTCAGTGAACTAGTTAGTTAGCTCCCCGTGCGAACCAGTGGAATGACGATCTCCGGATGCGGTACCGTTTGTCTTAATTAAGACTGAGCTAACCGAGTAATGTCTGAAACGATAGCGTCAAACGCCCAAGGTAAGCCCATGCTGTGCGAGGTCCAACGCATCATCGAGGACTTCGATGCACTATACCCGTCACAAGACGTGGGTGCCGCCGTGGAGGCCATCGGCATCGCGACGCACGGCAAAGGCCTTTCGCAGTGGTCGGACCTTATCCACAAGCGCTTGGGCGCCTTGAGCGCTCCCGACCAGTACGGGGTGCGAGAGCATCTCCGCGACCTCACAACCGAAGTCGTATATGCGCACGCGCTATTTGATCAACCGCTCGAGCCGGTATTGAAAACTTTGGGGGCGGCTAGCTCGATCTCCGCGCCGCCCGATACTCGCAAGACCGCGGCGCCGATCGACTGGACAGCCTTGATCCAGGCCGCGCGCGTGCAGTCGTTATTGACCCAGTGGTACGCTGACAACTTGGACATGCGCTACCCGCGCGAGTTTGCGGTTGCGCGCGCCGCGCGCCGCCTAGCTGACCGCGGTTTCCCGGTGGAGCACGAGCGCACGCAACTTCGTCTTTCGCAGCAAACTAACGATCGGTTGATCGCGCGCTTGGAGGAATTGATCGGCGATCTAGGTGGACTAAGCTTGCTCCGAGAGTTGTTCCGAAAGGCCATTGCAACGTATGACGCCGACTCGGAGCGGTACATGATCGTCAGGGATACGAGGGTTGGGCGTCCGCGTGAACCAGACTTCCCTTGGGGTTACCTCATCGCCTTGAGCGCCAAGCACGTCTGCCGCCGCAACAGTCGCAGACCTGGCAACGAGGCTTGGGAAGAGCTTATCGGCCTAGCAACGGATTTTGCCGCCCTTCATGACGTCCAGGACTACACACCGCCGATCTTTGCGCAGATCCCGACCGACAAGCTCGTTGCGACGTTGACGAGGCGAGCGCTCTACGACTCAATTTACACCTTTCCGCAACTACGCTCGAGCGATGTGCTGCGCATGCTTCGGCCGTTGCTGGCCGAGATTCCCGCTGACAGAACTTACGGTCCTGGTTGGACGAAAAATGACGTATTCTCCGTCATCGAGCAGCTATACCGGGCCATAGGAGATTGCCGCGGTCCGGTCTCTCTTGACCTTCGGCACATCGCCAAGACCGTTCCGGGCGTGGCGCCTGTGCTAGCCAAGCACATCCTGTTTGACGTGCTCTCGCACCCTTCCACGGGCCCAAACTCGCAGTTCTTCCGTCCCACCGACCAGACCGTGCGCGGCGCAGATCCGCTAACTGGCCCAGGCAACAGCCTGTACCTGCGCCCATTGATCCGGCTGGATGGCAAGCGCGCTATCGTCATAGATCGATCCGTGGCCGGGCCGGGCATGGTGGAGGCAGTGCTCAGTGCCGTGCGCGGGTACGAAGGTGCCGACACGTTCCAGGGCAAGGTGATTGGCGCAGGGGCCGAGGCGCTCATTCGACTTGAGTTCGCACAGCACGGTATTGCGATTCATACCGGCGACTACGACACGCCAAAGGTCCATGGCGAGTGCGACATCGTTATCGACGAGGCTGGCAACCTGGCATTCATTGAGTCCAAGGCCAAGGCCCTCACTCGAAACGCCGCCAACGGCAATGATGTCGACGTACTGCTCTCGCTCGCCGGCAGCGTGGTTGCGGCGGTGGAGCAGTCTTTTGGGCATGAGATGCAGTTACGAAAGCACGGCGAGCTTGAGCTTTACGATAAGGAAACACGGAAGGTGAATCACACCTTGACCTGGAGAGGCCAGACCGTCGATCGCATCGCTTTGTCCCTGTACGACTTTGGTTTTTTCCAGGATCATACTGCGATCTCAAAGCTGATGTGGCCGATGTTGAATGCTCGCTACGGAGCGATCGACCCTGCAATCCAGAACACCTTCAAGGGTCAGTTTAAAAAGTTGAACGAGAAGGTGTTGCCAAAGCTCACCGGACACCTGCAGATTTGGGAAGAGCTTGGCTTTCAGGGGGAGGACCCCTTCGCATTCGGCAACTGGTTCCTGAGTGCCCCGCAGCTTTTTGGGCTGCTCGATGGGATCCAAGGGCCGGCCGAATTCTTCGAGCGACTCGGTTTTCTAAGAAACCTGACATATCAAAGCTACAACTTCCACCACCAACTCAAACATGCCTTATCTCTCAAGGCGGAGCGGGATGTTCGCGCCGACGGAGAAAGGCCTTGAGTAAGAGCGAGACCAGGCAACTTGGGAGAGCTTCCGCTTGGGGCCGGCAAAGCACACCTGGACGGAACAGGCTCGTAATTGTCGGGGGAACTTACAGGCAGGCAAGAGCCGAGCCAGAGCCGCAGCCATTGCCAAGCAGAGCCAACGGCGCAGCCAGAACGGATCGAGCAGAGTGGGGCGGTCATCAATGGGAACGCCATCGCGCGTGGGGATAGGGCGCTCGGCAGCTTCCCGGAAACGCCCTCATTCCAAAGCAGCAGCCACATGACCACGCCAGCGATCCCCACAAGGCTGTGACCCCGCCCGTACTCGCCAACCTGAAGGCTAAGGAGGTAAGCTTCGGCCCAGCTACAGGGGGAAGTCATGGTCACAAGGATTGCGGCAGCAGCGGTGCTGTGCGTGATGGCTGCGCCAGTAGGCGCTCAGCAGATTTACAAGTGCGTCACCAAGGGCCGCGTTGAGTACCAGTCGATGCCATGCGCCAATGGTGAGGCGGCGAAAACGTGGAATGTTGAGGTTGCCCCGCGCTCTGCCGAATCCGCAGCCAATGAGCGTCGCCTGGATATGATCAGGCAGCAGAATTCTGCCGCTGTCACGCCTCAACCGGCACCGCGCCCGGCTCCGGTCTACAGAAATGGCGGTGGTGGCGGCCAGCTACATCACGTTTCGCAGTACAAGGACGCCAACGCGTGCGAGGCAGCACGTGCCGAGCGTGAGCGCGTTTTCCGGGCCTATGGCACCAATCGCCCATTTGACGTTGGGCGACGCATGGACGACATGGTTTGGCGTGCATGCAAGTAACCAAAGCCGTGATTCTTTGGACTCACAGTGACAGGAGGGCCCAGGTGGCGGAAGATTTCTCGACCAGCAATCTGAACGAAGCCAAGTTCCATGCGAGCTTGATGATTCGCACGGTGGCTTTCTCGACGTCAGATTCAGTGGGGGCGTTAAGCTCGTATGTGACCGCCGCAGCCGGAGCTGCGTTTATTGCCGCCATCTCCACCGGCTCCTCAATAGCAGCCGCCCTTGGCGCAAACGTCCTTGCCGCATGGCTTTTCACGTGTGTTGTCACGATGGTGATCGGGTTCGCCGCTAAGGGAGCAGGTACTGGCGTCCAGGCTGCGAAGGCTGCGTATGAGATGGGAGCCAAGGAAACGGACCGCCTTGGCGGTTCGGCTTCCTACGACATTTCCCCCTTACCAATTGACGTTCAACGGCTGGTTCTTAAGGCCGCGCCATTCGGCGAGAGGTGGATCGCGCGGCATACGCTTGCCATGGACGGATATGAAGGCGCTCTCTCCATTGCACTCATGAGCAATCTGCAGAAGCGGCTCGTTTTCCTGCAGATATCCGTCCTGCTATTTGGCGGCGGTTACATTTCACGGATGGTGTGGTGGGTGTTCGAGCACGGAAAGATCCCCGGGGTGTAGGGGCAGCGCCCCTACGGAAGCGCCTCACACGCGCTGGCGGGACCTCGGCCCACGGCTCATGTAGACCACATTGCAGGTTTCGGCGCCGGAGCCAGGATCACCGACGCCCAACCGCCGTTCTCGGCGAATTCTGAGGACTTCGGCAAGGTAGATCACGCCGGATTTCGCCGTGGCGGATCCCGTGGGGGCCGGAGCCGATCGCGCAGCCAAGTCTGCGCGAGCCTCGGCCATCATCAGTCGCCATTCCCGCGCAATGTTGCAGATCAGGGACCACCAGGCCATATCGCAGGGTTCCAGCTGGTGACCTTCGGGAGTGAACATGTGTCCAGCTTGGAAGCCGAAACCGGCCCAAGGGCCGGTTAGGTCAGTTCGGTCATGCGGATCGATTTCGATCATGCTGCAAGCTCTTCCTTGTCGGGGGAGCCTGCAGGGAGGCAAGAGCCAAGCCAGAGCCGCAGCCATTGCCATGCGGAGCCGACAAAGCCGACCGCCGACCGATACAACATTTCGCATAATGTATATTATGTTCCAGGCAGGATCGCCACCCAAGCGACCGGAGCCTTCCCAGCCCTCAGATCCCAAAGCCTCCCCCTGGGCCATCTTGCCCACTCAGTCCCCACAGCGCTGATAGTCAAACGGAATCCGTAGGATCTTCCCATCAACTCCCGGACCGGAGATGCTCGCCTTCAGCGCAGTGCCATCACGCCGGTACTCAATGCGTTTCGGGAAGTCATTCTGCAGATTCTCGAACACCACCCAGTTCGCGCCATGTTCGGCAATGACGAACGCGGTTGGCGCCACGCCATTGGGCTGCACATGCAGGCCAGCCCCTTTGCCTGCAGGCACCAGGCGCATGTACTCGAATGACTCCATATCGCCGCGGCTCAGCGTGCGCGACATGCCAAGCAAGGCGCCGCCGGCCTCGGGCAGCCAGACCTCATCAAGCCTGCGCTCCTCGGTACCGCCACACCAATGCCCGGCCAGCCAGTCAAACTCGGCCGGTGCAGCCATGGCCGCGCCGCTTCCCAGCGCCAGGCCTGCGCCCAGCACCGTCACCTTCGACTTCAACATGTACTGACCTCCTGGATGGTTGGCTGCAGGCTAGCGGCAGGGCCACCAAGGGCGCTTGTAAAAATGCGCAGGATGGCGTCCGATGCCGCATGGACTACCGCGAGCACCCTGCCCCCGACGAACTGCGCCGTCATGTCCAGTGCCTCTGGTGGCTGCGGGACGAAGCCCCCGGCCATGACGTGCAGGTCATCTATCCCGATGGCCGCTGCGAGTTGCTGGCGGAACTGGGCGTGCCGCTGCGTCTTCATGGGGCAGATGGCCGGATCCGCTCCGATCTGCCGTTCTGCTTCGCTGCACAGCAATGCGGCCCGATTCGTCTGCAGGCTGTCGGCCCGGTGTCCTGCATCGGCGTGCGCCTGCAGCCTGCCGCGAGCGCCTTGATTGCCGGCGTCCGCCTGCCCGGGCTTCGTGACCAGGCGCCGGACCTGTACACGCTGGATGCCATCTTTGCCGAGACCTTCGGTACGGCCGCACGCACCAGTGCCGCCAGCGGTACGCCCGAGCCCCTCTGGCAGGTGCTGCGGGATCGTTGTGCCGGCTTCGCCCTGGACGAGCGCATCGAACTGGCCGTTGCGGAACTGGATGCAGCGGAAGGCACTCTGCGCATCGCCGAACTGGCACGGCGGCTTGGCATGTCCCTGCGTGGCTTGCAGTCACGTTTTCTGGCGGCGGTGGGCATGACCCCGAAGGAGTACGCTCGTGTGTGCCGCCTGCAGGCGTTGCTGCGCACACTGGATGGAGAAGCCATGACCATCGCTTCCGCCGCTGCGCGCCACGGTTACAGCGACCAGGCCCATGCCACGCATGATCTGGTGCGCTGGACCGGCGTCACGCCCGGTCGACTGGTCCACGCGCTGCGCGGCGATCGTGGCAGTAACGATGCACTGCGGCTGGCAGCGGCCTTCGTTCGTGGAAGCAGTGTCGCCCGCTCACCGTGAGCCCCTGCCCTGCGTCGACCTACAGGAACCGGTGCATCACATACACGTCAACCAACCCCAGCGCCCGATGCCGGAACGCCGCCGGTAGCGTCCCGACCACGGCAAAGCCCAGCTTCCGGTACAGCTCAACCGCTGGCGCATTGGTGCTGACCACGTAGTTGAACTGCATGGCCAGGAACCGCTCCGATCTGGCGCGATCCAGGCTGTGCGCCACCAGCGCCCGCCCGACGCCACGCCCTTGCGTCAACGGATCGACCACATAGGTGGCGCTGGCCACATGCGCCCCCAGGTCCGGGTAGTTGGCGCCCATCTTGTACATTCCGGCCACGCGCCCTTCCAGAACGGCCACAAAGGCCGCCTGCACTCCGAACCAATTGCTTCGAAAGGTTCCGGCCTCGAAGGTGCCGGCGAACGGAAGCGAATCCTCCGTCGCAATGGCCGCCTTGAAAATCGCCCACATGGCGTCGAAGTCACCGGCGGTGGCAGCTCGGATCTCCATGCGATTCCCCGCGGTTCGGCATAGTGGGCAAGGCGGACACTAGCAGAATCCAGCACGTGCCCCGCACCCGCTTCACGCGCCACCGCCATCAGTTCCGCAATAGTTGAGCAAATTCCGGCCTCTAGAGCAGTACATGTCCCCCACTCCCGCGCGCACTCCACACCGGTTCCGCCGATGGCGCGTCGCTGGCTACGTTCTACTGGGCGTGTACGTTCTCTACCTGCTGGCCGGCAACATCTTCCTCAATACCCCGCTGTTCGACCAGGTCACCAACCGCAAGCCGCACAAGTTCGTGATGACGACCGGCCCGGCCATCACGCTGCTGCCGGGCCATGTGATTGCCTGGAACGTGCACATGCGCGGCCACGTCAACCACACCGTCTACGTGCTGCATGCCGAGCGTGCCAGCGCCCGATTGGCCGTGCTGCCCCTGTTCCGCCGCGAAGTGCGGGTTCCCCGATTACAGGCCACTGGCGTGTCTGCCGAGATCAGCCGCGTCGAGGACGCCATTCCGTCGCCTCCGCGCAGCGACCAGGGCTGGACCCTGCGTTTCGACGCCATCCACAGCGACAGCATCCGCAGCGCCCGGCTCGGCCAGCTGCTGATCATCGGCAAGGGCCAGGGCACGGTCGGGTTCCTCAAGCAGCTGCGTGGGGGCCCATCGGAACTGTTCGATTCCGAGGTCTCGTTCAGCAAGGCAGACACCAGCTATGACGGCGTACAGCTGCTGGGCGACATGGATCTGACCGCGCGCTTCAGCTATCCGCGGCACTATCGCGACCAGGCGCCCGGCCTGGCCAAGCTGAAGCTGCTGCATGGGCAACTTGAGGTGGATGCGCGCAGCCAGGGCCTGCGCATGGATACCGAGGTGCAGACGCCGCGCATCTCCAGCTCGCCGGTGCCCGGCCGCCTGCAACTGGCGGTCCACCTGTTGGACGGCCAGCTGCAACCCGGTGACCACGCGCTCTGGCAGGTGCCGCTCTTCCTAGGCGATGGCGCGCCCGATCGCGGCGTGCTGGCCCTGCAGCTCAATGTGGCCAACGACCTGCGCCTGCAGGCCCGCCTGCCGCCACGCCCGGATTCAGCCGCCGGCATCGATGCCGACCTGCACATCACCGGGCGCGAGATTCCGTTCCAGCACCCTGCCCAGCTGCTGGAACGCAGCTCCGGCACCGTGCGTGGCGAATGGGCCTTCACCTCGCTCAACTGGATCCCTGCCCTGTTCGTGCGCAAACCGTGGCTGCAGCTGGACGGCGGCGGCACGCTGAAGGCCGATCTGCGCCTGCGCAATGGCGAACTGATCGAAGGCAGCACCGTGGATATTCCCTCGGCCGCAGCCGTGGCCGAAGTGGCCGGCGTGCGCCTGGCCGGTACCGCCAGCGCGCATGGCGAGCTGAAGGCCGGCACCCCTACTCAGGCACAGCTGGCGATCCGGCTGCCCCGCTTCACCGCGCACCCCAGCGATGCGAAGGATGTACGCCTGTTCGACGGGCGCGACCTGGCCGTGGACCTCACCGGCGATGGACGCCTGCAGGAACTGCGCAAGGGCGTTCGCGCACGGTTGCGTTTCAGCGAGGCAACCATCCCTGACCTGGCCGCTTACAACCGCTACCTTGGCTCTCAACAGGTGCGCCTGCTGCGTGGCACCGGCAGCCTCAGCGGCGACGCCACGCTCGACACCGATGGCCGCGTCGGCCACGGCACCGCGCGCCTGCAGGGGCGCAACGCCAGCGCGAAGGTTGCAGGCCTGGACATGGGCGGCGATGTCGACGTGAACGCGACGCTTCGCCGCGGGGACTTCAACCAGCGCCACTTCGATCTGTCCGGCACCACCGTGGAACTGCGCAACGTGCAGGTGGCCGGCGCCGATTCCAGCAGCGCGTGGAAAGGCCGTGCTGTGTTCAAGCGAGGCCGCATCGACGCGCAGTCCCCGTTCCAGGTGGACGCCACCACCGATCTGACCTTGAGCGATGCACGCCCCTTGCTGGCGGTGTTCGCCAAACGCACCGACTACCCACGCTGGACGCTGTCGCTGCTCGACTCCGGCCAGGTCGATGCACAGGCCACGCTGCGCTGGCGCCCGGGTCATCTGCTGATCGACGGCCTGCGGGCCGAGAATGATCGCCTGTCGGTACGTGCGCGGCTGGATCTTCTGGAGCAGCGCAAGCGTGGCGATCTCTACCTGCGCTGGGGGCTGCTGGGCGCCGGCATCGAGCTTGATGGCGAACAGCGCCAGTGGCATCTGGCCAAGGCGCGCGAATGGTTCGATCAGCGCCCTTCGCTGTTGCCGGCTGGGCAAAGTGGAAGCGCCGCGGGCTCTTCAGACTGATCGCCGCGGGGCTGCATCCATCTGCCGCCTCCGTTCGTATGAGCGGGTAAACGCAGGATGGAGCGGCACGGAATGAAGCGGCGTTCACAGGTTGTGGGTCTTCTGGGATGGGGCGTGGTCACGTTTGCGGCGGCGGCAGTCGGCGCCTGGGCATCGACCTCCGCAGCCAGCTTCTACGCCACCCTCGTCCTGCCTGCCTGGGCACCGCCTGCCAGCGTGTTTGGCCCGGTGTGGAGCCTGCTCTACGCGATGATGGCCCTTGCGGCGTGGCTGGTCTGGCGTGAACGTGGCTGGCGCAACGCACAACCGGCGCTGACGCTCTATCTGCTGCAGTTGGCCGTCAATGCGCTATGGAGCTGGCTGTTCTTCGGCTGGAAGCTGGGTGCGCTGGCTTTCGTCGACATCCTGGTGCTGATCACGCTGGTGTGCGCAACGATCGTTGCATTCGCCCGCATCCACCGCGGCGCGGCGGTGATGCTGCTGCCTTACCTGGTCTGGATATCGTTCGCCTCGGCGCTGAACTTCGCGGTGTGGCGGGCCAATCCCGGATTGCTGTGAGCCGGGATCAGGACTCTCAGGCCTGTGCGACGCGCTGCGGCTGCCATGCACGCAGCAACGCTGGCTTGAACGCCTGCTGGCCACAACCCGTGGGGCATCGCACCACGCGCGCGGCAGTGTGGCTGACCAGCCCTTGCCCTTCCTCGGCCTTGAACACCGTTTCGCAGCTCATGCACCGCGCAACCAGCGAGTACAGGTGGAGCAGGCGCCCACTGGCCGGATCCTGCAGGGCATCCACATCCAGCAGTTCAAACTGGCAGCTGTCGGCAAGCACGCGGTATGGCGTTGAAGGCAAGGTCTGCAGGTTCACGGGGCGTGGTCACTCAGGAATGTGCGTTCACCGTAGGCAAGTCGGTGTCGAGTGCGCGTGCAGCGCACATGTACCTTTCGCGAAACATGCAAGTGCTGTTGGAATGTTCGTATGAAGAATTCAGGTTTGAATGAAACGTTCTTCACACGCACGTACCGGTATGCGAATGCACGATTTTGCGTCACCATCCGTGCATGCCGGATGCAACGCTGGGCCATTCCAGCCATCCACGAATCATGAGTCCCGCCTTTGATGCCTTCTGCCGAGTCCACGCACGACACTGCCTTGTCCAGTTGCGCGCGCGAACCGATCCACACCCCCGGCGCGATCCAGCCCTACGGCGTGCTTCTGGTCGTTGAACCGCAGTCCCTGCGGGTGCGCGAGCGCGCCGTCAGTCATCCCGGGCTGCTGCAGCAGTTCGGCGAACCGTTGATGCAGCATGTCAGCGAGGTACTGGGCGGCGTACTGGCGCCCTTCCAGGCGCTGTTCCAGCAGGCCACGGTCGGCAGCAGCGCCCATGTCGGCGCCGTGCACCTGGATGGCCACGGCCGCCATCAATTGCTGCTGCACCGCTCTGCCACGGATCTGCTGGTCGAGTTGGAGGCACCGGTTCCCGGCCAGCCGGGTTCGCTTGAAGAACTGTATCCGTCGATCCGCGAACTGATGACCGGCATCGAATCGGCCAGCACCGTGGAAGATCTGTGCCAGCTGGCGGCCGCGCACATGCGCCGGCTGACCGGCTTCGATCGCACCCTGGTCTACCAGTTCGATGCCGGCTGGAACGGTATCGTGGTCGCCGAGGATGGCAACGGCCTGTTGCCGTCCTACCTGGACCTGCGCTTTCCCGAATCGGACATCCCGGCCCAGGCCCGCGAGCTGTACCGGCGCAACCGGGTACGCCTGATCGCGGACAACAACTACACCCCTGCCCCACTGATGCGCAGCGAGGAGTATCGCGATGCACCGGCCACCGACCTGAGCCTGGCCGTGCTGCGCAGCGTTTCGCCGGTGCACCTGCAGTACATGCGCAACATGGGCACCGGCGCGTCGATGTCGGTCTCGCTGGTGCATGAGGGCCAGCTGTGGGGCCTGGTGTCCTGCCACACGGTGCAGCCGCGCCGCCTGCCCTACCACGTGCGCACCGCCTGTGAGTTCATGGGCCAGATCCTGTCGCTGCAGATCGCGCTGAAGGAGCGTGCACGCGCCATCGAAGAGCGCGTGGCGCGCCGCTCGGTGCTGGTCAAGCTGCTTGCACGCATGGCCGGCGACGAGGATTTCATGGCTGCGCTGCGCCACGATGAAGCCAGCCTGCTGTCGCTGACCGGCGCGGCAGGCGCCGCCATCGTGCACAAGGGCGACTGCATGCGTGTGGGCCAGTGCCCGCCCGCAACCGACGTGTTGGCCCTGGCCGATTGGCTGGCCGCACAGCAGGCTGGGCAGGAAACGTACTGCAGTGACCATCTGGCAGCCGACTGGGCGCCCGGTGCGCGCCTGTCCGACGTGGCCAGCGGCGTACTGGCGGTGTCCATCTCGCAGCTGCACGACAGCTACCTGATGTGGTTCCGACCGGAGGTGGTGCGTACCGTGCGCTGGGGCGGCGATCCACGCAAGACCGAAGCACCCGACGTGGCACTTTCGCCGCGCAGCTCCTTCGAGGCCTGGAAGGAAATCGTCCAGCAGCGCAGCCTTCCGTGGAACGACGCCGACCGCGATGCCGCCCTCGAGATGCGCACCGCCATCGTCGACATCGTGCTGCGCAAGGCCGAGGAAATGGCCGAGCTCAACGAGCAGCTGGTCCGCAGCAACAAGGAACTCGAAGCGTTTTCCTATTCGGTCAGCCACGACCTGCGCGCGCCCTTCCGCCACATTGTCGGTTACTCGGAGCTGCTGGGCAGCTCGGCCGGCGAACGCCTCAACGACACCGAGCGCCGCTTCCTGGATACGATCGTGGAGTCGGCCAAATCTGCCGGAACGCTGGTGGATGACCTGCTCAGCTTCTCGCAGATGGGCCGTTCCACGCTCGGCCGGGTGCGACTGGACATGGCCGCACTGGCCGAAGATGTCCGCAGGAGCCTGGCCTTGGACTACAGCGGCCGCGACGTACAGTGGAGTCTGGCACCGCTGCCGGAGGTCGAGGCCGACCCGACGATGCTGCGCCTGGTCTGGCAGAACCTGCTGGCCAACGCGATCAAGTTCACCCGCGAGCGCGACCAGGCAGTGATAGAGATCGGTCACGAGCGCAACGTCGACGAAGACCATTTCTTCGTACGCGACAACGGCTGCGGCTTCGACATGCGCTATGTCGACAAGCTGTTCGGCGTATTCCAGCGCCTGCATCACGTCGAAGAATTCGAAGGCACCGGCATCGGCCTGGCCAATGTACGCCGCATCATCGGCCGCCATGGCGGCCGTACCTGGGCCGAGGGCGAGCCCGGCAAGGGCGCCACGATTCATTTCACCCTACCCCGTTCCACAGGAGATCACCCATGAGGGACCTGCGGCCGATCCTCTTGGTAGAGGACAGCCCCAAGGATGCAGAGCTGACGCTGGCGGCGCTGTCGCGTTGCCAGTTGCTGAACGATGTCATCCATGTACGTGACGGCGCCGAAGCGCTGGATTACCTGCGCTGCGAAGGCAAATTCGCCGGCACCAACCACGGCGGCCCGGTGGTGGTGCTGCTTGACCTGAAGCTGCCCAAGGTGAACGGCCTGGAGGTGCTGGAGCAGGTCCGTGGCGATTCGAACCTGAGCAGCACGCCGGTGGTGATGCTGACCTCCTCCCGCGAAGAGCAGGATCTGGTGCGCAGTTACGAACTGGGCGTCAACGCATTCGTGGTCAAGCCGGTGGACTTCAAGGAGTTCTTCGACGCCATCCAGGGCCTGGGCATGTTCTGGGGCATCACCAACCAGCCACCGCCGCATCGCCCCAACGGCTCGGGGCAGCACAATGCGTGATGGATCGCGCCGCAGCGAGCGCCTGCGCATCCTCATGCTTGAGGACAGTGCGCTTGATGCGGAGTTGATCAGCGCACAACTGCAGCGGGCTGGCCTCGACTTCGAGGCCGAGCGCCTGTGGACCCGCAATGCCTTCATCGAGGCGATCGAGAATCGCGCCTTCGATGTCATCCTGGCCGATCACGTGCTGCCCGGATTCGACGGCGACGCTGCCCTTGCGTTGGCGCGCGAGCGGATCCCGCAGACGCCCTTCATCTTCGTCTCCGGTACGCTCACCGAGGAGCTGGCGGTACAGGCGCTGACCCGCGGCGCACGCGATTACGTGGTCAAGCAGCGCCTGCAGCGCCTGCCGGATGCGATCCGCCGCGCCCGCCAGGAGGCGCACGAGCGCACCCAGCTGGCCCACGCGCAGGCCGCACTGAATGACAGCCAGGCCCAGCTGCAGCAGGTGACCGATGCTGTACCGGCATTGATCGCCCAGCTCGACAAGGAGCATCGCTACCGCTTCGCCAACAAGGCCTTCCTAGACTGGCATGGCGTCAGCCTGGCCGAACTGCTGGGCCGTTCGGCGCGCGATGTCAGCGGCATTTCCGCCTTCGAACATGCCCTGCCCAGCATCGAACGGGTGCTGCAGGGTGAGCGCACCCGCTTCCAGGTGGAACTGGCCCACCGCAGCGGCGAGTCACGCTTCGTGCAGATGGACTGCGTGCCGGAGCGAGGCGCCGACGGAGCCGTGGTCGGCTACATCTGCCTGGGCAGCGACGTCTCCGGGCTGAAGCAGGCCGAGCTCGCCCTGCGCGAAGACAACCAGCTGCTCGAACGGCAGGTCCAGGCGCGCACCGCCGAACTGCGGGCGAGCAAACGACGGTTGCAGGCCATCTTCGAATCCAGCTTCCAGCATCAGGTGCTGCTGGACCTGGAGGGCTGCGTGGTCGATGCCAATGTTGCATCGTTGGCTGCCGTACTGGCTGACAAGCACGGCGTGGTAGGGCAGCGCTATGGGCAATCGTTGTGGTTCAGCACCAGCGGCGACGTTGGCACCCTGGTGGACCTGGCCGTTGCCGATGCCGCGAAGGGGCAAAGCTCGCTGCATGCACTGGAGCTGGAGCTGCCCACCGGCCGCCGCAGCTACGATTTTTCGTTCCGTCCGCTATTGGATGCCGAAGGCGCAGTGACGGCGGTGGTGTCGGAGGCAGTGGAAACCACGGCCCGGCTGCAGGCCGAGCATGCACTGCGCCAGTCACAGAAGATCGAAGCGGTGGGCCAGCTCACCGGCGGCATCGCCCACGATTTCAACAACATCCTGACCGTGATTTCCGGCAACGTTGAACACGCCATGCTGCTCAGCGAGCGCGCCGGCGAGCCGGGCGCCATGGTCAGCCGTGCGCTGGACAACGCCCTCAAGGGTGTGGGCCGTGCCGCCAGCCTGACCCAGCGCCTGCTGGCATTTGCCCGGCGCCAACCGTTGCACAGCCAGGCCGCCAATCTCAACGACCGGCTGCTGGACATGCATGACATGCTGCAGCGTGCACTGGGCGAGCTGGTGCAGCTGGAAATCCGCGCCGCCGAGGACATCTGGTGCGTCGAGATCGACGTCAGCCAGTTGGAGGCCTCGGTGCTCAACCTGGCCGTCAACGCCCGCGATGCCATGCCCCACGGCGGCCGGCTGGTGATCGAAGTCGACAACAGCCATCTCGACCACGACTACGCTGCCTTGTTCCCCGACGCTGCGCCTGGCGAATACGTGATGCTGCGGGTCCGCGACAACGGCCAGGGCATGGACGCGGCCACCCTCGCGCGCGTGTTCGAGCCGTTCTTCACCACCAAGCAGGTTGGCCGCGGCACCGGCCTGGGCCTGTCGATGGTGCATGGCTTCGTCAAGCAGTCCGGCGGCCATGTGCTGATCGACTCAGTGGAAGGCGGCGGCACCAGCATCACCATGATGTTCCCGCGTTCGACGCTGGCCCTGCCCTGCGAGACCAGCGCACCACAGACCGGCCTGGCCGGTTACTCGCCACGCGAGGAAACCATCCTGGTGGCCGAGGACAATGATGACGTGCGTGCGCACACCGTTGATGCCCTGCGCCTGCTGGGCTATCGCGTGCTGGAAGCACACGACGGCCCCTCCGCGCTGCGCCTGCTGGAACGCCCCGACACCAGGGTGGACCTGCTGTTCTCGGACGTGGTGATGCCCGGCATGTCGGGCTGGGAGCTGGTGCGCGAAGTGCGGGAACGCTGGCCGGAAGTCGCCGTGCTGTTCACTTCGGGCTATCCACGCGACCACGACGCAGTCGGCAGCCAAGGCCGGGCAGCCGCCCTGCTGCCCAAGCCGTTCACCCGCAGCGACCTGGCCCAGGCGGTACGTGCCGCGCTGGAGGCTGCCACGCACTGAGGTCAGGCAACCGGGTCGCGCTGGTCCGCTGCGATCCGGTTGATGTCCGCGCACTCCACCGTGGCCGGCGGGTGCTCCCTGCCGGCCAGCGCAATCATCGCCTGGCCCAGCGCCAGGTTGCTGGTCACCAGCGACGGCGCAATCGCGCCCGCCAGTTTCATCAAGGGCGCGCCACCCCAGTACAGCGGCTTCAACAGGCCATGACGGGTGCCGGTGCCTTCCACAGGGCGCACGCCACCCGGACGCAGCATGACCGTACGGACCGGCAGTTCCTGCAGCGCCCGCTCGATCTCGCCCTTCACCCGCAATGGCATCACCCGGCTTCGCGCATCCGCGCCGGCGCCGGATACATAGAGGAAACACCCCTGCGGATTCGCCGTGGCCCAGGCGCGGGCGACGGCCAGGGTGGTGTCCAGCGTCACCCGCCGGTACTCGGCCTCGGCGGTGCCCACCGGTGGAGCGCCGGCGCAGTAGAAGCATGCATCGAACCCGGCCAGGTCCTCCACCCGATCCTGGATACGCAGAAAGTCCGGCACGATCAGCTCGCTGCCGCTACCGGTGAGGCTGCCCGGGTGCCGGACCAGTGCGGTCAGATTTGCGACCCGGGGCGAGCGCTGGCAGGCCAGGGCCACACCCTGCCCCACCAGCCCCGCGGCACCGGTCAACAGAACCCGTAGCGCGCCCGTTGCCATCGCCGCACTCATCCTAGAGTTTCACGAAACGCTGGATTTTCCGCGCCAGCCAACCGCTGAACACCAACGGCGCATCCAACGCAGACACGCAGATGCATGGCACACCCGGCGCGGTCACCGGCTGGTGCTCCACCTCCTCGTCCAGATCCGCCACGTCACCCGGCGCGAACAGCCCCAGCGCGTCGTTGTAGGAACCGCGCAGGATCTGGGTCAGCTCGCTGCGGCCATGGCTGTGCATGGGCAGGCACTTGCCGGGGGCAATCTTCAGCATGATCAGCGAGGGCATCTGCTCGGCCCGGATGCAGTGCACCCCCGGCGCCATCCAACGCCAGCGCAGGCCGCTGAGCGAGCTGCCGAAATAAGGATGCAGCGAGGCAGGCAGATGGTCCGGGTTGGCCTCAGGCCGCTCCTTCGACACGGCACGTGCGAGCCCAGCGATGGCCGTCGGCGCCTCTGCAGCCAGCTGCATCAGCATGGCCTCGCGCAACTGTTCGCGCCGCGTGTCGGTTGCAGGCGGCTGGGTCTGCTCCAGCAGCACCGAACCGATCGCCTCAGCATCGCGCAGGCGCTGACGGCAATGCGGGCACTGCTCCAGATGGGCACCGGCCACGATGCTCAACGGCGCCGGCAGCGCACCCGCGGCATAGCTCATCAGCGTGGATTCGTGCAGGTGGTGGTGCGGATTCACAGCACACCTCCCACTTTCGCCTGCAGTTGCAGGAAGGCACGGCGCAGGTGCGATTTGACCGTCCCCAGCGGCATGCCCAGCGCTTCGGCGATCTCGCTGTGGCTCTTGGCCTCGAAATAGGACATCCGCACCAGCCGCCCCTGAACCGCAGGCAGCTCGTTGATGCGCTGGCGCAGACGCGCCTGGTCGGCGAACTGTTCGGCGCTGCTGCGCTCGATCACATCCAGCGTCGCCGCGTCCTCCACCGCTGCCTGCACCTGCATCCAGCTGCGCTCGCGGCGCACTCGATCGATATGCAGGTTGCGGGCGATGCGATACAGCCACGTACTCAGCGCCCCCTGTGCCGGATCGAAATCGGCGGCCCGCAGCCATAGGCGCAACAGGCATTCCTGCGCCAGCTCCTCGGCTACGGCATCGGGTGCGCCCAGGCCGCGCAGGTACACGCACAGCCGCGGCATGAAGTAGTCGTAGATCCGCATGAAACACTCGCGGTCGCGCAGCCGCGCCACGCCGTCCATGTCACCGGCCCAGTTCGTCGGCTCGCTGCTCGGCTGCTGGGAACTGGACACGGTACGTGCGGTATCGAAGTTGAGGAGTGTGCTGGCGGCGTCAGGGTACATCTGCGTTCGCGGCGGGCGGGTGAAGGTCTATCCTCTGTACGTGCAGGGGCAGCCATTGGATGCAGTCGGCACTGCGCATCCAACCGGGCGCCCCCGCCGTATGACCTGAGAGACCTACCCTTCCGGATGAACACCATGCGCACTGCCTGGCTGCTGCTGTGCCTGCCCCATGCCGCGCTGGCGGCACCCTGGCTGCGAAGTGAGGGTGTGGCCACCTCCGCGCAGGGCGACATCCTCTACCGTGAAGTGCACTGGCGGCGCGAGGCAACGGAGGGTGCCGAACGCTGGGTGCTGTACCAGTGCCCGGATGGCCAGCCCTTCGCCCGCAAGCATCTGCCCGCCAGCGCCCGCCCGCAGGCACGGAGCTATTCGCTGCAGGACCGCCGCAGCGGCCAGACCGCCGAAGTGGACGCCACTGGCGACTCGGTGTCGATTGCCTGGAAGGAAGATGCCGCCAGCCAGCCGCATCAGCGCCGGCTTGAACTGCCGCCGGACGCGGTGATCGATGCAGGGTTCGACGCCGCGGTGCGCCTGCACTGGCCGGCGCTGCTGCGCGGCGAACGCATCAGTCTGCCCTTTCTGGTGCCGGGGCGGCAGCGCTACTTCCCGGTGCAGGTGCGGCGCATCGGTCCGGTACGTTGGCAGGGTATTGATGGGCAGTCGATCGACGTCAGTCTGGACACCTGGTACGGCGGCATCGCCCCGCGTCTGTCACTCGTCTATGCCAGCGCCGACCGCCGCCTGCTGGAATTCCGCGGTACCAGCAACCTGCGCGACGCACGCGGCACTTATCCGCAGGTGACGGTGCGCTTCAGCTCGCCTGCTGCCGAGCAGACTGCCGCGGAATGGCAGCAGGCCTGGACGCATCCTCTGGTCGACCGCTGCGCCGTGACGCCCAGGTGAAGTCGAGATTCTTCGCGTCGCAGCGCATCCATTGCACGCGCTGCTGCGTACAGGTAGACACGACACCCGCCGAGATCCCCCAATGGCCTCTGTAGCGCCCCTCCCCCGTCGACGCTCGCGCCTGCTGCGTACCCTGCAGCGCTGGATCGACACCGGCAACGTCGCAGAGACCACCGGCGAACAGCCCGGCCACATCGACTGGTTGCGCGCCGTGCCATTCGCACTGATGCACCTGGCCTGCATCGCTGTGCTCTGGGTCGGAATCTCATGGACAGCGGTGATCGTCGCCGCAGTGCTCTATGCGGTGCGCATGTTTGCCATCACGGCGTTCTATCACCGCTATTTCTCGCACCGGACCTTCCAGGCATCGCGGCCGGTGCAGTTCGTGTTCGCTGTCATCGGCGCCTCCAGCGTGCAGCGTGGGCCGCTCTGGTGGGCCGCCCATCATCGCCATCACCATCGGCATGCCGACCAGCCGCTGGATCCGCACTCGCCACGCGAGGGCGGCTTCTGGCGCAGCCACATGGGTTGGTTCCTGACCCGCGAGGCGTTCGCCACCGATCTGTCACGGGTACCGGACCTGGCGCGCTTCCCCGAACTGCGCTGGCTGGACCGTTTCGATACGGCCGTACCGGTACTGCTGGCCGCAGCGCTGTATGCATTGGGCGCCGGGCTGGAGCGCTGGGCACCGGGCCTGCACACCTCCGGCCCACAGCTGCTTGTGTGGGGCTTCTTCATCTCCACCATCGTGCTGTTCCATGCCACGGTCACCATCAATTCGCTGGCGCATCGATTCGGCCGCCGCCGCTTCGACACACGCGATGACAGCCGCAACAACCTCTGGCTGGCGCTGCTCACCTTCGGCGAAGGCTGGCACAACAACCACCACTTCTTCCCCGGCACTGTCCGCCAGGGCTTCCGCTGGTGGGAAGTGGATTTGACCTGGTACGGACTGCGCGCGATGGCCGCCCTGGGCCTGGTCAAAGGTCTCAAGCCCATCCCCGAGTGGGTCCTGGCCAAGGCGAGGTACTGACATGCGCATCGCCGTCATCGGCTCGGGTATCGCGGGGCTGGCCAGTGCCTGGTGGCTCGATGGCCAGCACGACGTCACGCTGTTCGAGGCCAACGACTACCTCGGTGGTCATACCCACACGCACGACGTGCAGGTGGATGGGACACGCATGGCGGTGGATACCGGGTTCATCGTGTTCAATCCCCAGCACTATCCGCTGCTGACCGCGCTCTTCGACGAGCTGGGTGTGGCTTCGCAGCCGACCACGATGAGCTTCTCGATGCACAGCGAGCGCAGCGGCGTGGAGTACAACGCCACCTCGCTGGATGGCCTGTTCTGCCAGCGCCGCAACCTGGTGTCACCTCGATTCTGGGGCATGCTGGCCGACCTGCGCCGGTTCTATCGGGATGCGCCGTTGCTGCTGGCCGAGGAAGACGGCCCCACGCTCGGCGAGTACCTGCGCAGCCAGCGCTATGGCGAGGCCTTCATCGACGAGCACCTGCTGCCGATGGCCTCGGCACTGTGGTCCTCACCGACCGCCACCGTGCAGGACTTCCCGGCGCGCTACCTGGCCCAGTTCATGGCCAACCACCAGATGCTGCAGATGAGCGGGCGCGCGCCTTGGCGGGTGGTGAGCGGCGGATCGGCACGCTATGTCGATGCCCTGCGCGCCCGCTGGCGGGTGCATGAGCGGCTGGAGTGCCCGGTGCAGTCGATCGAGCGCATGCCCTGGGGCGCGCGCGTGCACAGCGCGGCCGGCGTGGAAGGCTTCGATGAGGTCATCCTGGCCTGCCACAGCGACCAGGCGCTGGCGCTGCTGCGCGACGCCGACCCCATCGAGCGCGACGTGCTCGGCGCCATCCGCTATCAAACCAATGAAGCGGTGCTGCACACCGATGCGTCATTGCTGCCGCGCAACCGCAAGGCGTGGGCGGCATGGAACGCGCACGTGCCAGAGGATCGCGCCGCGCCCTGCACGGTCAGCTACTGCATGAACCTGCTGCAGGGCCTGCCCGGCGATACGCCCCTGGTGGTTACGCTCAACCGCAGCGAGGCAATCGATCCGGCCAAAGTACTGCGTACGCTGCGCTATGCCCACCCGGTGCACGACCATGCCGCAGTGCGCGCGCAACAGCGCTGGGCGGAACTGCAGGGCCGTCGCCATACGTGGTTCGCAGGCGCCTATTGGGGATGGGGCTTCCATGAGGATGGCATCCGCAGCGCCCGCCGCGTGGTCGATGCCCTGCAGGCCTGCGCTCCACATCGGCTGGCATCCGCCGCGGATGAGGTGGCGGCATGAGCACCAGCGCGCTCTACATCGGGCAGGTGATGCATCGCCGGCATCATCCGCACCCGCATGCCTTCCGTTACCCCATCGCCCAGCTGCTGCTCGATCTGGACGAACTCGATACGGTGTTCGCCGGGCGCTGGTTGTGGTCGGTCAATCGCCGCAACCTGGCCGAGTTCCGCCGCAGCGACTACTTCGGCGATCCCGCACGGCCACTGGCCGATGCCATCCGCGATCACGCTGCCCACACGCTTGGCTACCGGCCGACCGGCCCGGTGCGCCTGCTCACCCATCTTCGCTTTGCCGGGCACGTGTTCAACCCGGTCAGTTTCTACTACTGCTACCAGGCCGACGGCAGCACGCTGGACTGCATTGTCGCCGAGATCACCAACACGCCCTGGAAGGAACGGCACGCCTATGTGCTGCCGGTCGCTACCGCCACGCACGAAGGCAGCTCACTGCGTTGGCAGTTCGACAAGTGCTTCCATGTCTCGCCGTTCATGCCGATGGACTGCGGCTACGACTGGCGATTCAACCACCCCGACCAGGACCTGCGCGTGCACATGCAGGTCTGGCGGGACGGCGTGCGCCAGTTTGATGCCACCCAGGCCATGCAGCGGCGTGCCTTGGATGGCCGCGGGCTGGCCCGGGTCCTGGCCTGCTATCCCCTGATGACCACCCAGGTGGTGGCCGCCATTCACTGGCACGCACTGCGACTGTGGTTGAAACGCAACCCGGTGCACGACCACCCCACTCTTGCCGAGAAACCGCGATGAACTCGATGACTCCCTGGGTTGCCCTGCCGCGCCCCGGCGCCTTGGACGCGTTCCTGCGCCGCCGCCTGCTGGCCCAGTTGGCCCCGATGCGCGACGGTCGGCTGTGCGTGCGCGATGCACTCGGCGAAGTCTGGCTGGGCGATGCCCGTGGTGAACTGCATGTCACCGTCACCATCGATGACCCGGCGTTCTATCGCAAGGTTGCTGCGCAAGGCAGTGTGGGCGCAGGTGAAAGCTACATCCAGGGCGAGTGGCACTGCGATGATCTGGTGGCACTGATCCGGCTGCTGGTGCGCAATCGCGATCTGCTCGACGGCATGGAGCGTGGCCCGGCCCGCTTGGGTGGGGGGATGCTGCGGGTCTGGAACCGCCTGCGCCGCAACAGCCGTGAAGGCAGCCGCCGCAATATCGCCGCGCACTATGACCTGGGCAACGACTTCTTTGCCCTGTTCCTGTCGCCGGACCTGATGTACTCGTCGGCGATGTTCGACAGCGAATCCGAGTCATTGGAATCCGCCTCGCGGCGCAAGCTGGACCGCATCTGCCAGCAGCTGCAACTCAAGCCAGGCGACCGCGTGGTGGAGATCGGCACCGGCTGGGGCGGTTTCGCGGTACACGCCGCCCAGCACTATGGCTGCCATGTGACCACCACCACCATCTCCGCGGAACAGCATGCGCTGGCCGCCCAACGCGTAGAGGCCGCGGGCCTGCAGGACCAGGTCACGCTGCTGATGCAGGACTACCGCGACCTGCAGGGCCAGTTCGACAAGCTGGTCTCGATCGAGATGATCGAAGCGATCGGCGCCGAGTACCTGGACACCTACATGGCTACACTGCAACGCCTGCTCAAGCCGGATGGCGTTGCCCTGCTGCAGGCCATCACCATCGAGGACCATCGCTACGAACAGGCCCGGCGCAGCGTCGACTACATCAAGCGCTATGTATTTCCGGGCAGCTTCATCCCATCGATCAACGCGATCATGGCCGCCAAGACCCGATCCAGCGACCTGCAGCTGATCGCCCAGCAGGACTTCGGCCACTCCTACGCACTGACCCTGCGCGCCTGGCGCCAGCGCTTCCTGGCCCAGCTGCCTGCGGTGCAGGCGCAGGGCTTTGATACGCACTTCTGCCGGTTGTGGGAGTTCTATCTGGCCTATTGCGAGGGCGGCTTCCTGGAACGTTCGATCGGCGTCTCGCATCTGCTGCTGGCCCGTCCGGACCACCGGCCCGTCCTCGCTGCAGGCGACAGCCGCTGACATGCGCCGGTTCTGGACCAATCTGCTTGGCAACCAGCTGGTCTGGCTGTGTGCCGTGGCCGGCGCAGGGCGAGGCTGGCAGTGGCCGGCGCTGCTGGCCGCAACGATCTATATCGGCAGCCAGCTGCTGACTTCACCGCAGCCGCGACTGGATCTTCGGCTGCTGATGTTGGCACTGGTCTGCGCATGGCTGGTCGACGCAACTGCAGCCGCCAGCGGTACGGTCCGCTACGCGGCGGCCCCACTGGGTTGGGCGCCACCGCCCTGGATCATGGCGTTGTGGGCGGCGTTCGCGATGACGCTGGCCACGTCGATGTGCTTCCTGCAGCGCCACCCGGTGCTGCCGCCTCTGTTCGGGCTGCTGCTGGCACCTCTGGCCTATCTCTCCGCCGCACGGGGGTTCGATGCAGTGCGGTTCGCAGATCCTGTATGGCCGGGGCTGCTGGTCCTGGGCGCGGGCTGGAGCATTGCGCTTTCCCTGCTGTGCTGGACCGCCCGTCGCGGCATGCACACCCCGCAGCCGCCCTTCGCTGGAGCGTCGCCATGATCACTCTGATGTGGGTCCTGCTGTACGCCGTGCTGGTGATGAGCTGGGGTTGGGCCTGGCAGCGCCGCCATCACAACATCGGCGTGGTCGATGTGCTCTGGGCCAAGGGCGTGGGCGCGTCAGCCCTGTTGCTGGCGTGGCTCGGCGATGGTGCGGCGGCGCCACGGATGGCGCTCGGCGTGCTCGGTGGCCTGTGGGGCAGTCGACTCGCCTTGCACCTGTGGCACCGGGTCCGCCACGAACAGGAAGACGGCCGCTACCGCTATCTGCGCGAGCACTGGCAGGGGCATCAAGGCAAGATCTTCGGCTTCTTCATGGCCCAGGCGCTGCTGGTCGTGCTGTTCGCCCTGCCCTTCGTCGCGGTGGCGGCCAATCCGCAGACAAGCATGACGTTTTGGATCGTGGCCGCCGCACTTGTCTGGCTGCTGAGCGTCGGCGGCGAGAGCCTGGCCGACCATCAACTGGCCCGGTTCCGCGCGAATCCAGCGAACAAGGGTCGCACCTGCCGCGAGGGGCTCTGGCGTTACTCCCGCCACCCCAACTACTTCTTCGAGTGGCTGCACTGGTTCAGCTATGTCCTGCTCGCGGTCGGCTCGCCACTATGGTGGCTGGCCTGGGCCGGCCCGCTGCTGATGTACGTGTTCCTGCGCTTTCTCAGCGGCATTCCCTTCACTGAAAAGCAAGCGCTGCGCAGCCGCGGCGACGACTACCGCGCCTACCAGCGCACTACATCGATGTTCTTTCCCTGGTTCCCCCGTTCTTCCAAGGAGCATTCCGCATGAGCGCGATCCCGTCACTGAATCCGGCCGAAGGTGCGGAAACCGGGCTGATCGCCTGGGCCGAACGCGGGCTGGTGCCCGATGCGGCGCTGCGTGCGGGCATTCGCCGCTTGTGCGCGCAACGCCTGCATGAGGAAAGCGAAGGCGGCATCGAAGGCCAATCGGCACGCTTCAGCCGGCGCATCGCCGAGCTGGCCGACAGCCCACTCGCGCTGCATACCGAAGCGGCCAACCGCCAGCACTACGAAGTTCCCGCGGCGTTCTTCCAGGCCTGCCTGGGCAAGCGGTTGAAGTACAGCAGCTGCTACTACGCCACCGGGCGCGAAACGCTGGACCAGGCCGAGGACGCCATGCTGGAACTGTACGGCCAGCGCGCCGGACTGGCCGATGGCCAGCAGATACTTGAGCTGGGCTGCGGCTGGGGCTCATTGACCCTGTGGATGGCCGAACGTTACCCGCACGCGCATATCACCGCCGTCTCCAACTCGCACAGCCAACGCCAGTACATCATGGCGCAGTGCCAGGCGCGTGGCCTGAGCAACGTCGAGGTGGTGACCCGCGACGTCAACCAGCTTGACCTGCCCAAGGCGCGGTTCGACTGCTGCGTCTCGGTGGAGATGTTCGAGCACGTACGCAACTACCAGCGCCTGCTGGCCGGCATCGCACGGTGGCTGAAACCGGAGGGTGCACTGTTCGTGCACATCTTCGCCCATCGCACACTGATGTATCCGTTCGAGACAGACGGCGGCGACAACTGGATGGGTCGCCACTTCTTTACCGGCGGACTGATGCCGGCGGCCGACACGCTGCTGCATTTCCAGCGCGACCTGCGCCTGGAGCAACGCTGGCTGCTGGACGGCACCCATTACCAGCGCACGGCCGACCACTGGCTGGCCAACCAGGATGCAGCCCGCGAGCAGGTGATGCCGGTGTTGATCGCCACCTATGGCCAGGTTGCAGCGAAGGTCTGGTGGCAGCGCTGGCGGATGTTCTGGATGGCATGCGCCGAGCTGTTCGGCTACGACGACGGCCAGCAGTGGCTGGTGGCCCACTATCTGTTCCGACCCCGCTGAGGTGCCCGATGCGCATGTTTCCGCTGCTTCCCCTGATCGCGGTCGGCCTGTTCGGTTCCGGCTGCAGTTCCAGCGATACCCGCCCGTTGCCGCGTCCACCGTCGGTGGATGTGCCGCGCTTCATGGGCGACTGGTACGTGATCGCGCATATCCCGTCGCGCCCTGAGCGCGAAGCCTTCGACGCCGTGGAGAGCTATGCCCTGCGCCCCGATGGACGCATCCAGACCACCTTCACGTACCGCAAAGGCAGCTTCGAAGCGCCACAGAAGTCCATGCACCCCATCGGTCGTGTCGAGAAGGAAGGCAACGGCGCGGTCTGGGGCATGCAGTTCATCTGGCCGATCCAGGCTGAGTACGTGATCGCCTGGCTCGATGAAAGCTACCGCCAGACCATCGTGGCACGAAGCAAGCGCGATTACGTCTGGTACATGGCCCGCACCCCGCAGGTGTCGGACAGTGACTACCAGCAGGCGGTCGAGCGGATTGCGGCCATGGGTTACGACACCCGCAAGCTGAGGCGGGTGCCGCAATCGGTGCGATGACGCGGCACCTTCTGCCCGGGTCGATCGTCCTGGAGCATCAGTCGATCATCAATCATTGCAACGTGGTGCACTCGCGACGCGCCCTGCAGATACGATGCTGGGCAGGCCAGCAAGGCCGGAACGGATACACGATCGATGAACAGCCCCGCGGACGATGCCATCACAACCTCCTGGAATGGATTCGAAGTCCGGCAGATCCTTCCGTGCGACCTCGACCTCATCTGCGCTCACCGAGAAGCGATGTTCCGTGAAAGCGGCCGGAGCGAAGAGATCCTTCAGCAGATGGCGGCCCCGTTCCGTACCTGGCTCGAACCGCGCCTGGTGTCAGGCGACTACTTCGGCCATGTCCTTTCCGACAATGGACAACCCATCGCAGGCATTGGCCTGATGCTGATCGACTGGCCGCCCCACCCCGCCCATCCAGAGCAGGACACGCGCGGCTACGTACTCAATGTCTACGTGGAGCCCGGCTATCGGCGTCGCGGCATCGCCCGCCAACTGATGAAACTGGCCGACCATGCATTCGCCGGACGAGCGGTGGCCTACGCGGTGCTGCACGCTACCACCCAAGGGAAACCACTGTATGCGGATCTCGGATGGGCTGCGACCAGCGAAATGGCCCGCGACCTGCGCAGCGCGAGCGAAGTACCCCGAAGCGCTTGATTGGGTACTGACGATCCACCTCATCAATCGGCGGCATTGAATTGATGGGCTTTACGCATCGATTCTTAGGAATAATCGCAAAATTCCAACAAGTTCGATGCTCGACGCGACAGCGGCGCCAGAATGATCGCCACGCCCTGCGGGCGCCGATCACCTCCCTGCGCATGAATGGATATCCTGCACCGCGCCGACTGCGGCTGGCACTCCTCGACGATCACGAAATCGTCCGCCGCGGCACCGCCCTGCACCTGTCCCACGACGTCCGCTTCAGCATTGTCGCCAGCCACACCCGCAGCGATGAGCTCATCGGCAGCCTGCGCCAGTTGGCAGTGGATGTCGCCATCATCGATCTCACCCTGGCGCCTGGCGACCGCAGCAGTGATGAGCTGGTTCCGCTGCTGCGCGAGTGCTTCCCACATATTCCCCTGCTCGCCTTCGCCACGCTGACGCCATCCACCCGCATCGACCACCTGCTGGCGACCGGCATCTCCGGCGTAGTCAGCAAGTCCGAGCCCCTGGAGATGCTGTCTGATGCCATCGTGCGCATCTCGCAGGGGCTGTGCCGCCTCCCTGCCGATTGCCTGTTCCCGGCGTGCCGCGAGGAACTCAGCCGCAATGAACGCGAAGTGCTGGATCTGCTCCTGGCCGGCCTGACTGTCTCGGAAATCGCGCTGCGTCGCCACCGCAGCGTCAAGACGGTCAGTACCCAGAAGGTCGCGGCCCTGCGCAAGCTCGGGTTGCGCAATGATGCGGAGATCTATGCACTGCGGCAGCAGCTGGAGCTCCAGTGATGGGGCGCGTTCGCCTCCGTCTGCGCACATCGTGCACGTTGTTGCTGGCCCTGATCCTGCTGCCGGCTGCATCGGCCGAGGATGCACAACTGCAGAGATGGTCCGCCGGCCGCGAAGTGCGGGTCGCCACCGCGCCATCACTGCGCCCGCTCCCCCCAACGCTGGCGGATTCAAGCGCACTACCCACCCTCGCCCATGGCTATGCCAGGCTTGTGGCTCGGCATTCCGGCCTGCGCTTCCGCGATCTCAACTACCCCAGCACGAGCGCAGCGGTCGCTGCCGTCTGCCGGGACGAGGCCGACCTGGTGCTGGTCATGGGCAGCCCCTCGCACCCGCTTCCCTGTGCCGACCTGAGGGCCTCCGGCGCTTTCCATGGCGGCAAGACGGTATTGGCTGTGCGTAAAGGCGAGCACCCGCCCCGTGACATTACCGGCGTGAGGGCGCAGCTGCTGGCCGTGGTTGACGGCGGCCCCTATGCCGACTGGCTGACGATCCACCACCCCCGGATCCACCTCCTGCATCTCCCCGACCGCCATGCGGCCCTGGCCGCGGTGGAAAGCGGCAACGCCGATGCTGCGATCGGCCTGGAAGCAACGCTGCACTCGATGATCCGGCAGCACTTCACGGGAAGCCTGCAATTGCACCCGTTCGACAGCGGATTCTCCACCGATCTGCACCTGCTTGTCCGCCGGGAGGACCAGCAGCTGCTGGCGCGCATCGATCAGGCGCTGCGCGCCATCACCCTCGAAGAGCACGCAGGCCTGCTGGAGTTGTGGGCGCAGCAGATGCTGCCCACATCCATCGAGAGCGCACTGGATCGGGTGCGTTCCCCGCTCCTGCTCTGGCTGCTGTGTCTGGCCGCGGCACTCATCGGCCTGCCCGTGCTCTGGCAGGCGTTACGCTGGCGAATCGGCCGCGCGGAACAACGCCTCGGGCGCGCGGCGGGAATGATCAGCCATGAAGTGCGCAATTCCGCGCAGACAGTACTGGCTTCGATCGACCTGCTGAGCCAGTCACACCTGCCCAAGGGGCAGCGTGAACTGCTCGCGGCTGCCCTTGCCGCCGGCCACTCGCTGCGCAGGCTGCTCGATCGCTCGCTGGCGTTCTCGCGCCTTGCCAGCGGCAGCTTCAGGCCGCATCCCACGCCCTGCGACGTCGGCCAACTCTGTGCCCGCGCACTGGAAGCAATCCGGCCGGAGGCACTGCGGAGAGGGCTGTCACTCCAGTTGGATCGCGCGCCCGATCCAGCGCCGGTGGTTGTGCTCGATGCTGATGGACTGCGCCAGATTGTCGACAACCTGCTGGGCAATGCACTGAAATTCACCGATATCGGCGGTATCGAGGTGCGCCTGCAACTACAACCCGCCCTGTCTCCCCGGGAGCTGTTGCTGGATGTGATCGACAGCGGCATCGGCATCGCACCCGCTCAACTGGCGCTTCTGTTCCGACCATTCCAGCAGAACGAGGATGGTCAGAGGCGTGGCGGCAGCGGGCTGGGCCTGACGATTGCGCACGAACTGGCCGTTGCCATGGGCGGCAACCTGACCGCACACAGCGTGCATGGGCGCGGCAGCCGTTTCACCCTGCGATTGCCGGTCCGCGCCGTTCACGGCGATCAGCCGCCCATCGAGCCGCTGCAGCAGACGCCACTGACCGGCATCGACCTGCTCCTTGTCGAAGATCATGCACTCAGCCGGCATGTCGTCGCAGAGCAACTGCGTCGGCTGGGCGCCGACGTACGCGCGGTTGCCGATGCCGACGCCGCATTGGCCGAGCATGCGCTACGACCGCGCGGCACGGTAGTACTGGATATCGGGCTTCGCGGCTCGGATGGCTATGCACTGGCGCAGCAGCTGCGCGCGCAGGCACAGGCACCTCTGCGAGTGATTGCCCTGTCCGCCCGCATGGGGCGCCGGCACGCGGCACGCTGCCGAAGGGCCGGCTTCGACGCCATCCTGGTCAAGCCGCTGCAGGTTGCGAGCCTGCTGCAGGCGCTGGACCTGCCGCCCTCGGCGCACGGCACTGCGCCCGATGACACCCCTGGCGCCGAGCCGGATTACGCTGCGGACATTGCCCATGAGCTGGCCAGGATTGAACAGGCCGTGCAGGACGCCGATGCCTCGACACTGCGCCATCATGCACATCGGCTGCAGGGAACGCTGCAGATGTGCCGGGCAACGGATCAGGCCGGCACAGCGGCCGACCTGTGGGAACTGGGGCATGAGGCCGCGCCTGACTGGGTCGAGGCGCGGCGACTGCTGCGGGGATTGCAGCAGTGGCACGGCTCCCGCAAGGCGGAAGCCGCACCATCGGCCTGATCAGGCCGCCAGGCGCTCGACCTGGCGACGGGTCAGGTCATTGAAGCGACCCAGCGACATCAGGTGCTGGTGGATCAGCGCCAGCCAGCCGCTGCGGTGCCACTCGACCACGGTCGCTTCCGGCAGCGCCACGAACTTCTCGACGTCCACCACCAGGAAGCCGTTGAGATTGAACTCGCGGCCATCCGGAGTGCGGACGGTGGCGTTGCGCTCGACCAGCAGGCCGTTGTCGATCAGCGCCTTGGAGAAGGCCTGGGTCTGTTCGTGCTCGCGGGTGTACTGGCCGCAGAACTCCAACGCCTGCTGCACCATGTCGGTGGCCTTGCCATCAACGAACAGCGGCTGGCCTTCGTCACCGCCCTTGACCACGCGCGCGCTCTCTTCGTCGATGCCCAGCAGGAAGTCGTTGTCTGCACCGGTGTCGATGAAGATGAAGGGGTGGCGACGCAGGTAGGCCGGGATATAGGCCTCGTCTTCCCACAGGCCGTCCTTGATGAACAGGTTCTGGTCGGACACGCCCACGGCTGCCATCGGCACGGCGGTCGGGCCGGCGAACAGGATCGGGAAGTGGTGCAGGGCCAGCGAGAACTCGCCCAGCACCAGCGGAATGGCGTTGTTGCCGGCGGCAAACTCGAGCCTGCCCGGCAGGATGCGCAGATCGGCATGCACATCGGCCTGCAGCGGCACCGGACGGGTGTAGAACAGGGGGGCGCTGCTCGGCGCCGCTTCGGTGGTGGTGTCGCTGGTGGTGGTCATCTTGGGAACCGTTCGATCATGCGCGCCTGCCATCCCGGGCGCGCCAGCGGGAACAACCTGAATCCCGCATTATCAACAAGCTCGATGACAACGGCCACCCCACCGACGGCCTATTTCAACTGCAGGGGGTAGCGCTGCCAGAGGACGTGGACCAGGAACCCGGCCAGTTCGGTGTCGCGCGCGCTCACCGCAGCGCGGATCTTGTCCAGCAGCACCATGTCCGAGCAGGAGCGCACATCGGCGTGGTTGGCCTGCCCGGCCCGGCGCGCGCGGTAGCGCGCTGCGCGCTGCGCGTCACTCATTGCGTACCCGAACTTGGGCGGACGACCGCGCTTTCGCGGCAGGGTCAGCTCCAGGGTTCCGGGGTCTTTGTCATCACGCATGAGAGGGGTGCGGGCGGCGGCGAGCAACGGGGGGTGCGCAATTTATCGTGAGGCATCACTTTAATCCAGCTTTTTCTGCAGTTTTGTTGCAATGCAGTGCAAATACTTGCGTGCTGATGCGGATTCATCATTCGCGCCGCTTCGCAGTAGATCCACGCCATGCGTGGATACGGAACCTCACCAACGCCTACAAAAAAGGGGAGCCCGCTCACGGGCTCCCCTCGCCTTTCCTTACGCAGCGCGTACCGGCTCGTAACCATGCAGGTGCGCCTCACTGCTGGCCCGCCCCTGGCTGAGCGAACGCAGTGATGTGGTGTAACCCACCAGCTGCGCCAGCGGTGCGAAACCACTGACCTCGGCGCGACCGTCCTGGTCCTCGATGCGGGCAATGCGACCATGGCGACGGTTGAGATCGCCCACCACATCACCCACCGACGCCGACGGCGAATGCACCGTCACCGCCATCACCGGCTCCAGCAGTTGCGTGCCACCTTCGACCAGTGCCACCTTGATCGCCTCGGCACCGGCACGGTGGAACGCCATCTCCGACGAGTCCTTGGCATGGGTCTGGCCATCGACAAGACTGACCTCGATACCGACCACCGGATGGCCCTGCGGACCCTCCGACAGCGCGGCACGCACGCCCTTCTCCACCGCGGCGATGAAGCTGCGCGGCACCACGCCACCGACGATGCGGTCGTTGAACACCACCTGGTCGTCCTCGCGCGGCGATACATCCAGCACCACGTGCGCGAACTGGCCCTGGCCACCGGTCTGCTTGACCAGCCGCCCCACCACGCCGGCCATCGCACGCAGCGGTGTCTCCTGGTAGGCCACGCGCGGCGAACCTACGCCCACCTCGACCTTCCATTCGCTGCGCAGGCGCTCGACCATCACCTCCAGGTGCAGCTCGCCCATGCCCCAGACCAGGGTCTCCGCCGTGTCGCGATCGGTTTCGACGCGGAACGAGGGATCTTCCTGGGCCAGGCTGGCCAGACCCTGCGCCATCCGGATCAGGTCGGCCGCACGCGCCGGCTCCAGCCGCCAGGCCAGCACCGGCGCCTGTGCCTGGATGTTCTCCAGGCGTAGCGGCTGCGCACGGCCGCTCAGCGTTTCGCCACTGACCGCATCCTTCCAGCCCAGCACCGCGACGATGTCACCGGCCACGGCCTGTTCGATGTCGTGGGTCTGGTCGGCCTGCACCCGCACCAGGCGACTGACACGTCGACCCTGCGGATGCTGCGAACTGGCCACGGCATCACCGACCTTCAAGGTGCCCGAGTACAGCCGCACGAAGCTCAATGCGCCGTGCTGCTGGTGAGTGATCTTGAACAGCAGGCCCGCCAGCGGACCGTCTGGATCCGGCGGCAGCACCACCTCGCCGCTCTCGCTTTCAGCGGTGACTGCAGGCCGATCCAGCGGCGACGGCAGGTAATCGACCACCGCATCCAGCAGCGTCTCGATGCCCTTGTCCTTGAACGCGGCACCGGCCAGCACCGGCACGCCTGCACCGGCCAGCGTCGCGCGCCGGATCGCCGCGCGCAGCTGTTCCGCATCGATGGCGCGACCTTCCAGCCAGGCATCGGCCAGAAGTTCGTCGTGGTCGGCCACGGCCTCGACCAGTGCGTCGCGCTGCGGCTGCCACAGGGTGCGCGCCGCGTCGTCCCACGGAGTCACCGCGGTTACGGCGCCATCTTCCCACTGCAGCACGCGCTCATCGACCAGGTCGACCCAGCCGTTGAAGTCGCTTTCGCTGCCCAGCGGCACGCCGAGCGCCCACGGCCGCGCCTGCAGCTTGTCCTGCAGCTGCTCCAGCACGCGCTCGAACGAGGCACCAACGCGGTCCATCTTGTTGACGAAGGCGATCAGCGGCACGCGATGGCGCCGCGCCTGGCGCCACACGGTTTCCGACTGCGGCTGCACGCCATCCACCGCCGAGAATACGGCCACGGCACCGTCGAGCACGCGCAGGGAGCGCTCGACTTCGATGGCGAAGTCGATGTGGCCGGGGGTATCGATCAGGGTCAGCCGATGCGGCGGCAGGTCGCGCGGCGCCCACTGCGCCTGCACGGCGGCGGCGCCGATGGTGATGCCACGTTCGCGCTCGATCGCCGAGAAATCGGTGGTCGCATTGCCATCGTGCACCTCGCCGACGCGATGGATCTCGCCGCTTTTCCACAGCAGGCGTTCGGTCAGCGTGGTCTTGCCGGCGTCGATGTGGGCAATGATGCCAAGGTTGCGACGGCGGGAAAGGACTTGGGTGTTCATAGAGAGACTCCTGCAAAGCCAACTTCGGGGGCCGCGCACCCCGGTTGGCGACAGGGTGCGCGGCTAGCGTTCGGTCTCGGCGATCTGGTGCATGGCACGTTCTCCTTGGGTACTGGGTAGGGTCGACTGGGTAGAGTCGACTGTTAGTCGACTTGCGGGAAATCAGAAACGAAAAGAGCGCCCCGGAGGGCGCTCTGTCGAAGGTCCAGCGATGGCCGTCTCAACGGCCTCGTGGGGCTCCAGGCAGACACGCCCGTTCCGCGCTTGCGCGGGTCAGGGTGAAAAACTTCAGGAGCGGCATCCGGTTCATGGGGCGCATTCTAGACCTGCCAATCTGGCGCGCAAGTGAATATTGCGCGCATGAATAGAACGATGAGGCCGGCAATGACCGGGGTCAGATCCCTTTGCCCAATGCAAGGGCTCTGACCCCTGCCCTGCCTTACTTGCAGTCGTGCAGCTTGCGCGCCTCAGCCACGGTCGCAGCCTGGTCGTCCCCCATCGAGATCCATCCCTTCAACGACATCGCCGGATCCACCTGCGCCTGGCGCGGGCCGCCATGGACCACCACCTCGGTCCAGCTGCCGACCGGCGCCAGCTCCGACAGTCGCGCCGCCTGGTCGTCTTCGGTACTGAACATGTCGTCCGGCTCCGCAGGCTTGGCCTTGTTCACGGTCTCGGTCTTGCGTGCCCGGATCCGCAGCGCGCCATCGGCCATGCGCTGGGTGGTGACGTCATGGCGTTCCACCCCGTAGGCCCAGCTGCTCTCACCCGCGCGACGGGTCTCGCTGCCGTCGTCCGCCACCACCACCGAATCCCCCGCCGCTTCGGCCACGGCCGCAAGCGAACCCAGGCCGGACATCATTGCCTGATAGGCAATCATCTGCCGCTGTTCAGCAGCCAGCGCAACGTCACCTGCCTTGCCGGCAGGAATCTGCAGGTACACCGCCTCCCTGCACAGCATCAGCACCTGCTGGTCATCCCAGCTGATGAGCACTTCATCACTGGCGAAATAGCGGGTCGTCACCGGAACCACCGGAGCGCCCCCGCCGGCGGAATACCGGCTCTCGATCAGCGAGGCCTGCTCGGCGGCCTTGATCAGGGAGACCGAGGATGCGGACGCGGTGCTGGCGGCGCATACGGAGGCGACCATTGCCGAGAGCAGCACGCCATGTGAAACAGTACGGATCATCACATCAGTCCATTGAAGAAAACGAACTGCACATGATACGTCGCCGCGCAGAACGACTGGACGCTCAGGTCACCACCACCAGCGGCACGCCGCGCCGTGGGTGCTCCAGCACCACCACGTCCTGCTGGTAGACCCGCCGCAGGTTTTCTTCAGTCAGCACCTGCAACGGCGTGCCATCGGCTGCCACCCTGCCCTGCTCCAGCAGCACGATGCGATCGGCATAGCCGGCGGCCAGATTCAGATCGTGCAGCACCACGATCACGCACGCACCGGCCTCGGCACAGGCGCGGACACTGCGCAGCGTGCGTTCCTGGTGACGCAGATCCAGCGCTGCGGTTGGCTCATCCAGCAGCAGTAGCGGCGTGTCCTGCGCCAGCACGCGCGCGAACGTGGTCCGGGCGGACTCGCCGCCCGACAGCTGCTGCACCTCGCGCAGGCGCAGCGCCTGCAGCTCGGCGGCATCGATTGCCGCTTCCACCAGGGCGTCGTCCACGGCTGGATCCGGCGGATGCGGCAGCCGCCCCATCGCCACCACTTCTTCCACACTGAACGCGAAGCGCACGCCGTGCTCCTGCGGCATCACCGCGCGCTCGCGTGCCAGCGGCCCCGCTTTGTAGCTGGCCAAGGGCTTGCCCAGCAGGCTCACCTCACCCACGTCGGCACGCAGGTCACCGGCAGCCACCGCCAACAGCGTGGATTTGCCCGCGCCGTTCGGGCCAACCAGGGCGGTCACCGTGCCCGGCTCGAACGCCAGCGAGATGCCATGCAGGATCTCGCGCTGCTGGCGGCGCACCACCACCTCGTGCAGCTTCAGCAGCGCGCTCATGGGGCCGCCTTGCGGCGCTGCTGCAGCACCAGCCAGAGGAAGAACGGTGCGCCCAGCGCGGCCGAGAACAAGCCCAGCGGAATCTCCGCGGGTGGATCAAGCGTGCGTGCGGCGGCGTCGGCCACCACGATCAGCAGCGCACCGAGCAGGCCGGACAACGGCAGCAGCCAGCGATGCCCGGGGCCGACCAGCAGGCGCGCCACGTGCGGCACCACCAGGCCAACGAAGCTGATCGAGCCGGCAAAGGCCACCGCCGCGCCCACCAGCAGCGCACTGAACGCCACCAGACGACGCCGCGTGCGGGTCACATCCAGCCCGAGGTGCTGTGCCTGGCGTTCGCCCAGCGCCAGCATGTCCAGCGGCGTGGCCAACCGCTGCAGCGCGAACACACCGATGGCAAACAACGGCACCACGGCCGCCACATCGGCCCAGTTGGCGCGCGCCAGCGAGCCCATCTGCCAGAACACCAGCGACTGCAGCTCGCTCTCGCTGGCGATATATGTAAGGAAACCGATCAACGCCGAGCAGAACGCGGCCATCGCGATACCGACCAGCAGCAGCGTGGCGTTGCCCGTGCCCTTGCCGGGCCGGGCCAATGCGTAGGTCAGGCCGATTGCCAGTGCGCCGCCAGCGAACGCGGCCACCGGCACCAGCCAACCGGCCGCGCCCGCAGCACCCAGCACGATGGCGGCAACTGCGCCCAGTGCGGCGCCTTGGCTGACACCGACAATGCCAGGATCGGCCAGCGGATTGCCGAACAGGCCCTGCAGGCTGGCACCGGCCATCGCCAGCGACGCACCGACCATCGCGCCCAGCAGGGCGCGCGGAATGCGCAGCTGCCAGACCACGGCGAGGTCGCGGCTGCTGACCGCCTGAGGATCGAGCAGACCCAGCTTCACCGCCAACGCCTGCATCACCTCCAGCGGCGGCAGCCGCAGCGGGCCCACGGCGAAGGAGGCCAGCACCGCCCCCAGCAGTGCCAGCAACGCCACCAGCAACATCGTCCGTCCGCGACGGCGGCGCCGATCCGCCGGACTCATGCCTTCGGCAACGCCGCCAGCGCCTTGGCCAGCGCCAGCGCACCGGCACCGGAGCCGACGCTGGTGTACTTCAGCTGCACATCCGGCATCACCCAGACCCGATTGGCCTGCCCGGCCGGGGTCTGCTTCAGCGTCGGGTAGGACTTCCACAGGCCTTCAGCGCCACCGAACAGCTGCAGGTCATGCTCGGTCACCAGGATCACCTCCGGCGCTGCCGCGACCACACCTTCATTGCTCAGCTGCGAGTAGTTCTTCACTCCCGCCTCGGTACCGATGTTGACCCCGCCGGCCAGGGCGATCAGCTGCGCCGACGCACTGTCCGCACCGGCCACGGTCGGGGAGCCACCGGCGCCGGTGGCCGAAACGTGGATCACTCGTGGCGCATGGCCCAGGCCCTTGCCAATCGCTGCAGCCTCGTCGAGCTGACGCTGCACCTGCGTGGCAAGTGCCTGCCCTGCCTCGGCCAGCCCTAGTGCGGCGGCGACCTTGCGCACCTTGTCCGGTGCCGGCTGCAGGTCATCGATGACCACCGCCGGTTCGCCCACCTCACGCAGTTTCTTCGCCAGCTCGGTGTGGCGGCGCAGGCTGTTGCCGAGGAACAGCGAGCCCTGCAGGCTCAGCACGCCCTCCACGCCCGTGGTGCGGTTGAACAGGAACTGGTGCGGGGCAGCCAGGCCGGCCTGCGTGGTGGTGTTGGTCGGCGCGGCAAATACCTGCTTGCCCAGACCCAGCGCCTCGATCACCGCGATCACGTCGTCACCACCGGCAATGACGCGGCTGGTATCGGCCACCTCGATGTCGGCGCCGTCATCGGAATGAACCTTGGCCGGCAGCACGGCCTTCTGATCGCGCACGGCCGGCATGTCGGTGCCGGCCACGCGCTGCCAGCCAGCCGGCAACGCGGCTTCGCCAGCCGCGGTCGCGGCGGCAGGCTCAGCCAGCTTGCCAGTGTCCGAGGGCGTCGATGAACCGCCACAGGCAGCCAGTGCCAGCGAGACAGCCAATGGAAGCGCACACAGGCGCAGACGGGACGCGATGTTCATGCTCGTTCTCCTTGCTGGCGGGGCGACGCGCACGCCGCCCCGCCGTGTGACTTACTGCTTCGGGGTGATGCGGGTGATGCGGTCACCCTTCGGGTCTTCGGCGCCACGCGACTTGTTCACCGCGAACACGTTGCCCTTGCCGTCGGCGCGGACATGGTTCGGCAGCGTGCCGCCATCGAGGTTGGCGACCACCTTGCCGTCACCATTCACCACGGTGACCGTGCCAGCGCCACGGTTGCTGACATAGGCCAGGCCGGAGGCATCATCGAATGCGACGTTCAGCGCACCGGCGCCGACCGGCACGTCATGCAGCACCTTGCCGGCCGCCACGTCGACGATCAGCAGGTTGTCGGTGCCCTGCGAGGCTACGTAAAGGCGGTTGCGTGCCGCGTCGAAGGCCACGCCCGAGGCACTGATCGAGTTGCCCAGGTCGATGACCTTCTCGACCTTGCCGCTGGCCACATCGATCACCGCCGCTTCCGGCGTGCCGATGCTGACGGTGAACAGCTTGCCGGCCTTCTCGTCCAGCACCAGGCTCATCGGGGTGAACTTGCCGTCATCCACGCCGGATTCCAGCGTCACTGCCGGCAGCTCCTTGAAGGTCTTGGCATCGAACACCGACAGGTGGTCTTCACCCGTGGCCGAGGCGAACACCTTGCCGTGGGTGCCATCGACCACCACGTCGCGCGCGTGCGGCACGGTGTCGACCGGGAACTGGTGGACCAGCGACAGGTCCTTCTGGCGGTAGACCGCGATCGAGTTCTGGCGGGTATTAGTCACCCAGACGTTGCCATTGGTGTCATCCACGCCCACACCGTAGACCGCATAGACCGCGCCATTGGTACCGCCCGGCACCTGCGCCGGGGTGATCGCCTTGGTCACCTTCAGCGACTTCGGGTCCAGCTTCAGCAGCTGCGACTGGGTCACCGGCGGGCGGCCCACGGCCGAGGTCACGAATAGCGCGTTGCTGGCGGCGCTGTAGGCGGACTGATACAGGCCCGGCACCAGCTTGTTGGACTGGGTGGCGAACTGCGCCTGGCCGGACAGCGGCAGCTGCGGCGAGACGCGCAGCTTTAGCACGGTGGCTGCAGCCGGCTGGCTGGCGCGCACCACCACCGGGTGGGTACCCGGCACGGCGTCGGCCGGAATGCTCAGCTGGGTCTTGAAGTTGCCATCGGCATCGACCACCAGCGGCTGCGTGTTGAGCACGCTGTCGCCACGCAGCAGGCTGACTTTCTGGCCCGGCACGAAACCGCGACCGACCACGTCGGCAGTGCTGCCGGGAACCACGTTCTCACCGCGCGAGACGACCTCGCCCTTGAAGGTGGCGTTGGCCGGCTGATCGAACACCGGCTGTGCGGTGGCGGTCACGGCCAGCAACAGGCCAGCGGCGAGAGAGGTGAGACGGAAAGACGGACGGAACGACATGGAAGGCTCCTTGCACACGTAGGCCGCGCCACGTGACGCGGGATTCATCGGTTGCCTGGGCCGCTGCACATCGGCAGCCTCGCCTGGGTAGTGGGGGTCGCACGCCTTGGCATGCGAAGGGATTCATTCGGCGGCGCTGTCCCCGCCATTGGGCGCGCCGTCACCGGCGCTGCGGTCGGTCACGCCGTACAGTTCATGTAACGCGGCATGGAACGACGCAGGCAGCATCGGGCCGTGGCCGAGGCCGGGGAACTCGCGATACTGCACGCGCATGCCCGGCACCTTGGCCAACCGCTCGGACAGCTGCATCGCCGCATCCGGGGTGGCGCCACCGATGCGGCGCAGGTGCGCGACCACGCGCGGATTGTTCATGTCGCGCTTGCCGCGATCACCGACACGCTCGGCACCGCCCAGCATCAGCCAGAGCTTTGCCGGCTGGCCATGCACGTTCTGCACGAACTGCTGTTCCGGATCACCCAGCGCCGCGCCCTGGCTCCACCACAGCGACGGGCTGGCCGCCAGATAGGACTGGAAGGCGGCGGGACGCGTGTACAGCGCGTTGAGCACGAACAACCCGCCCAGCGAGTGACCCCACAGCGCTTGTTGCTCCGTATCGATGCGTGCGCGACGCTCGACCTCCGGCTTGATGCGGCGTTCGATCACGTCGAGGAAAGCGGCGGCACCACCGCCGACGGCCTGGGTTGTGCCGCTCTCGTCGTCGGCACGGTCGATCCACGCGGTGTAGTCGCGGGTGCGCGCCTTCGAATCGATGCGCAGGTCGTTGTCGTAGCCGATCAGCACCAGTACCGGTGGCGCCTTGCGTGCCGCCAGCTCGGCCAGCAACGGCTGATCCAGCACCATCGCCACGGCATTGCCATCCAGCGCGTACAGCACCGGCAGCGGCGCCTTGCTGGCCTTGGCCGGGATCGCCACATTCACCCGCCAGCGGCGTTGCTGGTCTGGACTGTCCACCACGAAATGCTCGAAGCGATAACTGACCGCCGGCTCGTCGAGCACGGTGTGGCCGATCTTCTGCAGCGGATTGCGCTGCTGCGCATGGGCGTACGGGGTGGCCAGGAGCAGACCCATCATCAAGGCGACCAGGCCGCGGGCCAGTGGACCACGGCGCGAAGGCGGGACGAAATGCTTCATCAGCGGCGGCAGAAGCGGCCCAGGGCCGCCGGTTCACAAGGGACCGCAGTCTACCTTAAACGCGAATGATTATCACATCGATCGAACGTCACGCTGTGTATCACGCGCGCGATGCGTTCATTTTCCCGTTTGCGCCGGAAACACCGAATCCACTATTTTGCCGGCCAGCGGGGCGCAGGAGCGCCCTTCCGTCGCAGGGCTGCGGATGGATGGGCAATCGAGCCGCCGGCCGCGCCCTGTCCTTTGCCAAACCCATCCACGCATGGCGTGGATCTACTGACACCATCCACGGGAATGAATCCCGTGACTGCGAGAACACCTTGAAGCGCACCGTCCTGATCGCCCTTTCCCTCGGCCTGCTTGCACCGCTGGCCGCCCATGCCGCACAGGATCTGCCAACGCTCTACCAGGCCTTTGAAGAGGCCGGCAATTCGTCACTGGGCATGGAAGAACTCAACCAGACGGTGACCTTCACCGCTGTGGCGCTGGGCGTCTCCAGCAACCTGGCGGGCGAACCGCTGATCGAGGCCGGTGATGACCAGGGCAATGTCCTGGCCCGGCTGACCTCCGACGATGCGCAGCAGGCCGCCAAGCTCGGCGCACTGGAAGAAGGCGCCGTGTTCACCGCCAGCTGCACGCTGCAGTTCAGTTCCGGCACGGACCACCTGTCCTTCGGCGATTGCGCCATCAAGTAAAGACGAAGCCGGCGAAACGCCGGCTTCTCTTCGTTGCCTCTCTAGCGTCGAGCCATGCTTGTATGTTCCTCCCGGCTCCTACGAGGTATGTAGGAGCCAGGGTGGAGGGACCGTCAAGCATGCATCTGCGGATACTAGCCGACAGACGAGTCGAGCGATCCCCATCCCGCACACGAACGTCGATAAAGGATCGTACGGCCCCCAAAGGGGATCGTCGATGTAGGCAAGCTAACGTCGGTGCGGTACCACCCCAGCCCCTTAAAGATAGCTGGGAGCCGTACAAATGTCTGATTCTCTCGATATTGGCGTGGACGTGGACTCCAAGGAGTTCGTACCGGCAGTGGCCGACCGCAAGGCCGGCGACAGGATCGCCAACACCCGGGCCGGCATAGCCCAGTGGCTCAACACCTTGCCCCAGCGATGCCGGATTGGCATGGAGGCGACGGGGCGGTACTACGAGTTGTTGGCTCGGATGGCTGGCCAGGCAGGCCACGTTGTCTATGTGATCAATCCACGTCTGATCAAGCACTACGGCCGGGCGACGGGCTCGCGTGGCAAGACGGACGCCATGGACGCCGAAGCGATCGCCCGATACGTGAAGAAGGAGAACGATCGCCTGCGTGAATACGTACCGCGTACCGATGAGCAGCAGCAAATGCACGATTTGCTGCGCAAGCGGCAGACGCTGGTAAAGACACGCGCGCGCCTGGAGCAATCCTTCGGGGTAAGCAAAAGTGCCCCCGGGGAGCTGTCAGATCTGTTCTGCGCTCTGGCTGGGACGC